>SVLW01000035.1 GCA_015067705.1 Oscillospiraceae bacterium
TTAATCTATCTTCTGTTGTTGCAAATGCGGTAAATCTTGGTGCATTCTCAATAGTAAAACCAAAATCATTTGCAACTGTAATAAAGCTTTCTTTTATTACGTTTACGCAGTTAGAAAGTTCTTGTTCATTTACTTTTCTTATCATAAAACATTCCTCTGTCGAATCCAGTTTATCAATTCGAATTTTCCATCAATTCCTCAACATTCACATCGAACTTGATTCGCTCGTGGACATCTTTCCGACTTAAAAGGATTACCGTTTCCACATGATGCGTTCTCGGGAACAAATCCACGGCGGTCAGGCGTTTTGCTTCATAGCCGCGGTCGCGCAGGAGGGCGATATCTCTGGCCTGGGTGGAGACATTGCAGGAGATATAGATCAGTTTCTCCGGAGAGAGCTTTTCAATGGCGTCGATACAGGCGGCGTCCATGCCCTTGCGGGGCGGATCCACCACGATAGCATCCGGGCGATAGCCCTCCGCCACCAGTTTTGCCGCGGCCTCGCCGGCATCCGCCGCGAAGAAGCGGGCATTTTCGATGCCATTGCGCCGGGCGTTTTCCCGGGCGTCCTCCACCGCGCGGGGCACGATTTCCACGCCGGTGAGGCGCTGTGCCTTACCGGACAGGCAGATACCGATGCTGCCCACGCCGCAATAGAGATCCAGAAGCTCCCCTACGCCCTCGCCCAGATAGTCCCGGGCCACGGCATAAAGCCGCTCGGTCTGGGCGGGATTGATCTGGAAGAAGGAATCCACAGAAAGCCGGAAGCGATAGCCCAGAAGCGTTTCCTCAATGCTGTCTTTTCCCCAGAGCAGACGGTTTTCACCGGACAGGATCACGTTATCCCGGCGGGTATTGACGTTCAGAAGCACCCCGGCGGTCTGAGGATAGGCCCGGCGGATCAGCTCCACCAACGCTTTTTCCTCCGGCAGGCTCCGCTTCGCCGTCACGATACAGGCCAGCGCGCTGCCGTTTCGGGAAGAACGCACATAGACGTGGCGGACGGTGCCGCGCCCCGTCTCCTCGTCATAGGCAAACACGCGGTATTTCTTCATGTACTCCAGCACTGCCCGGAGGATCGCCCGGGAGGCGGCGCTTTCGATGCGGCAGGCGTCACAGGGCACCACCTCATGGGTGGCGCTTTTATAAAATCCCGCCACGGTGCGGCCCTTCTGGAAGCGCACCGGATACTGGGCTTTGTTGCGATAACCGGCGGTATCCGCCGCGCCCAGGATACCGTCATAGAAGGGCTCCGCGCCGCCGATGCGGCGGATGGTCTCCACCGCGTGGGAAGACTTCATGTATAATTCTTCCTCATAGGTCATATGCCGCAGGGCACAGCCGCCGCAGGCGGGATAGGCCCGACAGTCGGCGGGCGACCGATAGGGCGAGGGCGTATGGAGCTCCTCCAACCGGCCCCAGGCAAAGCGGGAACGGGTGTTCACCACCCGCACCGTGCAGTCATCTCCCCGCACCGTGCCGGGGATAAAGAGCGCCTGTCCGTCAATATGCGCCACGCCCGCGCCCTCGGAGGTGTAGCCCTCGATGCGGACGCGTTCGATCTGATTTTTATAGAATGTATTCGCCATACCGATTCCTCTATTAACTGATATTCCACGTTTCATTATACACGATAAAAGAAGCCTTGTCCATTTTTGGAAAGAAAATGACCCCCACGATCCGAAAAAGATCGCAGGGGTCATACAAAGCAGGAGTCTATGAGATGTTCTTTGGTATCCATGGCACGTTATGCGCCGTAGATATTGAAGCGGAACAGGAGCGCAGCGTCTTCGCTGTTTTCACATTCCAGACGGCCGCCGGAGAATCTGCCGCCGTGAATCACCTGATAAAGGCCAATGATCCGGCAGAACTGGGACTTCAGATTGATGCGGTCGCCCTCATCCGTCACCAGGTACACGCCCTCACGACATTTATCCAGCGCCGCCACAAAATCCTTGAGGTCGGCCTCGCTTAAAATCACTTCTTTTTCACGTCCGATATTCATCATAAATGCATCCTCCTTCACAAGATTACTTTGCAAGATTTGTTTTTGTTTTGACACGTTTTATTCCTGCCTTGCACACTTAGTATACGAAATTGTTTTGATATTGTCAAAACGCGGCATACAGCCTGTTTTTGTGGCATCTGCACAAGCGGACGGCCGCAAATCTATGCATACTGGAATATTCTGGGAAGATATACAATTTGTAGTTTTAATTCTTCTTAATTTATACATTTGGTTTTGTGTATGATGCTGAAATTGCAAGTCCGTTTTTGTTCACAATATACATAAACAGAACGCGTGTCCCAGCGTTTTCTTTTGTGCGTTCTGATCATGAGATTCCATACTTTTGTAAAATTCAGAACAAATTTCGAAAGATCAATCGCAGACGGAAAATCGAAAATTTCAAATCATTCATTCGACAGAAAACAAGAAAACCATTCGAATTTGGAAAAGCCTGTCCAAAAACCGAATGGTTCCAACCTGTTATTCTGATCCTGTTTTTCGGATATTCCGCACAAAATGAAAAAAGCAGGAAAGGCGGTTTGCCTTTCCTGCAGGGAAGTCTTTATGCGTTGACCAACATCTCTGCGTCGTCCAGTTCCCGCACCAGGGAAATGTCGGCGCCAAGCGTGCGGAACTTTTCCACCATGTTGTCATAGCCGCGTTCCACATACTCGATGTTGGTGATCTCCGTCACGCCCTGTGCGGCGAGACCGGCGATGATGAGGGCCGCACCCGCACGCAGGTCCGTGGCCTGGACGGGAGCGCCGGTAAGCGTTCCGACGCCTTCAAATACGGCGATCTGACCGTCCACCTGTGCACGGACGCCCATGCGGCGAAGCTCGTCCACATAGCGGAAACGATCCTGGAACACGCCCTCCGTCATGATGCTGGTACCCTGCGCCAGACACATCAGCACAGCAGTCTGGGGATTCATATCCGTGGGGAAGCCGGGATACGGCATGGTCTTCACATTGGTGCGGCGCAGCGCGCCCAGACGGCGCACACGCAGCGCATCGTCCAGATCCTCGATCTCCACGCCCATCTCCTCATACTTGGAGGCGATGCACTCCAGATGCTTCGGAATGATGTTGTGGATGGTGATGTCGCCGCCGGCGGCAGCCACAGCCGCCATAAAGGTGCCGGCCTCGATCTGGTCGGGGATGATATGATAGGTGCCGCCGTGGAGACGACGCACGCCGCGCACCTTGATGACGTCGGTGCCGGCGCCGGTGATGTTGGCGCCCATGGCATTTAAGAAGTTCGCCAGATCCACGATATGCGGTTCCTTATTGGCATTTTCAATAATGGTCTGACCGGGTACGCGAACCGCAGCCATCATGATATTGATGGTGCCGCCCACGGTGCGCTGGTCAAAACTGATGCGGGAATTGTGGAGGCCGTTCGGGGCGGTGAGATGAATCACGCCGTTTTTGATCTCCACTTCCGCGCCAAGTGCTTCAAAGCCCTTGATATGCTGGTCAATGGGACGGGAGCCCAGATCACAGCCGCCGGACATGGAAACGTGTGCGCTGCCGAAACGGCCCAGCACCGCGCCCATGAGATAAGTAGAGGCACGGGTCTTGCGGGTGAGATCATCAAAAATGGCCTTGGGGCCGCGCAGCTTTGTGCAGTTGATCTCCACCGTGGTGTCGTCCAGGAGGCGGACGCCGGCGCCCATGCGCTTTAAGATTTCCAGATGAACCGTGACGTCGCTGATCTTCGGCACGTTGCCGATGACGCAAGTGCCCTCTACCAGAATGGCGGAGGTGATCACTGCCACCGCGGCGTTTTTGAATCCGCTGATGGATACGTCGCCATAAAGCGGTTTCCCGCCGTGAATTACATATTTATCCAAAAAATTGCACCCTCTTTTTGTTAATGAGCGAGACAGCTTCTGCGGGCCGAAAACCAGGCCGCGAAGGGTCCCGGGCTCTCTCTTTCGTTACGTTTTTGATCAGTAACAAGCCTGCAATATCATATGGCTGAAAATGAAAACTGCACGTAAAAAATCCGGGAATTTCCGATAAAAGTGCATAGTTCTAGCCTTGCCTTTGCCATTATAGCATAGCGTATGTGATTATGTCAATCTC
This sequence comes from Oscillospiraceae bacterium, assembly GCA_015067705.1. GTDB lineage: Bacteria > Bacillota > Clostridia > Oscillospirales > QAMX01 > Allobutyricicoccus. The sequence goes on from SVLW01000035.1 coordinate 4,099, forward strand.
TTTTTTCCTCCGCAGGCAAAAAACGGCGGGATATTCCTCTTGCAAGTTCTGAAAAACTTGCTATAATAGCCGTAGAGTGGCTTTTCACCCATAAATTCAGACAATCCCTTTTCCCGGAAAACAACAGAGCCATAAAGGAGAGAATTCCATGGAACAGAAAAAACTGAAGGTCGCCGTGGTGGTGGCCCACCATTCTTACGAAGTCTGCCCGTTTCAGGAACTTTTTGAGAGTATGCCGGAGATCCATCCCTATATCCAGCACGTAGAACAGTTCACCAGCAGCTCTCAGGAAGTGCGGGACAGCTATGACGCCATCGTGCTCTACACCATGTGGCTGCCCACACCGGTGAACGACGGCCCCTGGTATGAAGGCCGCGCACTGGACGCTTTCCAGAATCTGGGCAAAGCAAAGCAGGGCATCGTGGTGCTGCACCACTCCATTCTGGCATTCCAACAGTGGCCCTACTGGACGGAACTGACGGGATATGACCCGAAGAAATATCGGGACTATGAACTGGATATCCCCATGTCCTTCCGGAATGCCGCGCCGGAGCATCCCATTATGAAGGGGATCCCGGACTTTGATATGACGGACGAGGCCTATGAGGGCGACGGCGTCGCCGACGTGCCGGGCGTTGAAGTGCTCATGACCTGCGATTACGCCAAAAATTTCCCCACGGTTGCCTGGACGAAGCAGCACGGCAATGCACGCGTCTTCTGCCTGCAGCCCGGTCATGGCCCCACGTCCTATACCCATCCCCAGTTCCGCGAGATCCTGCGCCGCGGCATCCTGTGGACGACGGAAAAGCTGTGACGCGGAGAAAAGGAGCAATTTTATGGCGTATAAAGCAATTTTAGTAGGACTTGGTTCCTGGGGCCAGTGGTGGTGCCGGGATTTCCTGCCGCCCAACGTGGCGGACGGCACCATTGAGGTGGTGGCGGTCTGCGACCGGGATCCCTCCACGCATGCCTTTGCAAGAGAACATCTGCATCTGACGGAATCCCAGTGCTTTGAAAGTGCCGAGGAGGCCTTCCGCAGCTGTCCGGCGGATTTCTGCATCAATGTGGTGAATCCCGCCTATCACGAGGAGATCGTGGATCTGGCCATCCGCTACGGCCTGCATATTTTATCGGAAAAACCCATTGCCGACACTCTGGAGGGCGCGGTGCGTATCGCGGAAAAGGTGCGTCGTTCCGGCCTCAAGATGGCGGTCACCATGAGCCATCGCTTTGACCAGGACAAGACCACCCTGCGGCAGGAGCTGCGCGGCGGTAACTGGGGCGAGCTTGACTATCTCGTCACCCGCTTCACCTGTGACTGCCGGAAATACGGCAGCTGGGGCGAATTCCGCCACGAAATGGATCATCCCCTGATGTTGGAGGGCTCTGTCCATCATCTGGACATTCTGGCCGATCTGGCCGGGGCGAAGTGCAAAACCATTTATGCCCAGACCTGGCGGCCCTCCTGGGGCGAATTCCACGGCGACTGCAACGCCCTGGTGACCATGACCTTTGAAAACGGTGTGAAAGCCATGTACGAGGGCGCCAAGACCAACGCCGTCACCTTAAACTGGTGGAGTCATGAGTACTTCCGCGCAGAATGCAAGGGCGGCACCCTGATCCTCAACCAGCGCCAGCTGGAAGTGCTGCCCTATGACCCGGAAAAGACCATTGCCCGGGCGGAAGAGGGCGACGGCACGCCCATCCCGCTCCTCAAACAGCCCAAGTGGGCCAACACCTGGCTCATCCAGCAGTTCACCGAATGGCTCTCCGGCGGCCCCGCCATGGAAACCAACGTGGAGGATAACCTCCAGTCCGTGGCCCATGTCTTTGCCGCCATCGAAAGCGCCCGCACCGGCGAGGTGATCCACGTCCAGGACTTCCTGGAAAAGACCCGCGCCGCGGTTCTTGCCACGAATTTTTAAGCATCACGCACACACCCTGTGAAAGGGCGTGTGCGTTTTTCATTTGGCAAAGACGTGGTTGCCGATGGTCTTGATCACCGGGCGGGAGAAGATCCATTTGCTGGTGGATTTCACGGGGTTATAGTAATAAATCGCCCCGCCGGAAGGATCCCAGCCATTCATGGCGTCCCGTGCGGCACGGTAGGCGGAGCTGGAGATGGGCTGGTCGAACTGACCGTCCACAATGGCGGTGAAGGCGCCGTTCTGATAGATCACGCCGGACAGGGAATTGGGGAACGAGGGATGCCGCACCCGGTTCAGCACCACGGCCCCCACTGCCACCTGACCTTCATAGGGCTCGCCCCGGGCCTCCGCGGAGATGATCCGGGCCAGCAGGTAGAGATTGGAATTCTGGTTCCCCGCGGCAGAACCGCCGCCGGAGGAACCGGATAGTCCCAGTGCCGCCAGGGTGCTGCTGCCCACGATGCCGTCCACTGCAAGGCCGTTCTTCCGCTGAAACTGCCGCACGGCCCGGGAGGTCTCGCCGCCGAACACGCCATCCACTGCGCCGGAATAATACCCCCATTTTTTCAGATTATTCTGGATCTTCGTCACCATGGGGCCGGAGGAGCCCCAACTGTACACCGCGGCCTGTGTCCGGGAAATCTGTGGAAGCGCCGCCATGGCGAAAAGCATGAGCACCGCGAGAAATACCGCGGCGATTTTCTTTCGTTTGAAGGGCATGGCCCATTCCTCCTTGATCCTGCCGCAGGAAAGAGCGGCTTTTCTTAGCATCAGTATGTGTCGTTTTTCCCTTCATCATACCGTAAAAATAGCCTGATCCTTTCCGGAATTCTCTATTCTCAGGCAAATTCCGGAAAAATCCCGGAACATATTTGAAAAAAGCGTTTCTTTGTGGTAAACTATTGACTGGTGGGGTATCCAGTCAGACACCGGAAAGGATGAGGAAGTATGCGCAAATCGATTTTGCTCCTGTTGTGCGCGCTTTTATTTCTTCTGTCCGGCTGTCAGGCCGATCCTGCGGCACTTCTGACGCTGCCCCGTACCGAGGTACAGAAAGAACTGCTTCCCCATCAGGCAGCATCGCTTTTATCCGGCGCCGTGTCCTATCTGACGCCGGGATCCGGCGCACTGGCCGGTTCCGCCGGCGAGGTGGATTTTGACGGCGACGGCGTGCCGGAGCTGGTATCCTGTCTCATGCGGGGGGAGGATCCCGCCGTGGAGATCTATCGCCAGACCGGGGACAAGCCGGAGTTTCTGGCCCGCATCACCGGCCGCGGCAGCGGCATCGACGCCCTGTATTTCCCAAAGCTGCACACCGACGGCACCGTGGGCATCGTGGTGTCCTGGGCGCTGGAGGGTTCCGCGCTGAAGGGTATGACGGTCTGTGCATGGTACGACGAACGGTTTGAAACCCTGTACAGCGGCGCGGCACAGGAAGTGCTCACCGCCGATCTGGACCGGGACGGCAGCGAAGAAATTCTCTATCTGACCGAAGACAGCGCCGGGACCTGGCAGGCGGTGATGCTGCGCTATCGCTCCGGCGGACTCTACAGTTCCGAGCCGGTGAAACTCTCCCAGGGTCTGGATCCGCAGCGCATTTCGGTAGAAAACATCGGGTTTGACCGCTCTGCCCTGATTTGTGAGGGGCCGACAGCGTCCGACGGCATCGTCACCGATGTGATTCTGGCCACGGACGGACAGCTTCGCAATATTTACTGCTCCTCGCTCACCGGCGTCAGTGATCTGACCGCCCGGGATCTGCCGCTATACTGCACCGATGTGAATAAGGACGGCACGGTGGAACTGCCCCGTCCCCGGGTGATCGAGCACGAGAACGGCAGTGTGACGTCGATTCCCATGCTGGTGGACTGGTATCGCTGTGACGAGTTTTCGGAACCCATTGAGCTTTATACCACCTATCACCAGTGGGAAGAGGGATGGTTTTTCCGCCTGCCGGATCGGATGCGGGACAGCATCCTGCCCGCGCCCGGTGTCACGGCGGACGACGTTTCCTCCACGCTCTTTTTCCTGAAAGCGGACGGGGAAGGATCTCAGAGAGCCCTCTGGGAGGTCTATGTCCTCTCCGGAGAGGACGCGGAAACCACCGCTGAAATCTGTGTCCTGCAGCCCCTTGCCGCCGCAGAAGGCCGGCTTTACGCCCTGCGACCCTATGAAATCATGGACGACTATTACACGAAAACTTCTCTCCCTCAGTATTTCTCCCTCATTGATGAGGCGGAACTGGCGGAGATTCCCTTGGATATACAAGATCATCCGGACGGAGGTATCGCATGAAAAAAATCCTGGTCATTGAAGATGAAGATAATATCCGCAGTTTTGTGGTCATCAATCTGAAGCGCGCAGGCTATGACGTGCTGGAGGCCGGCAGCGGTGAAGAAGCATTCCAGGTGCTGGAACAGCATCGGGATGTGGTGCTGATGGTGGTGGATCTGATGCTGCCGGGTATCGACGGCTATGAAATCTGCCGCCGCATCCGCGCCCGCGGCTCTGATATGGGAATCGTCATGCTCACTGCCCGCTCTCAGGAGATGGACAAGGTCACCGGCCTCATGACCGGCGCAGACGATTATATCACAAAGCCCTTCTCCCCTGCCGAGCTCACCGCCCGCATCGACGCCCTGATGCGCCGCCTGGGCGGCAGCAGCATCCCCAGCGACGAGATCATCAGCGGCCCCTTCGCCCTGAATCTCAAAAGCCGGACGCTTCTGAAAAACGGCGTTCGCATCGAGCTGACCCAGGTGGAATACATGATCGTCAAGACCTTCCTGGAGAATCCCGGCCGGGCCATGTCCCGGGACGAGATCCTGAAAACCGTGTGGGGCCAGGAATATTACGGCGACCTGAAGATCGTGGACGTGAATATCCGCCGTCTGCGTCTCAAGATCGAGGAAAATCCCGCATCTCCCCAGTATATCAGTACCGTGTGGGGATTCGGCTATAAATGGGAGGCATAACGATGGCCCAGGCCCGCGAAACGCAGGCAGCCGAGGAAGCCCTCTACACCCGGGAAGAGGAACAGGGAATCCGTCACCACTGGGTGATGGGCTCCATGGCCGCCTCTCTGACCATTCTGATCCTGTGTATGCTGCTCTTTGTCTGCGGCGTCACGACCTATTATTATCTCTCTCTGCGCGCGGAACTCACGGACCGCGCCGCCCTTGCGGTGGAATATCTGACGAAATACGCCCGGGATGACCAGGAGGCCATTCGCCTGGGCGCCGAGAGCTATGTGGCGGACTATCCCGACCGGGATCGTCTGGAGCTGCAGTATCTGGATGCCGGCGGCAGCCTGCTTCTGTCCTCCTCCGGCCGCAGCATGGACGGCATCCCACAGGGCAGCGATATCCCGGACGCCCTGGAGGACGCCGACCGGGCCGCCTGGCACGGACGCGACCGGGACACCGGCGAGACCGTCATGGCCGCCACTGTTCCCTTTGTGGCCGCGGACGGTAGCGTCAGCGGCATGATCCGCTGCGTCAGTTCCCTTCGCGCAACCAATGTACAGATCGTAAAGCTCTCCGGCATTGCGATTTTCGTCTGTGCGCTGGTGCTTCTGTTGGTCTATCTGTCAAACCGCCGCTCTCTGCGCGCCATGATGGTGCCGATCCGGCAGATCAACGACACCGCCCAGCTCATTGCAGAGGGTCTTTACGGCGTACACATTGATCCCGTATATCCCGATGAGATCGGCGAGCTCTGCCGCACCTTGAACGATATGTCCGACGCCATCAGCCGTTCGGAAAAATTGAAAAACGACTTTATTTCCTCCGTTTCCCATGAGCTCCGCACGCCCCTCACCGCCATCGGCGGCTGGGGCGAGACGCTTCTGGCCGGCGGCGCCGGCGAGAGCGAGGAGACCCGGCGGGGCCTCACCATCATCACCAGCGAGGCCGGGCGTCTGGCCCGCATGGTGGAGGAGCTTCTGGACTTCTCCCGTATGGAGAGCGGACACCTTGCCATGCGCATGGAGCGCATCGACTTCACCCCCGACATTGAGGATGTGGTGTTCATGTATATGGACTCCATCCGGCGGGAAGGGATCATTCTGGAATACGACGAAGCGGACGAACTGCCGGAGATCATCGGCGACCGGAACCGCCTGCGTCAGGTATTCCTGAATCTCCTGGACAACGCCATCAAGCACGGCGGCGAGGGCAAGCGCGTGCGGGTGGAGACCTATGTGGACGCCCAGACGCTGGTGATCAACGTCCGGGACTTCGGTGCGGGCATCCCCGCGGACGAGCTGGCCCATGTGAAGGAGCGCTTTTATAAGGGCAGTTCCAAGGCCCGCGGCTCCGGCATCGGTCTGGCCATTGCCGACGAGATCATGAAGCTCCACGGCGGCCGTCTGGAGATCCAGAGCATTATGGGACAGGGCACCGTGGCCACCATGGTACTGCCCGCCATCATCGGCGACCCCGACATGGAACTATAGACACCAAACACCTCCCCGCAGGATATACTGTGTACGGGGAGGTGTTCTTTTGTGGGTGTCTTGCAGCGGTTTTATATCCGGGCGGGCGGCGCGGAACAGGTGGAAACCGTGATCCGCCTCTCGTCCGACGGGCGCGGTATCATAACCGGCCGTGTGGTGTCCGAGAGCGGCGACGCGCAGGAATCCGTCTGCGTGCTGCTTTATGATACAATGGGCAAACAGGAGTTTTCGGGATACCGGCTCATCGATTCCGTTTTCACTGATGAAAACGGCGTCTTTGTTCTGGGGCCCATCGAAGAGGGCTGTCTTTACGCCGTGTATATCTATAAAAGCGGCGTGAAAGTACGGCAGCTGGAAGTAAAAGGATAAAAAAAGCCCGCCGTCCGGCAGTTTGCCGGATGACGGGCTTTTCTGCTTACCAGCGTTCCAGGTGAATACGCTCGGGACGATAGTTTTCCTTGGGGGCGGGCGTTTCCGCCGGATGACCCACGGCGATGACGCCCAGGGGCACCACGTGCTCCGGCAGGCCGAAGAGCTGCTGCACACCCCGGACGCGGGCGTCAATGGGGAATACGCCCATCCACACGGCGCCGAGGCCCAGATGCTCTGCCTCGAGAAGCAGATTCTGCGTAGCGGCGGAGCAATCCTGCACCCAGTAATCCTCCGGGAAACGCTGACGCTCCCGGTCGCCGCAGATCACGATGGCCACATTGGCGGTGTCCAGCGGACGGGCGTAGGGATGGAACTCCAGGATTTTCTGCATGGCCTCCCGGTCACGCACCACGACGAACTCCCAGGGTTGCTGATTACCGGCAGAGGGCGCCGCCATGGCGGCCCGCAGAAGCTTTTCAAGATCCGTCTCACTGACGGGTTCGGCGGTATATTTCCGGATACTGCGGCGGGTAAAGATTTCTTTCATGAGATTCACGCTCCATTTCCGCAAAAGATGCACGGCGCGCCGTGTTCGACTCTGTCTTTATCATACCGCAGACGGATCGAATTTGCAAGCGGCCAGATCATCCCACACCATTTCCCGGGAAAACAGTTTGGTGTAAGGGACACCGAAGCGTACATTTAAGTAATAGACCAGATCCAGCGTGATCTTTTCCGTGATCATGCCCCGTTCCAGTTTCCGCAGACTGTACACACTGATTTCCAGTGCATCCGCCATCTCCTTCTGCGTCAGATGAAAATAGCGTCTGAGAAGCGCTACGTTATAGCAAAATGTCGCAAGTTCCTGTTCGATTGGTGTCATTCGTTCTATCTCCCTTTGTTTATCAGTTTTCTGTATCTATTATAGCACGCAAGAAACAAAAGAGTGCATTTTACACCCAATAGACGTAAAATGCACTCTTTATCATTTATTTACCAAAGAAGCAATACTTCTCCCCGGCCTTCAATCGTACTTCCACACGTCTGTCGCCATAGAGCACGGTCTGCTCCCAGTCGGCATCGGCGGTGATGACCGCGTCTGTCAGCCGACCATTCTCCCAGCGGAGGTCGGCCCTGGCAGCACCCGGCAGACGGATGCCCTCCACACTGCCCTCGCGCCATGCCGCGGGCAGCGCCGGCAGGAGACGGATGAAATCCGTACCGCTCTGCACCAGGAATTCCGCCATGGCGGAGGCGGCGCCGAAGTTGCCGTCAATCTGGAACACATAATAGTCAAATAGCGGATGATTGTCCATCAGGTTCGGGAAGGTGGAGGCAGACAGAAGCTTGCGGAGACTCTCGTGGGCCAGGGCGGCATCCTGCAGACGGGCCCACAGCAGCGTGATCCAGGCACAGCTCCATCCGGTATGACCGCCGCCGTGAGACAGGCGGTACTCGAGAGTCTTGCGGGCCGCGGCGGCCAGCTCCGGCGTGCTGTCCGGATGAATTTCGCTGCCGGGGGCAAGACCGAAGAGGTGGGAAATGTGGCGGTGGCCCGGCTCCATCTCCTCATATTCCTCGCGCCACTCGAGCAGGCGGCCGTCCGTGCCAATCTGCGTGGGATAAAGCCCCGCCAGACGCTCGGCGGCGGCAGCGGTGATCTCGTTCTCGACGCCCAGGATTTTCGCGGAATCCAGGTAATTAGTAAAAAGCTCCCGGAGGATCTGCATATCCATGGTGGCGCCCACGCACATGGCGCCGAATTCGCCGCTGGGCAGAATGTAGGTATTCTCGGGGGAGACGGAGGGATTGGTCACGTAATAGCCCCGCTCGTCCCGCTCCATAAAGTCCACGAAGAACAGCACGCACTGCTCCAGGGTGTCAAACTGGTCGGCCAGGAACTTGCGATCCAGGGTGTAGCGGTAATGCTGCCAGATATGGGTGGCCATCCAGGCCGCACCCATGACCCAATAACCGCCGGGGATGTACTGATCCTGGGGATAGGTGTCCGCCCAGATATCGGTGTTATGGTGTGCCACAAAGCCGCGGCAGCCATACATTTTTTCGGCAGTGACAGCGCCGTTTTTCTGGATGCGCTTCAAAAGATCGAAGAAGGGCAGATGGGTCTCGGACAGGCCGCAGCTCTCCGCAGGCCAGTAGTTCATCTCTGCATTGATGTTGATGGTAAACTTGGAATCCCAGGGCGGATAGTATTCCTTATTCCAGATGCCCTGCAGGTTGGCAGGCAGACTGCCGGGGCGGCTGGAAGAGAGCAGCAGATAGCGGCAATACTGGAAGTAAAGCGCCTCAAGGCCCGGATCCTCGGCGCCCGCGGCGTATTCTTCCCGGCGGCGGTCGGTGGGGATCAGATCCCGGGCGTTGTCGCCCAGCGTCAGGCGCATGACCTCCATCTTGGGGCGGAAGTCGGCGAGATGACGGGCGTACAGGGTGTCGGCATCCATTTCCGCGGCATCAGTCAGGGTCTTTTCGCACCAGGCGAAGGGATCGGCCTCGCGGAAGGTGGTGGCGGCAGTGAGCAGCAGCGTGACGCGGGTGGCGTTCTTGATACGCATCACTTCGCCGAAGATCTCGGTCTCGCCGTCGGTATCGGCGCAGCGCAGCATGGTGGTGAAGGCGATTCCCTCGGTGCGGTCACAGGTGAACCAGATGGTGTCGCGGCCCACCTTGCCGCATTTGTCCACGGTGTGGTTGCGGTCCAGACGGCAGAGGAGATGGAGTTTCTCCTCGCCCACGGCCTCCAGCGTCACCACCATGACACGGTCAGGATAGGACACAAAGGCGCGACGGGTGTAGCGGGTGTTATTCGCCGTAAAGGCGGCGGACAGCAGGCCAGTCTCCAGCTCCAGCTCCCGGCGATAGTCCGTGTATTCTGCGTTTTTGAGCTTGGGGTGATCAATATAGAGGTCGCCCAGGGTCTGATAAGAGCGCTGGTAATTGGGCAGAGAGGAGAAGGCGCAGAAGGCCAGTTCCTCGGCCTCGGCAATCTGTCCCTCCCGTAGGAGGCGGCGCACCTCGGGCAGAGCCGCCGGCGCGTCGGGATTGAAGCGGTCGGAGGGACCGCCGTTCCACACGCTGTCCTCGTTTAACTGAAAATGCTCCTGAATGCTGCCATAGTGCATACAGCCCAAAAAGCCGTTGCCGGCCGGAAGCGCTCTGGTCCAATCATAAGTGGGGCTATCGTACCATAATTTCATAAGTAAAAACCTCGTTTCCGGGTAATCAAAAACACTGCCTCCAGTATAAAGGAAAGCAGTGCGAAAGACAAGAGAAGCGCAGGAGTTGGGCAGTATTTTCAAAATGGATGGGTGATGAGGGGTTGACATAAGAAGTTGACATAATTATATATCATTTACCATTTTCACGACCAGTTCTGTTCCGTCCGGCCGTGGGAGAGTGAGATACAGCGTGCTGCCGATCAGGAAATCATCACCAGGCAGGGCGTAGTAGGTAAAACCAGTTTCAATGACATCATCGCTGATGGTTTCTCCTTGCTGCGTATAGACAAGATCACTGCAGCCATAGTAGACCTGTCCCACACCTTCCAATAGCTGTCGCGTCGCCTGATCCCGAACCTCCCAGTCCACACGCTTGAGAAGATAGCGTCCGCGATATTCCCCGTAATAGGTTTGGAGGGTCAGATGGATCGGCGCTCCTCCGGTCAGAGAGGACGGCAGATCACCGAAGATCTGCACCCGATATTGTATCGGGAACGGCAGCTTCAATGCTTTGGAAAACTGCTGTTTCGAGATCTGAAAATCAAGCGCTGTCCATGCGCCAGATTCCTCCAATAGATAAATACCACTGGAAGCAGTCGCATGGGCTTCCATATCCGGAAAATAAGGAAAAGCCGAAAGCAGCAATGCAAAACACGCTGTGAGCAGCAGCGAAACCGCCATAGATCTCTGCATAGTTTCTCCCCCTTTCCTTTGCCTTCATCGTATCATAAAATGTGCCTGGATACAACAAATTCACCCAATACTCCCGCGCAAAGATTCTTTGCGGGCAGAAGTCCGACACGGAAAAGCAAAACTGCGTGACAAGCAGAAGAGAATCCTTTATACTGTTCTCAAAGAAAGGAGGCAGGTCACCATGGCAAATATCGCACGCAATCTCCGCAAATGCCGGGAGGATGCGGGACTCTCCCAACAGGCACTGGCAGAGCGCGTCATCGTCACACGGCAAAGCATCTCAAACTGGGAACGTGGGGTCTCGCAGCCGGATCTTGATATGCTGGCGTCAATTGCAAGTGCCCTGCAGGTAGATGTTACCGAACTTTTATACGGCAAGCGTCCGCCGGATGAATTTCTGCTCTCCCGCCCCATGCGCGTCCGCACGGCCCTGCTTTTGGGAATCCCCGGTCTGATTCTGCTGCTGCTTGCGGTCTTTTACGTTCCGTGGCTCAGAGAACAGGTGAAGATCACCTATCGGGTGGATCCCTATTATCTGGCGCGCGGTCTGATCTATCCCTTTCTGTTCGGAACTCTCAGCGCCGCCTTTGCCGCAATGCTTGCCATCTTCAGCGATTTCCGTATCCGCAGTATCCGCCTGCGGCGCTGGCTCTTATGGTGCGGCGGTGTGCTCTTTGCGGGGATGTTTTTCATCGCCCTCCCCGCCAGATTCCTGCCCACTACCTTCTTATGGGACTGGATGCCTGCATTCTGCCTGTGGATCTACGAAAATCCGGCGCTCTTCGGCATCTCCGGAATTCTGCTCTTCTGCGGATGTAACCGGAAGCCGCCAGAACCTTACCGGGAAGGAACTGTCAACTCAGAGGAGGAAGAAACCACATGAAAAAAATATGTTTACTGCTTTGTACCTTGCTGATCCTCAGTCTGCTGTTCCCCGGCTGTCGGAAAACACCAAACTACAGTGTGTATGACGGCCTCCCCGGCAGAGAGTATTTTGACTACCTTCTGATGGAACGTGAAAAAGTGAAGAAACTACTGAACGTTACAGAAGAAACCTGGGATTATCTCTATAATGCGGATGGGAGCCCCAGCGATTCCATTTGGCCGAAAGAGCCGACGATTATCAATGGGGATCCCTGGATGCTGCAGCTACGTTTCTACCCGGATGCCATTGACCGGGAATTGGACAGTCCCCACTATCTCGATTTTTTCATTTTCCACCGCGAGGTAATGTCGGACGATTATGTCGTGAAGAATCAGGCGATAGCCGATATCTATGAATTTCTGAAAAGCCAGCTGGGAGAACCGGCGGAACCCTATTGGCCCAACGATAACCGGGCTGCCTATCTCACCATCGCAGAAGGTCTGGAAAACGGATTCTCTACCGAATACTACTCCGATGCCTGGGTGCTTGCCGAACAGATTCAACCACCAAAACCCTTCCAGATGCCAAAAGACGAAGACGTGAACCTTCTGCTTCTGCTCTATCTGGATGTCCATTGTGTGCCTGACCGCGTAGAAATGAAGATCAATTACCGCGTTCTGGATTCCCGTTATTCTGAGCTGGCCGATTATACACAGAATCGTGGATGGTAATGATCGATCAAAATCAAAAAGACAGGGGCTCCTCTCCCCTGTCTTTTTCTTCACGATTTCAACTCGTCTTTTTTCTTCAGTTTTTCCTCATTGCCGTTTTCATCCACGAAATACGTGCGGTCCAGCTGGCCCTGTAAGTTGCCGCGGATGATGGCGAGGTATTCCTGGCGCAGGCGCAGCTGCTCCAGTTTTTCTTCGGCGGTAAGGCCCTCTTCCCGGGACTTTCTCGCCAGTTCATTGATGCGCTTTAAGAGTTCGGTCATAGATATTCCTTTCAAAAACCGCCGTGAGGGAGAGCCCCACGGCGGTTTTCTGTGATTCTTACTTGGAGAAGGTGAAGCTATTGAAGTCGATATAGCCTTCGCCCTCATAGGTGAAGTAGAGTGCCTGCTTGCCGGAAGCAATATTCAGCAGGGAGGAGAACTTATCCCACTCTGCCGTTGCCTTCACGGGGATGCGGGCCACCACATTACCGTCCACACGGCCGTCACGCACCACCATCTCGCCGCAGCCGGTGCCGCGCACTTCCACGGTGAGGATCTTGGCAGTCTGGAAGTCAAAATAGCGATAACCGGCGGTAGCGCCGTCACGCAGATTCTGAATGTACTGGTTGGGGTTGTCCTCACGGTCCACGCCCTCCTGGGTGAATGCGGGATGGTTCTCATCCTGCTGCTCCCGCAGGCTCTCGGTGGTGCCGTTCTTGGAATAGAGGTGGCAGGCGATGCGGGCCTCATAGGTACCCTCGTCCTTCAGGGGGCCGCCGTTCAGGCCGCAGGAAGTGACTTCTGCCTGATGGAAGGCCTCACCGTCAAAATAGATCTCCTCGGCACAGGCCTGGCGGGAGAAGAAGTGACGGTTGGTCTGGCGATGATAGAAGACATACCACTTGCCATTGACGCAAGCCACGCTGCCGTGGGTGTTGCCGCGATAGTTGAGAGCCTCGGTGTTGCCGTTCACGCCGATATCGGAGTTAGAAACCAGCACACCACCGAAGTGATACTCGCCCATGGGGGAATCAGCCACTGCCCAGCAGAGCTCATGCATCCAGGTGGAGGAATAAATGAAGTAATACTTGCCGTTGATCTTACGGATGGAGCTGGCCTCGAAGAAGGGATGTGCCTCGTATTCGGTGCCGTCTGCATCGTTGATGATGGGGAGGTTATGATAGGGGCCGTCCTTGACGGTGATCATATCCTGCTCCAATTCCATCTTCATGCTGTCCTTGTCCACCGGCCAGGTCTTATAGCGGGGGGAGTTGCCGGAGAACAGATAGATGCGCTTGTCGTCATCAATGAAGATACCCGGGTCGAAGTGACGGAACTCGCCGGGGCGGCTGCCCAGGATGTCGCCGTTTGCATAGCGGACGAAATCCAGGAACTCAAAGGGGCCCGTGGGGCTGTCGGACACGGCAACGCCCACTTCCTTTAAGAAGTCCAGGCAGTAGTAGAGATAATACTTGCCGTCGTTGCCCTGACACACGTCGGGCGCCCAGAGCTTATGCTCAGTGTCGGCGTTGCGGGGATCCTGCACCATCTTATAGATGACGCCCTCATAGCGCCAGTCGGAGAGATCGTCCACCGGTGCGGACCAGCAGACATAGTCGTTCTGGCAGTAGACCACGCCATTGAAGCAGTCATGGCTGCCGTAAATATAGAGGCGGTCGCCGAATACACGGGGCTCGCCGTCCGGGATATACTCATAGCTCGGGAGATAGGGGTTAAAAACCTGCTTTTTCATACAAATTCTCCTTCATCAGTGATTTGCACATATGTAAGAATAGTATAGCAGTTTTCTGTTCCGGAAACAACCGGTAAAACCGCTTTTCACTCGGAAAATACGGGCATCTTCCGGATGTTCCCGTTTTCCCCTTGACAAGCGCTATTCATTCTGATATGATTTTGATATCAAATCAATCGGAGGAAACGACTATGAATGAGATTCTTCTTTCGAAGCGTAAAAACGGGATGCTGGTGCTCCTGTCCCTGATCGCGGGATATCTCCTGGCCGCGGCCGCCATCATTCTGGGCGGTATATTCGGGCGGGGTCTGCCGCTGGTCATCGGTATCGTGTACATTCTCACCGCATGGATCTTCTTCCTGGGCCTCAAGGTCTTAAAACCCCAGGAGGCTCTGGTGCTCACCCTCTTCGGTAAATATGTAGGCACTCTGAAGGGCGACGGATTCTACTTTGTGAATCCCTTCTGCGTGGCGGTGAATCCTGCCGCCAAGACCCAGCTGAACCAGAGCGGCGACGTGAAGCCGGTGCAGGTTGCATTGCCCACCGGTACTGCCAGCACTTCTGTTGAGTTCGTCAACAAAAAGCTGTCTCTCAAGATCATGACCCTCAATAATAACCGCCAGAAGATCAACGACTGTCTGGGCAATCCCGTGGAGATCGGCATCGCCGTCACCTGGCGGATCGTGGACACCGCAAAGGCCGTCTTTAACGTGGATAATTATAAGGAATTCCTCTCCCTCCAGTGCGACAGCGCCCTGCGCAATATCGTGCGTCTCTATCCCTATGATGTAGCCCCCAACGTGGACACCACCGGCGACGGTATCGCCGATGACGGCAGCCTCCGCGGCTCCAGCGAGATCGTGGCAGGCCGCATCCGCGATGAGATCCAGGCCCGTGTGGACGAGGCAGGTATTGAGATCGTAGAGGCCCGCATCACCTATCTGGCCTACGCCACGGAAATCGCCGCCGTCATGCTGCAGCGCCAGCAGGCCTCTGCCATCATCGACGCCCGCAAGATGATCGTGGACGGTGCCGTGGGCATGGTGGAGATGGCGCTGGATCGTCTGAATCAGAATCAGGTGGTCTCTCTGGACGAAGAGCGCAAGGCCGCCATGGTCTCGAATCTCCTGGTGGTGCTCTGCGGCAACCGCGACGCCCAGCCCATCGTGAATTCCGGCAGCCTTTATTAAGCCATGAACGAGAATCAGAAGAAGCAGATTCCGCTGCGCCTGTCCCAGAAGCTCTATAACGCTATTGCCGCCTGGGCGGAGGACGACTTCCGCTCCGTCAACGGACAGATCGAGTATCTCCTCACCGAATGCGTCCGCCAGCGCAAGAAAAACGGCAAATATGTGTCCGACGAGCTGGATGTGCCCCCGGAACTGGATATTGAATGAAAGAAACGCCCTGCACAAGTCTGCGCAGGGCGTTTTCAACTATAGGACTCTCCAATGAATCACAGCGCGATACATCCCGACAAGACCGGCGCTTAACAAAGCCCCACCCACGATATCAGTAAACCAATGTACACCGGAAAGCAGTCTGCCAATCACCATAAACAAAACAAATGCAGCCATGAAAGACAGAATTAATCGTTTCGCGATTTTATTATGGATACGAACGCGAAACTGCATCATTGCAGTCGGCATGACGCACATGACGAGCATCGTTGTCGAAGACGGATAAGATCCTTCCAGAACACCATTGATCAACACCGGCCTGTAGTTCACAACAAATACTTCAAAAAGTATATATACCGCTATCACAACGATATAGAATCCTCCCAGAACCAAGAGATCGTAATCCACTTTCATGAAGTCTTTTCTCTGAATCCATTGGACGAATCCAAGCATACTGAATCCTGCCGCAAACAGAAGCGGTACCAAACCCAACCAGTCCGTGATCTGATACAGGGACATATGAACCCCTGTCAAATGATGCACAAACCGATTGACCGTTGCAAATCCAACGCTTGAATTTTGCGGTCCGATTGTCTGTACATCCATGAATCGAATCGCTGTCGTCCATAACAAGAACACAAAAAGCATACCTGCTGCCGTGCAAAACTGTCTCCGATTTTCTTTGTTCATTTGCTCAACCCACCTTTTTTTGATTTGGCTCTCGCCGAATCGAATTGTATGCGAAAGGTGGAAGAAGTACAAGAAACGAGGGGTTACAACCATGATACGCTTCGTATCATTGCTTTTTCATGCAAATGATTACCTTGATGATCAGGCAAACAAAGAGCAGGGATGCTGCATACGGTTGTGAACCTGCGATAAAGAGCAGGGTTCCCACCACATGGAGTGAAAACGATACTTTACTTCTGTGCTTTGCCCAAAATGTACCTTGATCATTTTGCAAAGCAAGCACAAGGATTCCCGTCACAACCATTCCAATCACAACTGCACTGTATATATTTCTGATATAAGATGCGATGCCGGTAAACGATAACAGGGACACCGCCTGAATGCCCATGGTTTCCTTTTGTCCAAACAACGGCAGGAAGAAGAATATCACCATACCGCAATCAAGCAATCCAAATACCAAGTCTCGATACCGATTTTCTTTTTGTCTGATATCTTCTTCGGCAATCGTCAGTAATTCTTCCCCCAATAGCAATTCGTCGATCGTTACCCCGAAAAACTTTGCAATTGCTTTTAACGAATCAATATTGGGATATCCTCTGCCGGATTCCCATTTGGAAACGGCCGCTCTGGATACAAAAAGAACTTCCGAAAGTTCTTCCTGCGTAAGCCCTCTTTGCTTTCTGAGTTCCTGGATTTTTTCATTCAATTCCATCGTATCTGCTCTTTCCGAAAATAACCAATTAACGAGAAATTCATGTTTTTCCGTCAGTTCTTATCTTATCACAGAACCCCCTGTACCACAAGAATCCATCCACGCTTTTTGTCCATATCCTACACACCGAAAATGCCCGCTTTTCCGGATTTTGTGCAGGGAATCCTGTTGCTTTCTTTTGCATAATGCGCTATAATAGATAAGCTAAATGTGTATTTGCCCGTTTTGGGCTTCGTTACAGAGGATCACGCAAATTCTTTTCGGAGGTCATATCGTATGTCTGGTCATTCCAAATGGAACAACATTAAGCGTAAGAAGGAAGGCACCGACGCCGCGAAGGCAAAGATCTTCGCCCGTATCGGTAAGGAAATCGTCATTGCTGTCCGCGACGGCGGCGGCGCAAACCCCGACTCCAACTCCAAGCTCCGCGACGTTATCGCCAAGGCAAAGGCCAATAACGTCCCCAACGACAACATCACCCGTA
>SVLW01000036.1 GCA_015067705.1 Oscillospiraceae bacterium
CGAGCAGTTTGCAATGGTGGAATGCGTGGGATATCTGGCCTACGAATTTCTGGACGGCAAGCTGATCCGTCCTGAAGCCATTAAGGTCATGCAGATGACTGCATAAGTTCCGGGAGGCCCCTGTGGGCAGCGATCTGCAGGGGCAATTCCCTCTAAAACTTATGCGAATTTGCACACGCGACCCCACGCCCGTTGCTCATAAAAAAATCTGTAGAGATTTGACCCGCCCTACCGGGTTGGAAAGGAAAAGCCATGAGATTATACATTCAGAACCAATCAAGAACCTTGCACTCAAAGGATACGGATACAAACGCATCGCGGACATTCTGGATCTTTCACCCAATACGGTGAAATCCCATCTGCGCCGGCATCCGCCTACAGAAGGCATGTCCGTCTGCCAGCAGTGTGGCAAGTCTATTGAGCAGAACCCTGGCAGGAAGGAAAAGAAGTTCTGCTCGGATAAGTGCCGGATGGCATACTGGAACAGTCACCAGGACGAGGTGAACAAGCAGGCGTATTACACACTGCTCTGCCAGCACTGCGGAAAGGAGTTCGTTAGCTATGGCAACAAGAACCGCAAATATTGCTGTCGAGACTGCTACGCTGCCGCCCGCAGAAAAGCAGCCTGATGATCTCCAGGCCCGTCTGCTCCGTTACCGCACAAGCACTACGGTGTTCCGCAGCATGGTCAAAAACGGCACCCTGACCGAGGCGGACTACCAAAAATGCTGCGACATTCTGGCGAAGAAATATGGCATATCTTTGTGCAGTATATTCCGCTGAAATGACTTGCTATTATACCCCTTCAGAGCAAATATGTGATACAACCTATCGGAAGGAGGGGCAATAATGGACAAGGATATTCTGCATGACCTTTACTACGGTCGGCTTTCTCCCTGGGAGATGACCTTCCGCAAGAGTTCCGAATATGCCAAGGCGTTGACGGAAGTTGTGGCTTGCGGGGACAGGCTCAGAGAACTGCTGAACGAGGCAGACCGTACATTGGTCGACAAAATGGAATCTGCACAAAACCACATACTGGACGAAGCCGAGCGGGAATATTTCCTCATCGGATTTCGTCTTGGTGCGAAAATGATGCTTTCCGTTCTCAACGGGGAAAGCGATACTTTTCGTGAGATTTGAGGACAATTATGGAACGAAGAATCAAACAGGTGCTATTGCAGAAGATGCAAGCACCAAAGCTAACCAGAGTGGCTGCCTATGCCAGAGTTTCCTCCGGCAAGGATGCCATGCTACACTCCCTGTCGGCACAGGTCAGCTATTACAATGATCTTATTCAGCGCCACCCTGGTTGGGTATTCTGCGGTGTATACGCAGACGAAGCGCTGACCGGCACAAGGGCAGATCGGGAGAACTTTGCCCGTCTGCTGAATGATTGTAGAGCGGGTAAGGTGGATATGGTCATCACCAAGTCCATCTCCCGCTTTGCAAGAAATACCGTCACCCTTTTAGAAACTGTACGGGAACTGAAGCTGATTGGTGTGGATGTGTACTTTGAGGAGCAGAACATCCACTCCATCAGCGCAGACGGAGAACTGATGCTTTCCATCCTGGCATCCTATGCACAGGAGGAGAGTCTATCGGCGAGTGAGAACCAGAAATGGCGCATCAAGCGGAACTTTGAAAATGGGATGCCTTGGAATGGCACTCTGCTCGGCTACCGCTACGATAACGGCAAGTACATCATCGTGTCAGAGGAGGCTGAGACTGTCCGGCTGATCTTTGACAGCTACCTTTCCGGCACGGGCATCACAGCGATCATGAAGATGCTGAACGAAAAAGGCATTCGCTCCCGCAATGGCAATGCCTGGTGCAAGAGCAGCGTGATGCGTGTATTGCGGAATTATGCCTACACAGGCAATCTGCTCCTACAGCAGACATACCGCGAAAACCATCTTACCAAATGTACATTGCAGAATAACGGCGAGTTGCCACAATACCACATAACGGACAGCCACGAGCCGATCATCTCCCTGCGACAGTTTAACGCTGTGCAGGAGGAGATAAAACGCCGCGCCGACAAGCATACTCATCCCGGTGTGAAACAGAATACATATCCTTTCACAGGGATGGTGGTATGCGGAGGCTGCGGAAAGCACTACCGCAGAAAGGTTACCAAGACCGGTCCCGTGTGGATCTGTAGCACCTTTAACACGATGGGCAAAGCATACTGCCCGTCCAAGCAGATTCCGGAAACTACGCTCATTTCCATTACCGAGGAAGTCCTGGGCAGCACAGATGCCCTTTACGATAAAATAACGGCAATCAGAGCGGAGAAAGACAACACTTTGGTATTCTGCTTCAAAGACGGCTCAGAAACCGTTAAACGGTGGACAGACCGTTCCAGGGCAGAAAGCTGGACAGAGGAAATGAAAGAATCCGCCCGACAAAAAGCACTTGAGAGGAGCAAACCATATGGCTAAGAATATTACGGTCATCCCCGCCACATTGGATAGGCACACAGGGATACCTTCCTATATGCATCACAAACGACGCGTTGCCGGATATGCCCGTGTGTCCACCGACAGCGAGGAGCAACTAACCAGTTATGAGGCACAGGTGGATTATTATACGCAGTACATCAAAGCGAATCCCGACTGGCAGTTCGTTGCGGTCTATACGGACGAAGGAATATCCGCCACCAACACCAAACACCGAGACGGCTTCAACCGCATGGTGCAGGATGCTCTGGACGGGAAAATAGACCTTATCGTCACCAAGAGCGTCAGCAGATTCGCCAGAAATACGGTCGATAGCCTTACCACAGTTCGCAAGTTGAAAGAGAAAGGCGTGGAGGTCTATTTTCAGAAAGAAAACATCTACACCCTGGATTCCAAAGGCGAGTTGCTGATCACCATCATGTCCAGCCTTGCCCAGGAGGAAAGCCGTTCTATCTCGGAGAATGTCACATGGGGACAGCGGAAACGCTTTGCTGACGGTAAGGTCACGATGCCGTACCGCCATTTCCTCGGATATCGCAAAGGAGCGGATGGTCTGCCGGAGATCGTGCCGGAGGAGGCTGCATTGGTACAGCGGATCTACAGACTGTTCATGCAAGGCAAAACACCGCACGCTATCGGCAAGATTCTGACAGCGGAGGGCATTCCCACTCCGGCTGGCAAAGAGAAGTGGCAGTCCTCCACTATTGAGAGCATCCTACAGAACGAAAAATATCGCGGGGATGCCAGATTGCAGAAGAAGTTCACCGTGGATTTTCTGCAGAAAAAGATGAAGGTCAATGAGGGCGAAGTCCCGCAATACTATGTAGAGAACAGTCATCCTGCCATTATCGAGCCGGAAGAGTGGGATTTGGTACAGGTTGAATTCTCCAGACGAAAGGCGCTCGGTAGCCGATACAGTGCATCCAGTGTATTCTCATCTATGATCATCTGTGGGGACTGCGGTTCGGTATATGGCTCAAAGGTGTGGCATTCCACGGACAAATATCGCCGCACCATCTGGCAGTGCAATGACAAGTTCAAAGGTGAACGCCGCTGCACCACTCCACATTTGTATGAGAAGGACATCAAGGAACTCTTCCTTCGGGCATTCAGTAAGCTGATGGCTGACCGAGAGCATATTCTGGAAGATATCCGACTCGTACAAGCCGCTCTGTGTGATTGCACGGAATTGAATGCCCAGCAGTCTGCCCTGGCAGAGGAGATGGAAATCGTAGGGGAACTGATTCGCCAGTGCATTGAGGAGAATACCATCAAGGTACAGAACCAGACAGAATACCTGGAGCGGTACGACCGTCACACCCGCCGCTATGAAAAAATGCAAAAGCAATATGAAACCCTGGAATCGGAACGGCAGCACCGGAAGGAACAGCATGACCGCATCAGCGCCTTCGCTGCGACACTGGCAGGACAGGCGGAAATGTCCATTGAGTTTGATGATGACCTATGGTTGGCAGCGGTGGAGCGTGTCACAGTCAATGCAGATGAGACGGTGAACTTTACCTTCAAAAGCGGAATTGAAATAACGGAGCAGATATAAAAAGGCTCGGAACCTGGGTGATTTTCCAAGTTCCGAGCCTTTTTCTCTATGTTTTGATTTGCACCCACGGATAGACAATTTCAACGATACCGGGTTCTTTTCAACGCAAAACAGCCGATTATCTGTGAGCAAAAGTCCAACGATAGCAACGAATTTTCTCTCTTAAGGGCTTGTTGCTTTATGGGTGCATTTGCAAATAAAAAAGCCTTGATATGACAGCTGTTTTCCGCATAAAAATAACGAACCGACAGCTGATAATTGTATCAACTGTCGGTTCAGTTGTGGTGCCGGCGGCGGGGGTCGAACCCGCACCCTGTCGCCAGGACCGGATTTTGAGTCCGGCACGTCTGCCAATTCCATCACGCCGGCATATAGCTTTGTTAGTATAGCACAGGCGGAGCGCTTTTTCAAGTGGTATTTCCGATTTTCCGCAGAGCAGGGCATCCATGCAAAAAATCGCCCGGCAGACCGGCGCGGTCTGTCGGGCGGTTTCTTAGAAATCGATACCCGGTTCGTCCAGGACGTCGTGATCGTCCTCGGACATGAATTCCCGGGCGGAGACGCGCTTCTCCTGCCGCTGCTGCTCCACCAGATCAGAGATCAGATTCTTCACCTCACCGGCGTTCTTCACCCGGCGGATGTCAAATTCCGGCGTAGAGCGGTCGGCGGTGCAGCAGTGGATCGTGCCGAGACCCCAAAGTCGTTCCCGCAGAGGGCGCAGCAGCGTCAGATCCATGATGCGGTAAAGCCGCACTTCCTCTTCCTTCTTCGAGAGGAAGCCCGTCTCGATCAAAAGCTTTTCCTTCGTCAGCTTATACACCGTAAAGGTCCAGGGCAAGCCGAAGATGATGCGTTTTCTGTCTTTCCAGATATATTCCATTTCTGCCATGCGGCACCTCCCCTATCGTTCTGAAACTGATTGTACCACAGATTATCCCGCATTTACAGGGGGTATTCCCGGATAAATTTCTTCCAGAAGAGCACACCCTCCGCCAGAGCGGACACGGTGATGCGCTCGTCCACGGCGTGGCAGGCATTGTTCTGGGCATTGGTGGCGCGGATGGGCGCAAAACGCAGGGCATTCTCCGTCAGCTCACAGAAGGTGCGGCAGTCGGTGCCGCCCATAATGGTATAGGGCGCAATGCCCACGTCCGGGAAGCAGGCCGCCACCTGGGACGTCAGATAGGCATATTCGGCCGAATGGATACTCGACACGGGAGAGGCGTCCCGGCCCTTGATGACCTCGATCTCCAGATCATATTTCTTCGCATAGCGGCGCAGGACGGCAAGCGAGGCCTCCATGCCCTGATGCACGCTGGGGCGGAGATTGGCGATGAGATACGGTTCCTTGGGGATGACGTTTGCGGCGTCAGAGCCCTTCATCATGGTGAAGCAGCAGGTGGTGGCCAGAAGTGCCTCGCCGAAGGGAGACACCATGGGCATGACCCGCTGGACCAGGGGCTTGAACAGCCAGAGATTGCCCAACATCAGGCGCAGGGGGAAGCCCAGGGACGGGGCCATGGCACGGAACATGGCCTCGGTTTCCGGCAGCATATGGCGGCGGAAGGGACGCTTGCGTTCGATCTCATTTGCAAAGGCAAAGAGGCGGGCGGCAGGGGTGTTTCTGGGCGGGGTGCTGCTGTGACCGCCCTTGCCGCGGGCCGTGATCTTCACATCCATATAGCCCTTTTCCATGATGCCGATGACGGCGTAGGGGCGGGTGATGCCGCCGATGGCCTCATCGATGATGACGCCGCCCTCGTCCAGCACGATGGCGGGCGCGATGCCCCGCTCTTTCATCCAGCGGACAATGCCGGGCGCACCATCGCCGCTGGTCTCCTCATTGATGCCAAAGGCCAGATACAGGTCGCAGGGCGGCGTGAAGCCTTCGGCCAGCAGTTCTTCCACAGCCTGCAGCTCCACCAGCATGGTGCTCTTGCAGTCCATAGCGCCGCGTCCATAGAGCTCGCCGTCGATGACCTCGCCGCTGTAGGCCGGCACGCGCCAGCCATCGTCGGAGGCGGGCACCACGTCCTGGTGTCCCATCAGCACGATGGGCTTTTTCTCAGGATCCGCACCCTTCCAGTGATAGACCAGAGAGCCGCGGAGATCATGCTTCTCCAGCGTTTGGTGGATCAGCGGGAAGAGGCGTTCCAGTTCGGCGTGGAGACGATAGAACTCCGTGAGGTCTTCGTCCTCATTTTTGGACACAGTGGGGATCCGCACCATGGCGGAGAGCTTTTCCGCACAGACGGCCTCCCCTTCCGGGGTGGGATGCAGGGCGGGCGCCGCACCGGGCGTCACCTTGATGCGCGCCGCGTTCACGCAGGCAGCACCCAGGACGATCACCAGAACCCCAAGCAGAATATAGAGCATACGGTTTCCTTCTTTCTGTTACTTTTCGGACTTTGCCTGGTGATATTCCCGCATCTCCCGCTCAATGGGGTGGATCACGGCGATCACCAGCATGATGGCCGCCACAATGGCGGGCACCCAGCCCAGCAGCGCATTGATCGTATTGATGGCGGACGCCGGCTGGGCGGAGAGTTCCGCGTCAAAGCCGGCCCAAGACAGTGCGCCGGTCATCAGAAGATTGGCGCCGGCCTTTGAAAGCTTGGCGGCCAGATTGTCACAGGTGGACACCAGACTGTCGATTCGGCGGCCGCTCTGCCATTCGATCAGGTCGGCGATGTTATTGCGGTTGGTATTGAAGAGCACGAAGGCAAATGCCATGGCGATGGCCACGGAAACGCCGTTTGTATAGATGCCGATCATGGAGAAGGGATCGATCACGAACCAGATCTTACCCACCAGATAGATCACACAGCCCAGCACCATGGTCTTACGGCGGCCCAGCTTCTGGTCAATGGGCGTGCAGAGCAGCGTGGCCACCACAGAGGTGACCAGGAACACCGCCATAATGGGCGTGGAGGCCGAGGCGGAACCCAGCACATAGGTGGCGTAGTAATTGATACAGCTCATGATCAAAAGGTTCAGGATGCCGTAGCAGACCACATAGAACGTATTGATGACCCAGGAACGGCAGCGGAACAGCATCCGGAAGACCTGGAAAAGACTGAGTTTGGAATCGTCCGCACTCTCCTGCTTCACGCGCTCACGGGTGGTGAAGTAATGCGCCAGACTGCCGATGATGCAGATAAGGCCCATCACTGCCGCGGCATAGAGGAAGGCCCGCTGGCCTGCGGCGTCTGCCGTCACGTTGCCGGCCTCGTCGAGACCGCCGAAGAGCCCCAGAAGCGGATAGAGCGCCACGCCGCCGATGGCGGAACCGATGCAGCCGCCCAGGTTTCGCGCCACATTGATGGAGCGGCGGTCGGCGTCCAGATTGGTGGCAAGGCCGCCCATGCTGTTATAGGGAATGGCGGCAAAGGTGTTGAAGAGTTCAAAGAGGAAATAGATCACGATGGCGATGCCAAGCTTCAGGCCATAGGCCACGTCGAAGCAGGTGAACATCAAAACCACCGTGGCGGCCCAGGGCACCGCGCACCACAGGGCAAAGGGACGGCAGTTCTCGCCGTTTTTGAAGCGGTGGTTCACCGCCCAATAGCCCACCAGCGGATCATTGATGGCGTCCCAGACGATGCCGAGAGCCGTGATGATGCCCGCATGGGCGATCTTGATGCCCATGACATTGGTGAGGAAGAAAAGATAGAAGAGATCCTTGAAATTGAACACCACATTACTGGCGGAGGAAAAGGTGCAGAATCCCAGTTTTTCCGCAAACCCGATGCGGGGGATTCCCTGCTTTTCCGGGGTTTTATTTGCCATACGACTACAACTCCTTTCGGATACTGATACTTAGTGTATCACAGTTTTTGGGACAGGGCAACGGATTTGTCGGAATATGGAAAAAACTGCCTTCGCTTACACGAAGGCAGTTTTTTGATGCGTTTCTCTTATTCGGTACGCAGAGCCACAACGGGGTCTTTCTTGGCGGCGCTGCGGGAGGGAATGATACCGGCGAACATGGTGAGCAGCACGCTGATCACCACCAGAAGCACCGCCGTGGGGATGGGGAGATAGGCGCTGAGATTCTGGATACCGGTGAGATGATGGAAAATGGCGTTGATGGGGATGCAGAGGAGATAGGTGATCAAAACGCCCAGGCTGCCCGAGGTGAAGCCGATGATCACAGTCTCGGCATTGAACATCCGGGAGACATTGCGCTTGGAGGCGCCGATAGCGCGCAGGATACCGATCTCCTTGGTGCGCTCCTGCACGGAGATCAGCGTGATGACGCCGATCATGATGGAGGAGACGATCAGGGACACCGCCACAAAGGCGATGAGCACATAGGTAATGGCATTGATGATAGACGTCACAGAGGACATCATGAGACCCACATAATCGGTGTACTGGATCTCGGAGAGTTCATCCACGCGCTCGTTATAGGCCAGAATGGCCTCTTCGATGACGTCCTTATTCTCAAAGGAGGAGGCGTAGAGATTGATGGCGGCGGGAGATTCCAGGTTTACATAACCCAATTCCCGCAGATTGGCGTCATAACTGGAATCGGAGAATTCCAGAATTTCGTCGTGATACACGGCGCACTGCTCCGCAGTATAGGTGGGCAGTGCCATGTCGAAGGCCATGGAAAGCTGTTCCGTGGTCATCATGGCCATCTGCTCCTGCACGCCTGCGGCATACTGCATCTTTACCTGCTCCGTGACCATCTGGGTATAAAGCTCCGTCATTTCCTCGTCGGTCATGGCGGTGAGGTACTCGGAGAGGTCGCCCTCTGCCATGCCCATCTGCATGGAGAGCGCCTGTACCATGGTGGTCTCCATGTCCTCGCGGGTGAGGCCGGTCATGGCCTGGTCGACCATGGCGGAGAGTTCCTCTTCCCCGGGGATACTCATAATGGAGAGATAAGCGGCGGCACGGCCCTGCTCGTCAAGGGTCTCCACATAATTGCGGAACTCGGTCTCCTTCTCCTCCTCCGTCATGGAACCGGTGCTTTCATGGAAGGGCAGGCCGGTGAAAATGTCGGTGGTCTCGTCCTGCAGCTGAGCCGTCAGGGCGGCGGAATCGTGGGTTTCTTCAATAATATACTCGGTGAGCTCGTGTGTATAAGCGATGGAACCGGTGAGCATGGTGGAGACGGCGTCCTCATTGGGGCGGACGATACCCGCCACCTTTAAGGGGAGGCCGTTATCGTAGAGATACTTCATACCGGCCTGGGTGTCCCGGAGATCGGTATAGGTGCCGGTCTTTTCATCCGGCACATAGCAGTCTGCGCCCAGCACCACGCGGAATTCCATATCACAGATTTCCTCATAGCTCCAGCGCGCTTCCTCCACAGGAACCTCGCTCTGGGTGAAGGCGGCGTCTGCCAGGGCATCGATATCCTCCTTGGACTTGAGGCCCAGGGCATAGAGGGTCATATCGTCGATCTCGTTCTTTTCGTCCACCACGAGAACGATCTCGTCATAGGAATTCGGCCAGGAACCATAGATCACGTCGTACTGTTTTTCCAGCAGTTCGTTGACCACGGCGCCGTCATCGCCGGGCAGCAGCTCCTGCCAGAGCGTGACGGAGGAACCCATGGGGGCCATGGCCATCATGCCGCTTTCCTCGCCCATATCCAGCATGGAAGAGAGATCCATGCCGAAATACTCAATCAGGAGATCCTGCATGAGGGCCTGGGTGTCCGAATGGATGATGGTGCCGTCCACATTTTCCGTGTACACCATCAGATCAATGTCATAGGCATACTGAATGCCGCTGATAGCCTCGCTCAGCTCGGGATTTTCCTCCGCGTCGGCGCGGGCATCCTCGATATAGGTCTTAAAGGCCGCCAGGTCATTCTCCCGGGTCTCCATGGCGCTGAGAGAATTGACCATGGTGTAGACCATGGCTTTCTGATAAACAGCGTCGTTTTCGTGTTCATCGAGAGAGGCCGCCTGACCCATGAAGGTGGTGAGAAGAGAGCCCATGTCCATGTGCTGGGCCTCCAGCGTCAGGGGGTAGGAGGACAGGGTATCCTCCTGCACGGTGTTGATATAGGTGGTCATGCCCTGAGAAACCGCGTAAATCAGGGCAATGCCGATGATACCGATACTGCCCGCAAAGGACGTCAGGATCGTGCGGCCCTTTTTGGTGAAGAGGTTCTTGAGAGACAGGCCAAAAGACGTAGCAAACTTCATGGAGGGCAGGCGCTGGCGCCGTCCGGAGGCCTTCTGTTCCGCTTCGGCCTTCTGTTCTGCCGCCACCTCCGCTTCACTGAGGGGGGCGGAGTCGCCGGTGATCAAGCCGTCCAGCATCCGGATGATGCGGGTGGAATATTGTTCTGCAAGGTCGGGGTTATGGGTCACCATGATGACGAGACGATCGGCAGAGATCTCTTTCAGGATCTCCATGACCTGCACGCTGGTCTCAGTATCCAGGGCGCCGGTGGGTTCGTCCGCCAGAATGATGTCGGGATTATTGACAATGGCGCGGGCGATGGCTACGCGCTGCATCTGGCCGCCAGACATTTCGCCGGGGCGCTTTTTCAGCTGGTCGCCCAGACCCACCCGCTCCAGCGCTTCCTTCGCACGGCGGCGGCGCTCTGCCTTGGAGACGCCAGACAAGGTCAGCGCCAGCTCTACATTCTGCAGCACGGACTGGTGCGGGATCAGGTTATAGCTCTGGAAAACAAAACCAATGGAATAATTGCGGTAGGCGTCCCAGTCCCGGTCCCGGAAATCCTTTGTGGAGCGGCCGTTGATGACGAGATCGCCGCTTGTGTACTGGTCAAGGCCGCCGATGATGTTCAGCATCGTGGTCTTGCCGCAGCCGGAGGGACCCAGGATCGAGACGAACTCAGACCTGCGGAAACGCAGATCCACGCCCTTCAGTGCCTGCACCGTGCCATTGCCGGCGGGATAGTCTTTTCTGATCGCTTTGAGTTCCAACATATGGGGTATCAAACTTCCTTTCTGCCCACAAAAGGGGCAACAACACATTTTTTCTATTTTTTCAGTATCATCATACCCCGGAGCAAAAAGAAAAGCAAGAGCAAGAATGTGCAATATTCTGCATGATAAACAGGAAATTCCTGTCATTTCGTCATGCTAAAAGACATTTTTTGAACATTTTATGAATGGCATGTAAATTTACACGCTGCCGCGCCGAATGAGACCGTTTTCCGGCAGAAAATTCCGACAGATTTTGAGAAACCTATAGCATGACAAAAAAATCTATGTTATAATACTGGCAAATACTTAACACTGCGAGGATAGTGTGTATGGACATTTTTAATGTGCTGACAATGATTGGCGGTCTGTGTCTCTTCTTATTCGGCATGGACGTCATGGGAAAGGCCCTGGAACGCCGCGCCGGTAATTCGCTGCGTACCCTCCTCGGCCGTCTCACCACAAAGAAGTCTCTGGGCTTCATCACCGGTCTTGTCGTTACGGCAGTCATCCAGTCCTCCTCCGCCACCACGGTTATGGTGGTCGGTTTCGTCAACTCCGGACTTTTGGAGCTTTCTCAGGCCATCAATGTGATCATGGGCGCAAACGTGGGTACCACGGTCACCGCCTGGATCCTCAGTTTGAGCGGCATTGAGAGCGGCAATCTCTTTGTCCAGCTCTTAAAGCCCACTTCTTTCACCCCCGTTCTGGCACTCATCGGCGTCATCTTCACGCTGTTCTCCAAGAACGACAAGAAGAAGGACACCGGCATGATCCTTTTGGGCTTTGCCACGCTGATGTTCGGTATGGACACCATGTCCGACGCCGTTTCCGGCCTCAAGAACGTGCCCGAGTTCCAGCAGCTCTTCCTGCTCTTCACGAATCCCTTCCTGGGCGTGGTGGCCGGTGCGATCCTCACTGCGGTCATCCAGTCCTCCTCCGCCTCCGTCGGTATTCTGCAGGCGCTGGCCTCTACCGGTCAGGTGACTTACGGCGCCGCTGTTCCCATCATCATGGGTCAGAACATCGGTACCTGCGTCACCGCCATGCTGTCCTCTGTGGGTGCCACCAAGAACGCCCGCCGCGCCGCACTGGTGCATCTGTGCTTCAATATCATCGGTACGGTGGCATGGCTGCTGGTGTTCTGGCTGGTGGATCTGATTTTCAAGCCCGCTCTTCTGGCGGCAGGCGCCACCGGATTCGGTATCGCTGTTGCCCACTCTATCTTTAACGTGCTTTGTACCGCTCTGCTCCTGCCGATGGCGGGCTTCCTGGAGAAACTGGTCTGCCGCATCGTGCCGGACGACAAAAAGCCGGAAGTCACCAAGGAACTGGACGAGCGTCTCTTCGCCACTCCCAACGTGGCTCTGGAACGCAGCCACCGCGTTGCCATCGAAATGGCGGAATGTGCCATCGGCGGCCTGCGTGACGCCATGAACGCCATCTCCAACTACACGCCGGAACTGGCCGAGATCATCCGGGAAAAGGAAGACCGCACCGACCATTACGAGGACGAACTGGGCTCCTATCTGGTGCGTCTGAGTGCTCTGCGGATTAACGAGAGCGCCAGCGCCGAGGCCGCCATGCTTCTGAAGGTCATTGGTGACTTCGAGCGTCTCTCCGACCACAGTGTCAACATTCTCTGTTCTGTGGAAGAAATGATCGAAAAGGGTCAGAAGTTCTCCGGCTCCGCCAAGACCGAGCTGAACACCCTGGTCACCGCCGTCAACGAGATCCTGGATCTGGCCATGCGCGCCTTCACCGAGGGCGATGCAGACGCCATCTACTCTGTGGAACCCCTGGAGCAGGTCATTGATATGCTGAAGGAAGGCATGCGTACCAATCACATCCGCCGCCTGCAGCAGGGCGAATGCACCATCGATGTGGGCTTTGTCTGGGCAGACCTCCTGACCAACTTCGAGCGTGTTTCCGACCACTGCTCCAACATCGCCGGCTGCATCATCGACCTGAAGGCCCACGACATGAACATGCACGAGCATCTGCGTGAGTTGAAGTCCGACGACGAGGTCTTCAAGCAGAAGGTCCAGCAGTTCCGCGAAAAGTATTCTCTCAAGGCCCTGAAGGCATAACGATCCCATCTATTCCGAAGCCACAGCAGAATCCTCTGCCGTGGCTTCGTTTCATTTGGAGGACGTATGGAGAAAAACAAACTCTTATTCTATGAGGCATACGAGGCGTTCTATGCCATGGCAAAGGATTCCGCCGCGTTCCGGGCATACTGCCGGGATGCCTTCGGCGCGGATTCTTCCCAGGACGGATTCAGCGATCTGCGCCAGATCGACCGGATCCTCCCCTATATTCCGGCGGGCGGCGATGTGCATATTCTGGACATCGGCTGCGGCAACGGAAAGATGCTGGGCTATCTGCAGGAACAGAGCGGCGCATTCATCCACGGCTTTGACTATTCCGCCCGCGCCATCGAGACGGCAAAATCGCTCTTCCCCCGCCGTTCCGATTTCCGGGAGGGCGTCATAGGCGAGATCGACTACGCAGAGCGCTTTGATGTGATCACCTCTATGGACACCCTGTATTTTGCGCCGGATCTTCCCGCCTTCCTCCGGCAGGTACGGAACTGGATGAAGCCGGAGGGCGTCTTTTTTGTGGGATACCAAGAGGGCGACGTGATCCCGAAATCCCCGGCAGGCGAGAAAACCAAGCTGGCCCAGGCACTGACGGCGCTGGGGATGCCCTATGAGGAGACGGATATCACAAAAGAATGCTATGAGCTGCTGACGAAAAAACGGGAAGCCGCCCTGCGGCATCGGGAGGCCTTTCTCCGGGAGGGGCAGGAGGACTGGTACCGGCTGCTTCTATTGCAGACAGACTGCGCGGCCGCGCCATATGAGCAGTTCCGGGAGAAGATGGCGCGGTATATATATTTGATACGGAAATAAAAAGATAAGCGTTATGCAACGATGAAAAAACTGCATAACGCTCATCTTTTTTACTTCAGATAGTCCCCGGTGGGATACATATTATACTGGCGCATGATGTGAATCAGAATCGATCCATCCGGCAAAGTTTCCTCCTTCACCAGACGATAGGGAATTCTGCGTTTATCGAGTAGTCTGAAATACGTTTCGTATTCTGCCCGCAGTTCCCGAATTGCCAATTCGTGATCCAGATCCTCTTTTTTCTGGAAGTGAATCGTCTGACAGATGCATGCACTTTTGATACGTTTCATGGGTTATACCTCTTTCTATATGTTCCGGGACGCATGTCCGGGAATCTCACTGGTTTTCTGCTGCGTGGAGTTCTGCCAGAATAAACGGCAACACCTCCTCCTGCCGGATGTTCAATACTGCGGCAAATTCATCGTACAGGATACGCTCCGCCTCCTTCAGAATCCGGTCATCGGAGGCCCGGAATTTTTTCCTGGCGGCCTCCTGTTCCTTTTTCTTCTGAGAAAATGTTCGAATCAGGCCCACCAACGCACGACGATCGCCACTTACGAGGATCATGCGGCAGCTTTCCTTTCTCTTGTTTTCGTTATCAATCCACTCCATTTCGTTTTCAGAAATGGAATGAATCAGTGTTCGGATCTCCTCTGCGGACAACACACGGCGCATGCGGGACATCAGTGTCCGGCTGTTTGTTGGCACATATATGATGGAGCTGTCATGAAAAACGGGCTGCAGCACATAATAGAGCTTTTTCTCCCCGGACAAAGACAATTCCTCCACGCTTTTGATGCGGCATATCTGCACTCCGTAGAGAATCGTTTCATTGATCTGATAGTCCATCCGCACAGCATCCTCCCAATATGTCGCGTATCATCCCCGGTGTGATTCTATTTTATCATACAAAAAAGCCAAAATGTAAGCTTTATTTTTGATATGCAATCATTTTCATGCACTTTTACCCAACAAGAGCGTCGGTGTATTTGGTGAAATAGTACAGAAGATCGGAGTTGGTTCTCCGCATTGCATATCCGCTCAACTTGCACTTTTCCGACAGAATCACTTGACATTTTCGTCGCAAAACAATACACTTTATCCAAAGGCATATTCCCTATCAATAGTACTGTCACAGGAGGAGCATCCCTATGAAACTGACGCTCGGCGCGTATGAGCTGCTCTTTGCGGACGGCGGTTTGTCGGTTGCAAAGGACGGTCGAGAACTTTATTTCAATCATCGCCCCATTTATGTATCCATTAAAGATTACGGCGGCATCAGCGGCTTCCGCGATGTGGCTTATGAGACCGTCTGTGAAAAGGACGGCGGCGTGAATGCCGAAGGCCGTTTTACCACCGATAACGGCTCTGTGATCCTGGTGCGCGACCGCTATACCGTAGAGGGCGGTGCACTTAAGATCGCCCGTAAAGCACTGGTCGAAAAGGCAAACGAAGATGATCTGGGCTTCCAGACCAAGATTTTCTTCTATCAGGCCGTATCCGATGATCTGCGGGCATACAACTATTTCTATCCCGGCCAGTGGTACCGCCAGAACGAGTTTGCCGGTCCCCGTGCCATGGGTAAGAACCTGGATCTGCAGTATCATTACCGTAAGGAGACCTATGCCGGTCTGCCCATGTTTGCCATGCAGCATATCGAGAGCGGCGAGACCATCTCCATGTCCCGTTGGGCTCCCTGTGAGACCCTCCCCTCTCTGGATCGCACCGCCACGGAGAACTACGCCTATGTAGATGCCAAGATGACCGTGGGTTCCTTCGGCGTCAGCAAGGCAAAGCCCGAGACCCTCACCTATACCTACTATGGCCATGTCATGACGAATCCCCTGCCGAACACCCAGTGTGACGGCGTTGCCATCGACTATATCTATCCGGCAGTGAACGGCCAGATGCCCGCCGCTGCCCGTGGCCCCTTCAACGTGGATTGGCCCCTTTCTAACATCACCTGGGTGCATCCCATGCGGGAGGGCTTCCTGCAGGACTACGCCGTTGCAGTGACCTTCGCCCAGTATCCCGACTATAACACCATGCTGCGCGAGACCTGGCGCGAGGTGTATCCCCGCCTGAAGGACCGTCTCTTCACTGTGGACAATGAATCCCTCTTTGACAACATGATGCGCTTCCTGAAGGTGGCCACCCGTCAGTTCGGCACCGCATTCGGCACGCCCTTTGCCGCACAGCTGCCGGACTTTGATCCCAGCTCCTTCTCCGCAGAGATCGGCTTCGTTGGCCAGCAGACCGGTATCGGCTATCAGCTGCTGCGCTGGGGCGTCATGAACAACGATGAAGAGGCCATCTACAAGGGCCTCGGCATCCTCAACTACTGGACGCATGAGACCATGACGGAGACCGGCTGCCCCAAGGTGTGGGTGCATCTCTCCGCCCACCAGCCGGAGCCCCAGCCCCAGTGGATCCGTCAGATCGGCGACGGTCTGGAGGCCATTGTGGATGCCTATGTCTTTGAGAAAAAGCGCGGCATCGAGCACGAGGAGTGGCTGGACTACTGCGTCAAGACCGCCGACTGGCTGCTTGAAAAGCAGAACGAGGACGGCAGCCTGTATCGTTCCTACTACTATGACGGCACCCGCTGCATGGATTCCAAGGCCAGCACGCCCTGTATCGTGCGCTTCCTGATCCAGATGTATCTGGTGACGAAGAAGCAGGCCTATCTGGACAGCGCCATTGCCGCCGGCAACTGGAGCTATGACAATATGTACCTGGGCTTTGAGTACCGCGGCGGTACCTGCGACCAGTCCGACGTGCTGGACAAGGAGTCCGGTATCTACTGCATGTTCGCCTTTATGGCACTTTATGATATCACCGGCGAGAAGCGCTGGCTGGATGCTGCCTGCGGCGCAGCCGACTATGTGGAGACCTACACCTTCGTGGCGGACTTCCCCATTCACATGCCTTATCCCTGCCATCCCTTCACCCGCAACCACATCACCGGCCAGAGCAACGTGACCTGCGGCGCCGGCGGCGGCGACGTGTACATGGCAGCCTGCAGCTATCAGTACTATCGTCTCTATCTCATGACCGGAGACCCGCAGTACTGTGACTTTGCAGAGTTTCTGAACCTGAACGTGAAGCAGGCCAACGACATTGACGGCAGCTGTGGCTATAAGTACATCGGCATGGTGAACGAAGGCGGCAGCTTCTCCGAGCAGCAGTACACCGGCCGCTATCACTGGCTGCCCTGGTGCACCTTCGTTGAGGTGGATCCCGCATCCCGCTTCTATGACACTTTCGGCGCCCACGAAGTGGCGGATATCGAAAAGCTGCCTCTTGAGGAGCGTCAGCGCCGTAATCGTATTTACGACGCATATTATCCCTTCTAAGATCGTCCCATGATTTCTCTGCGGCCGATGCAGGACCGGCCGGATGATTATCTGGCCATGCAGCGCTGGTTCGCCGAGCCGGAACTGCAGGAGTGGGTCTGGTGCGACGAAAAAGGCGAGGGCGAAGTCCCGCTCTCCCGTATCATCGAAAAATACGGCGCACGCATCAAGCATCCTGTGGATGTATTCCCCTACTTTATCCTTTCAGACGGCATACCGATGGGCTTTATCCAGTATTACTTTGCCGATCCGGATACGATCGGGCTGGATATGTGGATCGGTACAGCGGCGGATCGGGGACGCGGATATGGTGTGGAAGCGCTGCGGCAGATGGTGGCGCTTATCCGGGAAAAACATCCGCAGATCCGGGAACTCTTCATCGATCCGGCGGAAGAGAATGCCCGTGCAATCCGCTGTTACGAAAAGGCAGGATTCCGGCACTGCGGCAAGATTTTTGACGACGGCGACTGGTGTCTGCTGATGAAGTATCCCTTATCATCCAAATAAAAAAGCCCCCTCCCTGTCATAACAGGGAGGGGGCTTTTTATCGCGGCAACTTATCTCAGCTTCTGATAATAGCGCTGCAGCAGTTCGCGGGTAAGCGGGGTCTCGACGCCTTCCAGTTCGTTGAAAATTCGTTCTGTCAGGGTCAGAAGGCAATTCCATAAGGCATCGGAATCCGCCCCCGTCAGATACGTGCTCAGAATCGCTGCTTTTTCCGCTTCGGGCAATCGATCCATCTCCCGATTCAGCGCACTCTCCAATCGACAGCGGTCGCCCACCAGATCGATGTACTGGGTTCTGACCTGATCGAGTTCGCCCATGGCGTGCAGAGTCTGTCCTCTATGGATCGCAACGGCCGCATGCATCAGACGCATCCACACCGACTGCGCGGCTAATGCGAGATCTTTCTTCTGCTTTTCTCCGAAAATCACGTCGTCCATCCATTCTCTGGACCGGATCATTTTTTCTTCCACCACGCCGGTTTTATCATAGAGAACGCGGAATGCGGGCTTATTCGCCGCGGCATGTTCATATCCGCCGTAGCCGATATCGATCTCCAGGAAGTTTGATAAGAGATACACCTGAAGATGCCGGGATTCGTTTTGCGCGAAATAGAGAAGTTCATATTTCGCGCTGATCTCTTTGCGCACATAGTCCATGACTTCCAGCATGGAGTCGTCGG
Source organism: Oscillospiraceae bacterium (assembly GCA_015067705.1). Classification (GTDB taxonomy): domain Bacteria; phylum Bacillota; class Clostridia; order Oscillospirales; family QAMX01; genus Allobutyricicoccus. Next base: position 18,395 of record SVLW01000036.1, read on the forward strand.
AATCCAGGGCCACGACAAAATCCAGATCAGAATATTCATCATGATATCCGATCGCGCCCGAACCAACCTGAACCAGAGAGACTACTTTGCTGCACGCATCGGCTGTAGATCGAATAAATTCAAACGCAGCCTGCCGATCTTCTATGGTAAAAAAGCCGCTCATCATATCATCCTTTCATTCATTTCTTTCTAACACACCAAATCACATTTTTAGCGGAGTTATCCCCAGATTCTCTATAATATCCGCCGTAAACATTGACAATCTCAAAGCCTGTCAGTTCCAGCAAATATTTCATTTCCTGACGATAGGTCTGACGCATTTTCAGCGGACGAATTCTTTCTTCAATAACATTTCCGTTATCATCCAGCGTTTCAAATTTCCAATTACCGCTCATAATCTGCGTGTGCGGATTGTAAGAAATCGCATTGTAGATTTTCTCACGCCGCCCCTGCTGATTGGTATATTCTAAGCGGAAAGAATAGTCGGTATCTTTTGTATTCATCTGCCGCGCCTGAAAAAACGGATGAGGATCAAACGTGTTAAAGGTCAACATTCCGCCATCAATTAAGTTTTCACGGATATTCAAAAGCGCTGCACGCTGTAATTCGGGAGTCAAAAGGTGCATAAAGCCGCTTCGCGCGATAATTGCACAAGAGTACTTTTTCTCACTTGAAAATTCCGTCATATTAGCCGGGAAGATATGCAGATGGAAGCCTTTTGCTTTTGCCTTTTCTTCAGCCACGCGGCACATGGCCTCCGACAGATCCGTGCCATCGGCATAGATCCCGTGTTCTGCAAGATATAACAAGACAGCCCCTGTACCGCAGGCAATATCAATCACGCCATCTTTTCCATATTCCTTTGCAAAGTCAAGATAAAACTCCTGAAATCCCGCATGATGATCGCCTGTACTGTACATTGCGTCCAGATACAGATCGTAATTCTCTGCTACATCTGCAAAATCATGCAAATCCTGTGGCAGCATGCTCTTATCCTCCATTTCCTGTCTGATCTGTTCAAAAAAGTGAATCCCCGTCTTTTTTTGAATAAGAAAAGCACCCCATCAATGGCTCAGCGATACTGATCCTATGAAGGGATGCATACTACTCACGAAATCATGATTGCTTTTCGGATTCCAACAAATCCTATCCTTTGACGCAGGAATACGGCAACGCTTACTCTGCTTTCTGCGCTGCAGCTCGGGAGCGGTTTTCACCTCAACGTTCCATAAGAAACTTCCACCAAATGTTTCTCTCTCTGTCTGTTCGGTCAGAGGCTACTCTTTCCTTCATAGCTTTTCTTATTCAATTGAAAACGTGTGATGCACCCGATCCCGACGGGATCCCCGACGGGATCGGGTGATATCTGGTTCTTACTTCTTGGCCTTCGTGTCCACAACATCCTTTAAGAGGGCTGCAAACTCGTCGAAGGACATGGCGCCCAGATCGCCCTCGGCGCGGTGACGCGGAGAGACGGTGCCGTTTTCCATATCGCGGTCGCCCACGACCAGCATGTACGGAATCTTCTCAAGCTGTGCGTCGCGGATCTTCTTGCCGATCTTCTCGCTTCTGTAGTCCACTTCCACGCGGAAGCCCATGGCCTCGAGAGCCTTTGCCTTCTCGGCGCAGTAGTCGGCGGCACGGTCGGTGACCGGCAGGAAGCGAACCTGCTCCGGTGCCATCCAGGTGGGCAGAGCGCCGGCATAGGTCTCGATCAGGTATGCCAGCGTACGCTCATAGCAGCCCAGAGAGGTACGATGGATGATATACGGCAGAGCCTTCTCGCCGTTTTCATCAATATAATACATGCCGAACTTCTCAGCCAGCAGCATATCGATCTGGATGGTAACGATGGTGTCTTCCTTGCCAAAGACGTTCTTGAACTGGATATCCAGCTTCGGGCCGTAGAAGGCGGCCTCGTCAATGCCGATTTCGTAGTTCACGCCCAGCTTATCAAGGATTTCGCCCATGATGCGCTGTGCCTCGTCCCACTGCTCCGGCGTGCCCTCATACTTGATGCCGGCACGGGCGGGATCCCACTGGGAGAAGCGGAAGGTGCAGTGCTCCAGCATGCCAACGGTGTCCAGGCAGTACTTGGCCAGTTCCAGACAGCCCTTGAACTCCTCCTCCAGCTGGTCGGGACGGAGCACCAGATGGCCCTCGGAAATGGTGAACTGACGGACACGGATCAGACCGTGCATCTCGCCGGAATCCTCGTTGCGGAAGAGCGTGGAGGTCTCGCCCAGACGCATGGGGAGATCACGATAGGAACGCTGACGGTTTAAGAACACCTGATACTGGAAGGGGCAGGTCATGGGACGCAGGGCGAAGCAATCCTTCTCCTCATCATAGGGGTCGCCCAGGATGAACATACCGTCCAGATAATGATCCCAGTGGCCGGAGATGCGATACAGGTCGCGCTTTGCCATGAGGGGGGTCTTGGTCAGGAGATAGCCGCGCTTCTGCTCCTCGTCCTCGATCCAGCGCTGCAGCGTCTGGATGGTGCGGGCGCCCTTGGGCAGCAGGATCGGCAGACCCTGACCGATGCAGTCCACGGTGGTGAAATACTCAAGCTCGCGGCCCAGCTTGTTGTGGTCGCGCTTTAATGCTTCTTCGCGCTGGGTGATATACTCCTGCAGTTCTTCCTTGGTGAGGAAGGCAGCGCCGTAGATACGCTGCAGCATGGGACGGCTGGAATCGCCGCGCCAGTAGGCGCCGGTGGCGGAGGTGAGCTGGAATGCCTTCACGC
>SVLW01000072.1 GCA_015067705.1 Oscillospiraceae bacterium
ATCACCGCCAGGCAGTCATCAAAGAGCTCGAACACATTCTCGCTGTCCGGCTCAAAGGCAATGCGGCTGTAGGGCTCTCTGCCCACCTGGTTTTCTTCCTGCTGCTGGGTCTGCAGTTCCCGGAACCATTCGCTGATGGCGCCCCGGAAATAGTAAACACCCAGGACAAACGCAGCCACCGCCAGAAGCAGCACCACCCGCTGGGCCGCCCGGGTCAGATAGATCCGGCGATCCGCGGGACTGCCTTCTATGAAGTTTTTTCTCACAGAAAATTTCATAAACTTCCTTCCAAAAGGGGATTATTCCTCATACCACACGCCGGTCATGCACAGACCGCCGGGCTCCAGCGTGGGACCGGCCAGGCGGCGGTCGCCGCTTTTGAGAATTTCCGTAATGTCGCCGGGCTGCAGCTTATGAAGGCCGGCATACACCAGCGTGCCTGCCATGGCGCGGGCCATATTGTAGAGAAAGCCGCTGGCCTTGATGCGGACGGTGATCAGTTCCTCCGTCCCCCCTACTTCACAGTCAAAGACCGTGCGCACGGTGGTCTTTACATTGCTGCCCAGAGAGCGCACCGCGGCAAAGTCATGGGTGCCCACAAATTCCGCCGCGCACTGTGCCATGGCCGCCCGGTCCAGTTCCGCCGGGATGAACATGGCGCGGTCATTTAAGAAGGGATTGCGGACGCGGCCGTTCTGGATCGTGTAGGTATATTCCTTTCCCACGCAGGAGAATACCGCGTGGAAATCCTCGCTGACCTGCTCGGCCCGGTAGACCGAAATATCCCGGGGCAGCTTTGCATTCAGGGCAAGGGGCAGCTTTTCCATGGGGATGGAGGTTTCGGCACGGGTGTTGGCCACATATCCTCTGGCGTGCACCCCCGCATCCGTGCGGCCGCAGCCGATGAAGGCGGAGTGATGGCCGGTGAGGGCGGCAAAGGCATCCTCAAGTGTCGCCTGGATGGTGGCGGCGTTCTGCTGCCGCTGCCAGCCGTGGTAGGCCGTGCCCATATAATTGAGTGTCAGTCGAATATTCATGCAAACAGTACCCGCAGGACGATCATGGCGGCAGTCAGCGCCGCAGTCAGTCCCAGAATCACATAATCAAGGCCCGTCATCCGCAGTTCCTTCATGCGGGTGCGGTGCTCGCCGCCGCGGTAACAGCGGCATTCCATGGCCACCGCCAGTTCATCCGCCCGGCGGAAGGCACTGACAAAGAGCGGCACCAGAATCGGCACCAGGGCACGCGCCCGCTCCAAAAGATTGCCGGATTCAAAATCCGCGCCGCGGGCCTTCTGGGCAGACATGATCTTGTCCGTTTCTTCAATCAGCGTGGGGATAAAGCGCAGGGCAATGGTCATCATCATGGCCAGCTCATGCACCGGCAGATGGATCTTCTGCAAGGGCCGCAGAAGGCTCTCGATGCCGTCCGTCAGCATAATGGGAGACGTGGTGTAGGTCAAAAGCACAAAGGTGCCGGTGATCAGCATGGAGATACGCAGCGCCAAGAAAATGGCGTTTTCGATGCCCTCCCGGGTCAGCTTCAAAAACCAGAACTCCCACAGGACTTCGCCGGTGGTATAGAACATATTGAGGATCGCCGTAAAGGCGATGATGAAGAGAAGCGGCTTCATACTGCGCAGCACCACGCCCACGCGGATGCCGGACACGGCGATCACGATACAGAGCGCGACCAGCATCAGGGCATAGGAGGCAATCCCCTTTGCCAGGAACAGCAGAATGATATAGGTAAACGTCACAATGATCTTCACCCGGGGATCCATGCGGTGGATGGGCGAAGTCCCGGGGAAATACTGACCCAGGGTAATATCCTTCAGCATGTTCCGCCTCCTTTCAGAAACTCCTCCAAAAGGCGGGCGCCGTATTTCACCGTATAGACGGAGGCGTCAATGGGCAGACCCAGGCGCTTTAATTCCAAAAAGACCCGGGTGATCTGCGGCACGTCGAGACCCACGGAGAGAAGCTCCTCCGCCCGGGCAAAGACCTCCTCCGGCGTGCCGTCCATGAGCACGCTGGCCTCGTTTAACACGATGATGCGCTCTACCGTGGCGGCGATATCCTCCATGCTGTGGGTCACCAGCAGGATGGTGGCGCCGGTGCGGTCGTGATAGGCGCGGATCTGGCGCAGCAGATGATCCTTGCTGTGAGGGTCAAGACCCGCAGTGGGCTCATCCAGCACCAAAACCTCCGGCCGCATGGCAAGAACCCCGGCAATGGCTGCCCGGCGCTTCTGTCCGCCGGAGAGCTCAAAGGGCGACTTCTGCATCATCTCCTCGGGGAGCTCCACGAACGCCGCGGCCTCCCGCACGCGCTCCGCCACTTCCTCTTCGGAGAGACCCATGTTCTTGGGCCCGAAGGCGATATCCTTCCAGACGGTTTCCTCAAAGAGCTGGTACTCCGGATACTGGAAAACGAGACCCACCCGGGAGCGGATTTCCCGCAGATTCACGCCCTTGGCGAAAATATCCTGTCCGTCCAAAAGCACCGTGCCGGACTCCGGCTTCAAAAGGCCGTTTAAGTGCTGCATCAGCGTGGACTTGCCGGAGCCGGTGTGGCCGATGACGCCTACGAATTCTCCATCCGACACCGTGAAGGAGATATCCCGCAGTGCCTGATGCTCAAAAGGCGTTTTTTTACTGTATATGTATGAGAGATTTCTGACTTCGATCAAGGTTTCTTCCCCTTATTGCTTCTTTGCTAGTTCATAGATCACGCGGGCGCACTCCTCCGGCGTCAGCGCATCGCTCTCGACCGGCAGACCTGGCCTTCAGCATCCGCA
>SVLW01000073.1 GCA_015067705.1 Oscillospiraceae bacterium
TGGCCGGCCACGAGTCCTTTGCCGCCGCCGAGGGTGCCATTGGTATCGTCCGCAACGCCAACAAGGCCCGCAAGGAGCCCCTGCGCGTCATCCTGAACGGTCTGGGCAAGGACGCCGCTCAGATCATCAGCCGCATCAACGGCTTTACCTACGTCCAGACCCAGTTCGACTATGCCTCCGGCAAGGTCAACGTGGTCCGCGAGATCCCCTACTCCGAGACTGAGCGTGCCAACGTCCGCTGCTACGGCGCTGACGATGTCCGCGAGGGCGTGGCCATCATGCATCTGGAGGGCGTGGATGTGTCCATCACCGGCAACTCCACCAACCCCACCCGTTTCCAGCACCCCGTCGCCGGCACTTACAAGAAGGAGTGCATTGAGCAGGGCAAGAAGTACTTCTCCGTCGCCTCCGGCGGCGGCACCGGCCGCACCCTGCACCCCGATAACATGGGCGCAGGCCCCGCTTCCTACGGCATGACCGACACCATGGGCCGTATGCACGGTGACGCCCAGTTCGCTGGTTCCTCCTCCGTCCCCGCTCACGTGGAGATGATGGGCTTCCTGGGCATGGGCAACAACCCCATGGTCGGCGCAACCGTCGCCGTCGCCGTGGCAGTTGCCGAGAGCCAGAAGTAATTTCAGAACTTCATAAAGCTGAAATGACCTCCCCAATTCGGGGAGGTCATTTTTCATCATCGCTGATATATTCCATGATGTCAGCCACCTGACAGTCGAGAATTTTGCAGAATGTCTCGATGGTGTGGGTGCTGACGCTTTCGTTCCGCTTCATCCGCGTGATCTGCGCGGGACTGATGCCGTATTTTTTGATGAGGGCATACTGGGAGATTCCCTTTTCTCTCATGGTATTCCACAGATTGTCATATGAAATCATAACATTCAAGCCTCGCCTGAAAGGGGAGTATTACAGTTCGATTTTGCCGTGCTTGGCTTCATAGGCTTCGATTGCGTCCCGAATCAGAATCAGGATTTCGCTGTTGGCGGAACGACCCTCATAATCAGCTACAATGTGCAGTTTGTGCAGCAGTTCTTCCTCAATGCGGATGGATAAACTCTTAACAGCCATACAGTCCCCCGAAAAGACTATTTGATCTCCTGCTCCAGATTGCGGAACAGGTCGGAAGCGAAGAAGTCCTCAATGGTGATGTCCAGACCATCGCACAGTTTCTTGATGGTGGAAACTGTGGCGCTGTTGTTGCGCCCGCTGACGATGTTGTTCACTGTGGACTGGGTGACACCGCTGATGGAGCAAAGTTTATTCACGGAGAGATTGCGGAGTTTGCAGAGTTCCAGAATTCGTGCCCGGACGGCGTCGCCAACGGTCATGGACATCACCTCCTTTATGAAGATCATATCCAGTTCCTCTTGAAATGATTAACCCTTTAGAGTTAAAATGAACTCAAAAGAGTTATAGGAGGATTTTATGGTCGATTATCAGAAACTCTACACGAAGCTGTTTAACGCCATGACGGACGCGCTGGAGGAACTGGAACAGCTGAACATCGGTCGGGTAAAAAACATCCTCCGCCGCGCCCAGCAGGAGGCGGAGGAGGAATACCTTTCATCTGAAGAATGAGGAGCCGGGGATGAGCCGTCTCCAGCTTTTTGGCGGCGGCTTCGGAAAACTCTGGCGCTGCGCGGCGGTGTGTGGTATACTACCCTCGAAGAAACAAAATTGACGGAGGGACTACCTATGAGACTGAAAGCAGAAAACACCATCGCCGTGTGCGTGGACTATCAGGAGCGGCTGATGCCCGGCATCCATCAGGGCGAAGAAGTGCTGAAGCGGGCCGAGATTCTGGTGAAGGGCCTGCGGGCGCTGAACGTGCCCATCATCGTGACCCAGCAGTACACCAAGGGACTGGGTGCCACCGTGGAGCCGGTCCACAGCGCACTGGGTGAGTACGAGCCCTATGAGAAGATGACCTTCGGCGGCTATGACACCGAAACCATCAAAGCCGCCATTGATGAGAGCGGCCGCAAGTGCGCGCTGGTGTTCGGCACCGAGACCCACATCTGTGTGCTGCAGACCGCGCTGGGCCTGATGGACGCAGGCTACTTCGTGGTGCTGGTGGAGGATTGCTGCGGCTCCCGCACGCAGGCAGACAAGGACTGCGGCCTGAAGCGGGCCATGGGCGAGGGCGTGGGCATCTCCTGCACGGAGAGCGTGCTGTTTGAACTGCTGCAGAAGGCCGGTGGCGATACCTTCAAGACCATCTCCAAGCTGGTGAAGTGAATTTTTGAGATAAAGAAAGGGACGCGCCCCGTGGGGCACGTCCCTCAGACTGTCGATAAATCCTGAAGACCGATTTAACGGGAAGGAAGATAGTTACGAAAGAAACCCAGGAGGGGTGTCTTTCGTTTTTAATCATAAGTTTTTCTGCACTTTTTAAGAGCAGAAAAACTTGCAGCAGCTTGGCGAAAAGACGTTTTCGACAAGCTGGGGGACGCGCCCCGTGGGGCGCGTCCCTGTTGTTTTGGGAGAATCAGGCGGCCTTGTTCTTTCTGGCTTCCTTCTTGCGGTCCAGAGCGTCCACGCAGATGGCGCAGGCAGCATCGCCGGTGATGTTGACCACGGTACGGCCCATATCCAGAATACGGTCGATACCGGCCACCAGAGCGATGCCCTCGATGGGCAGACCTGCACTCTGCAGCACCATGGCCAGCATAATCATGCCGGAACCGGGCACGCCGGCGGTACCAATGGAGGCCAGAGTGGCGGTCAGGATGATGGTCAACTGCTGGGACATGTTCAGGTCAATGCCGAAG
>SVLW01000037.1 GCA_015067705.1 Oscillospiraceae bacterium
CGGACCAGTCGAAGTCGCGGGTGATGGAGTAGGTGGGGATGGGATACTGGAAGCCGCGGCCGTTGGCGTCGCCCTCGATCATGATCTCGATGAAGGCCTTGTTGACCATATCCATCTCGGCCTTGCAGTCGCCATAGGTGAAATCCATCTCACGGCCGCCCACGATAGCGGGCAGATCCTTCAGGTCGTTCGGTACGGTCCAGTCCAGGGTGATATTGGAGAAGGGTGCCTGGGTACCCCAACGGGAGGGGGTGTTCACGCCGTAGACAAAGCTCTGGATGCACTGCTTGACTTCCTTATAGGAGAGGTTGTCCACCTTCACGAAGGGAGCCAGATAGGTATCAAAGGAGGAAAAGGCCTGTGCGCCTGCCCATTCGTTCTGCATGATGCCCAGGAAGTTGACCATCTGGTTGCAGAGCGTGGAGAGATGACCGGCGGGGGAAGAGGTGATCTTGCCCGGGATGCCGCCGAGACCTTCCTGGATCAGCTGCTTCAGGCTCCAGCCGGCGCAGTAGCCGGTGAGCATGGACAGGTCATGGAGATGGATATCCGCATTGCGGTGAGCATCGGCGATCTCCTGATCGTAGATCTCGGAGAGCCAGTAGTTGGCGGTGATGGCGCCGGAGTTTGAAAGAATCAGACCACCCACGGAATAGGTGACGGTGGAATTCTCCTTCACGCGCCAGTCGCTGACATTGACGTAGTTATTGACGGTTTCCTTATAGTCCAGAATGGTGGACTTCATGTTGCGCAGTTTCTCGCGCTGCTTACGGTACAGAATAAAGGCCTTGGCCACATCGGCGTAACCGGCCTGCACCAGCACGGACTCCACGCTGTCCTGGATGGACTCCACGGCGATGAGATCGTTTTCGATCTTGGATGCGAAATCCGCCGTGACCTTCAGCGCCAGAAAATCAATGACGTTGGGGTGAATGGGCATTTGCTGTGCCTCGAATGCTTTGGTTATGACAGCGCTGATCTTGCTGATGTCAAAATCAACGACCTTACCATCTCTTTTAATGACCTGATACATTACTTGACCTCCTGTCAATTCTCAATCCTTAGGGATTATAGCACATGGTGTAGTGGAATGCAAGGGAAAACCACAAGATATTGTGTTACAGTTTTTGATACCATTCGCGGCGTCCCGGATCATGCCGAGATCCCGCGCAGAGCCGCCGCGGGGATTTTTTCCTTTACGATTTCCAGAAACTTCTGCATCCGCTCCTTCGGCACTGCCGAGAGGCCGGGAGCGATGAGATCGCCGGAATCCACGAAATTCTGGAGGAAATAGCGGGGGACCCCCTCCAGCCAATCGGCGATTTCGGCCATCCGTTCCTCGTCATGCAGTCCCTCCACCACCGTGGTGCGGAACTCATAGGGAATGCCGCAGGTTTTCAGGAATTCGACACTTTCCAGTATGGGAGAAAGATCCAAAACGGAGAGGCCCGTGGTGACCGGATAATACTCCGGGCTGTTTTTGATATCCATAGCCACATAATCAATGAGGCCCGTCTCCACCAGATGCCGCAAAAGCGCGGGGAAATACCCGTTGGTATCCAGTTTTACCGCATAGCCCAGCGCGCGGACTTTTCGGATGAAATCCTCGATCCCCGGCTGTAAGAGCGGTTCGCCGCCGGTGATGCACACACCGTCCAGCACCCCCTGCCGCTTGCGGAGAAAGGCCAACACCGTTTCCTCCTCGATCTGCTCACAATTCCGGGGCTTTACGACCAGGGATGCATTGTGGCAGAAGGGACAGCGGAAATTACAGCCGCCGAAGAAGATCGTACAGGCGACCTTTTCCGGATAGTCCAGGAGCGTCAGTTTCTGAAGACCGTTTATCATGGGCATCATCCATTCTTTCTTCCATAGATATTGTGTATGACTTGTCTTGCAGGACATAGTATAACACAAGATATTGAGAAATGCAAGTATTATCTACTAAAATAGTAAAATATATTTTTTGACATATTGATAGGCCGGATTTCCGGCAGATACTTGCGGAAAGCGGCATGATCGGCTATACTAAATAAGAAGAATCGGAAAAAGAGAGGTGCGGCACCGTGATTTTTTATTTCAGCGCTACCGGAAATTCCCGGTATGCGGCGGACTATCTGGCCAGACGTTTCCATGATCGCACGGTGGATATTGCCCAGGCCCTGCGAGAGGAGCCGCGTAGCTATCCGCTGCAGCCCGGGGAGACCGTGGGCTTTGTGCTGCCTACCTATTTTTATGGGATCCCGGTGATCCTCCATGCCTTCCTGGATGAATTGCAGTTTGAGACGGAGGAGCGGCACTATACCTATCTGGTGCTGACCTGCGGCGCTATGACCGGCAGCGCAGGCGACCAGTTTGCCGGGATGCTGCAGGATCGGGATTACCGCATTTCCGCCTATTATTCTGTCCGGATGCCGGATAATTATCTGCCGATGTTCAATCCGCCGCCGCCTGAAAAGGTGGACGAGCTCCTCGCCGCCGCAGACCGGGAACTCGACGGGATCGCCGTGGATATCGAGCTGCGGATGAGCGGAAACTGTGACCATCATCGCGGTCCCTTCCCGGGCCTGATCACAAAGCTTCTCTACCCGGGCTATCGCCGCGGCAGAAAGACCGGGAAGTTCCGGGCGACGGACGCCTGTATTTCCTGCGGCAAATGTGCCGCCGCCTGCCCCTGTGAGGCCATTCAGGTGAAAGACGGCCGCCCGGTGTGGGTGGAATCCCAGTGCGTGTTCTGTATGGGCTGTATCAACGGCTGTCCCACCCAGGCGATTCAGTACGGCGCCGCCACAAAGAAGCGCCGCCGCTATCAGAATCCCAGAGTCAAATGAAAAACTCCCCGGCGTTTATCAGAAACGCCGGGGAGTTCTTATTTTTGTTCGCCCAGATCCCGCATGCACAGCGGCAGGCTGCCGCGGCTCTTGTGATTGGCCACACAGTCACAGCACTTACCGTGATTCTGGCAGTCCACGTTGGGGCAGGAACAGGGATGGACATTGCTGCAGCCATCTGCGCAGCGCTTTTCACTCGTCATAGGGCTCACCTCATTTGATGATGTTTGCATTCAGTATAGCAAAATCCGCCCTTTTTCGCAATCGTTTTCTATGGATTTTCTGATTCTCCATGTATAAAGGATGTGAAAATGCGGCATAGTAAGAACAGCCCAAGTGCGAAAGGAGAAAAAATATGAACCAGCAGAACAACAATCGTCAGCAGAACCAGCAGAACAAGTCCGACAATAAGGCCCAGCAGAATCAGCAGAACCGTCAGGACAGCGGTTCCCGCATCGATCAGGACCAGAACAAGAAGAACTGAGCGCCCCCAGGCAGTCCCAAACAAGAAACCATAGACCGTAAAAAGGATCTTTTTGCCGGACTCATCGTTCTTTTCTCTTGTGTTACAGAGAAGTAGCACTGCGGGAAAACGCCTCGATTCCGGCGAAAATCTCTCTTTTTCGGCGCTGACGCGTTTTGGCCCATAAGCAACTGCTTATGGGCCAAAATCTATGTTTTCTTATTTGAAACTGCCCTTTGGCCGCACCCGACAGGCGGATACCCTCCTGCCGGGTGTTTTTTTCTGTCCGGCAGAATTCCCAAAAGGTTTTCGGGGACTTCTTGATTTGTTCACAGGTTTCGGGTTACAATAGAGAAAAGAAGAGATCCCTCCGTGGGATCAGGCAGAAGAATGATTCAGGAGTCAGATATGGAAGAAAAAGTAGTCCGTAAGGTATTTTCCGGCAGCCCGCAGAAGAAAACCGGCGGCGAACCGTTTGCGGGCGACCTCACCGAGTTTATGCTGCAGCAGCAGCTGTATCGCGCGGCTATCAAGGAAATGCGTACCAAACTGGAGATTCTGGACGAGACCTTTCAGGTGCGTCATGATCATAACCCCATCCATCATATTGAATACCGTCTGAAATCCCCCCAGAGCATTCTGCAGAAGCTGGAGAAAAAAGGCCTGCCGCCTACGGTGGAATCCATCTGGAATCATCTCACCGATGTGGCCGGTGTGCGGGTTATCTGCAACTATATCGACGATGTCTACCGCGTGGCGGAGCTTTTACTGAAACAGGACGATATCACCCTGGTGCGCGCCCGGAACTATATCGATCATCCCAAGGAAAATGGCTACCGCAGTCTGCACCTGGTGCTCTCGATCCCCATCTTCCTGGCGGAAAAGACCGAGCACGTCAACGTGGAGATCCAGATCCGCACCATCGCCATGGATTTCTGGGCCAGCCTGGAGCATCAGCTGAAGTATAAATCCCACGAACTGATCTCGAGTGAGCTCCGCGACCGCCTGAAAAAGTGCGCGGACTCCATTTCGGCCCTGGATCTTGAGATGGAATCCATACATAAGGAACTGCAGCAGAAAAAAGCGGACGAGGAATTCCGCACCGATCTGATCCCGGAGACGGAGGAATAATGCCGGGACATTCCTTTCGAAAAACCGACAGCCGATCCTGTGAAGCATCTTCACAGGATCGGTTTTTTATTGAAATATTCCAGATAATATGCAGCGCTTTATTGTGATGAAACATTTGCAGTCATGGGCAGGGGAGGACTTCATATTATGGATTCAGGCAAAAACGGCGCGAAAACTATCAAAAGACAGGAAAAAGCCTGGACTGGAGTTCTGTAAAAATAAATACTCAAAAATTTGGGGATTTATACAGATTGATATTGACAAAATATCCGTTCTTTATTATAATAGGAAAGACTTCTCGATGAAAAGTCCGACGATCGGAAAAAATCGGGAAGAAGAAAGGATGTGTACAAAAATGAAAAAACTCTCTGCTGTTCTTGCATTGGTGCTGGTTCTGGCTCTGATGCTGACTGCCTGCGGCACCGAAAATATCCGCGTTGCCACCGGCGGTAACACCGGTACCTACTATGCATTCGGTACTGCTGTCGCCAATATCCTCGGCGAAAAGACCGGCTATAACTTCACCGTCCAGTCCACCGGCGCTTCCAAGGCCAATATCCAGCTGATCGCCGCCGGCGAAGTCGAGCTGGCCATTGCCCAGAACGACGTTATGGACTATGCCTACAATGGCACCGACCTGTTCGCAGGTGAGCAGACCCAGGACTTCTCCGCCATGGCTGCCCTCTATGCTGAGGTCGTGCAGATCGTTGTGAACCCGGACGCAGGCATCACCTCTGTTGCTGACCTGGCCGGCAAGAACGTCTCCGTTGGCGACGCAGGCAGCGGCGTTGAGTTCAACGCAAAGCAGATCCTCGAGGCCTACGGCATCTCCTTCGACGACATCAACAAGCAGAACCTGGGCTTCGGTCCGTCCGCTGATGCCTTCAAGGATGGCAAGATCGATGCATTCTTCTGCACCGCCGGTGCTCCCACTACTGCCATCATGGACCTGGCTGCCACCAATAACTTCACCATTCTGACCATCGATGACGAGCATGCCGCTCAGCTCATCGAGGCTTATCCCTTCTACACCCAGTATCCCATCGCTGCCGGTACTTACGAGAACATCACGGAGGATGTGGTGACTCTGGCAGTTAAGGCTACCTTCCTGGTCTCCAACGACCTGTCCGAGGAAGTTGTCTATGAGATGACCAAGGCTCTCTTCGAAAACGTCGAGGAGATCGAGGGCGCTCATGCCAAGGGTGCAGAGCTGGATATCAACTATGCCGTTGAGGGTATCTCCGTTCCCTTCCATGCGGGTGCTGAGAAGTACTTCCGTGAGGTCGGCGCTATCGCATAACGCAGTCTATGCCGCGTAAATCGAAATTTTTCGTGATGACGGCCGCAGTAATGGTTTTCATTATTGCGGCCGTGTCCGCATATTTGCTCCTGCGTCCGCCGGTCCTGCGTCTTTATGATGCCGACACCGGACGCACCTATGCTTCCTGGCCGATAGAGGAAGGCCTGACCTTTTCCGTGGAGTTTGTCCACTCCGTGAATAAGAGCCCTGTGCGGGATATCTTCGTCCTGCAGGACGGCGAGATCTATGCGGATGCCACCATCTACAGTGCCTTTGGCGCCGGTGTGCAGACGGAGATCGAGGAGGGACAGACCCTGACCTTTAATGAGGACGGCACCATGACGGTGTCCGGCTTCCATCTGCATTTCCCGAAAGTTTCCTATATTGTGGGCACGGTCTCTGACCATGTGCTGCGAATTAACGACGAAATCATTAGTCTGCGGGATCTGTGCGGCCGCAATGCAGCCGTCGTGTTTCAGGTGCGCTGACTATTCTGATAACAAATTCTTGAATGGGAGGTACTGTTCGTGTCTGAAATGAATCTGAACGCAATGGTCGATGAAGAGATCAATGCGGATGAACTCATGGCCGAATTTGACCGGGAATCCAATGTACGTCTGTTTCAGGGGGTTCCGAAAATCCTGGTGAAAGTCATGCTGGCCCTCTTTGTGGTCATGGTGATGGTGCTGACGCTGTTCGTCACCCCGCCGGAGCAGGTGAGACGTTCTCTCTTCCTGGGTTATATCGTATTTATGGGCTTTATCATGTATCCTGTCCGCAAGGGCAAGATCACCAAGTTCAACGATGTTCCCTGGTATGATCTGGTTCTCGCTGCCATCGGCCTCATCAGCTATCTTTACTATGTGATCAACTTTGAGGCAATCATCAATCGCGCCATCAATATCACGCCGATTGATATGATTTTTGCCCTGTGTGCCATTGTGCTGCTCATCGAGGTCTGCCGCCGTGTGGTGGGTCTCCCGATCCTCTGCGTGGCCGGTGCCTTCATTGTCTACGCCTTCATCCGCGGCTATTCTCTCCGCCGCATCGTGCATCAGCTCTTCTTCACCACCGATGGTGTTCTGGGCACGCCCCTTGGCGTCTGCGCCACCTTTATTGTGCTCTTTATTATCCTGGGTTCCTTCCTGGAAAAGACCGGTATCGGTACCTTCTTTATTGACCTGGCAAATTCCATCGCCGGTTTTGCTTCCGGCGGCCCTGCCAAGGTTGCTGTTATCTCCAGCGCCCTGGAGGGTATGTACTCCGGCAGCTCTGTTGCCAACACCGTTGGCAGCGGCAGCGTCACCATCCCTGTCATGAAAAAGACCGGCTATCGGCCGGAATTCGCCGCAGCCGTTGAGGCGGCGGCCTCCACCGGCGGACAGATCATGCCGCCCATCATGGGCGCGGCGGCCTTCCTCATGGCCGAAATGACCAACACGCCCTATTCCGTGATCGCCGTCGCCGCTATTCTTCCCGCTGTGCTCTACTTCGCCGGCATCTTCATGATGATCCACTTCGAGGCCAAGAAGCTGGGTCTCAAGGGTCTGCCCAAGGAGAGCATTCCCAATTTCTTCAAGCTTCTCTTCCGCAAGGGTTATCTCTTCGCCCCCATCATCGTGCTGGTCGCCCTTATGAGCTTTGGTAAGACCCCGGCCTTCGCTGCCTGCTATGCCATTCTCGCCGCTATCGTCACCAGCATGTTCTCCAAGGAAACCCGCCTGACTCCCTCCACCTTCCTGGAGGCCGTTGAGGGCGGCGCCCGCAACACCATCGGCGTTGCCATCGCCTGCGCCATCGCCGGCATCATCGTCGGCGTGGTCACGCTGACCGGCCTTGGTCAGGATCTCATCAATGTGCTGATGTCCGTCGCCGGTACCTCCAAGTTCCTGGCCCTCTTCCTGACCATGATCGCCTGTATCGTTCTGGGTATGGGCGTTCCCACCACCGCAAACTATGTCATCATGGCCACCATCACCGCCCCCATCGTGGTGCGTATGGGTGTGCCGGTGCTGGCCGCTCACATGTTCGTGTTCTACTTCGGCATTGTGGCGGATATCACGCCGCCGGTTGCACTTGCCGCCTATGCCGGCGCCGCCATTGCAAAGTCCAATCCCCTGAAGACCGGCGTGAACGCCACTCGTCTGGCCATCACCGCTTTCATCGTGCCTTATATCTTCGCCTTCAATCCGGCAATGCTCTTCATTGAGACCACGCCTCTTGAAGTGGTACAGATCATTGTGACTTCCATTATCGGCATCTTCGGTATTTCCGCCGGTATGGAAGGATATATGTTCACGAGAATGAAGTGGTACGAGATCATCTTCGTCATCGCCGGCGGTCTGATGCTGGTGTATCCGGGTCTCATCACGGACGTGATCGGCATCGTGATTATCGCCGCAATCGTTCTGCTTCAGATGTTCAAGCGCCGCCGCGCCCTCGCCAAGTAAAAAGGATAAGCCGGAGAGCATTCTCCGGCTTATTTTTTGCGAAAAAGGAGAGCAGATGGGATGCCATCTGCTCTCTCTTTTTATGTATCCCGTCGAATGGGGAACCAAAGCTCTGTTTCGCCGGAATCCGGATCGGTATATTCCTGCACAGCTCCGACAAGCGGTAGATTTTGCTCTTTTAGATAAGCGAGCATCTCGCCAAAGGCATTATCGCTGTGACTCTGGATACAGAGATAAGTAAAGCCGGGAATGATCCATTTGACCCAGCCCTGCGGCGCTTCGGCATCCATGGTGCACTCCACTCCCGCCAGATATAGTCCCTCCCGGAACCCGTTTTCCCAGGGACGGAAGCCTCTCGAAAAATCTGTCATAGCGCCCCAGATTCCCAGGATCCCGCCGGTCTCTTTCTTGATTGCCAGGTGCGAAACTTCCTGAAAATGCGCGTTTGCGTCCTCCCCTAGATTTGCAATAAAGGTTGCGCCCTCTTTCGTGGAGCCCTCTTTCCCAATGACGCAGAAGCTTTCTTTTGAAATGGTTTTGATGTTCATCGCCTTCTCCTATTCGTTCTTTTGTACCGGTAGCCAAATCTCACAGGCGGTGTCTGTATCCTGACTGGTTTGTGGAAAATATCGCTCGATATTTAGTGCGGCCCCCAGCCGGTATCTTCCGTTTTCCGGCAGCCAATCCCGCCACATCCGTGTGGTGGTATCCTGCAGCGTGGAGAGCGTACAGGGGAATACCGCCCAGATGGAAGCTGGAATTTCCCGCATAACAGTGCCGTCCCCAGCAGGGTCTTTCTTTCCACAGGGGTCTGCAATCAGGTATTCAAACGCTTCGCCGTCGATATCAATACAGATCCCGTACATTCCGCGGATTGGGGAAGCTTTATTTGTAAAAAAGCGATCCCATATTTGCGGAATGATCTGATGACTGGTGGAAATATGACAGCGATATGCATACCCTCGGACGCAGAACGCCTCCTGCTCCTCGATTCGATAAGATGGCAGGTACTGTGACGGATGATCCCGTAAATCCGGTATTTCCATGCGTCGGAGCAGAGCGCCGGTTTGT
Source organism: Oscillospiraceae bacterium (assembly GCA_015067705.1). GTDB lineage: Bacteria > Bacillota > Clostridia > Oscillospirales > QAMX01 > Allobutyricicoccus. The sequence goes on from SVLW01000037.1 coordinate 9,247, forward strand.
CGTGCCGCAGTAGGGGAGATGCCGTGAAATCTCAGAAAAGCCCGCTGGAATCCATCCTGAGACGCGTACCCGCACGCAGCGGCAATGTCGATAATCTTTTGCCTGGTGCGGCAGACTGCATCACCCGACACAGTCATCCTTCGTCCACGGATGTATTCTCCCAAAGAAATGCCGCATATGGCAGAGAAAACCCGCTGGAAGTGATAGGGCGACAGATACGCCTGTTCTGCGATCTCCCGCACATTCAGTTCTCCTGACAGATTCTTTTCTATGTACTGCAGCGCTCTCTGGATACCTTCCTTTTGCTGTGTCATATGATCACCACCCGATACTGTTATCATATCACAGTTTCTCCGGCAGTTCTCGACTTTTTCTGCTTTTTCCCCGTCATATCGCCTTCGTCCGCTCCCACCCCGCCCGCAGCTTCCCCAGGGCTTTCTTTTCGATGCGGGAAACATAACTCCTGCTAATCCCGCACATCTCTGCGATTTCTCGCTGCGTCAGTGGTTTCGGTACGCCGAGTAAGCCGTAGCGCATGGCGATGATGCGGCGTTCTCGGTCGTCCAGCAGGGTGCGGAGACAGCGATTCATGCGGATGCGATCGTCCCGGGCGTCCAGTTCTTCCGCCAGGTCCTCCTCACAGCTTAAGACGTCCATGAGTGCCAGACTGCCGCCGTCCCGCTCTGTCTCGATGGGCTCTGACAGAGACACTTCGTTTGCTGTGCGTTTGATTGCGCGAAAGTGCATGAGGATCTCATTTTCGATACATCTGGCGGTATAGGTTGCAAGGCGTGTGCCACGGTCGGGACGATAGGTGTTGATGGCTTTGATGAGGCCGATGGTGCCGATGGACAGGAGATCCTCCTGATCGCCCGGGGAGGCGGCATAGTATTTCTTGACGATGTGCGCCACCAGACGCAGATTGTGTTCAATGAGCTTGTTTCTGGCATCCAGGTCTCCTTCCGCGGCCAAAGTCAGGCAGGCTTTTTCTTCCTCCGGGGATAAGGGCCGGGGGAAGGTTCCGCCGTTTGTGACGCCCAGGACAATGGTGAGCAACTGACACATGAGTTCCAGCATGAAAGAACGCCTCCTGTCTCGTCGATCCTTTTCTACCATATGCACGCTTTTTCCAAAATGTGCACGTCTATTCGGAATATTTCATCAAGTCAAGACGAGAATCGCGATTCTGCTTGTGCTTTTTGACAAAAGCCGCTATACTGGTAATAGATCAAACTGGAAACGATCTCCATTCCGTACTTCCGGAAGGATCCGGTCGTTTCTCTGGTCGCGGGAATATTATGAAAGCTTTGAAACACATTCTGAAAGGGGAAAGTGATATGGATAAGAGAACGCGCGTGCTGAATGCAATGAACAAACTGGGCGTGGATCACGTACCGGTGGGCTTCTGGTTTCACTTCTCAGGGGAAGAGGAAGTGGGGGAGACCTGTGTACAGGCGCACCTGAAATACTATCGGGAGACCGATCTGGACTTCCTGAAGGTCATGAACGATCACTATGCCGCCTATCCCATCCCCGAGATCACCTGTGCCGCGGACTTTGCAAAGATCCCGCCTATGACGGCGGATCATCCCTTTATTGCGGAGCAGGTGGAGCGTGCCCGCCGCATCGTGCAGGAGATCGGCCAGGAGCGCTGTGTGTTCTATAATATTTTTGCTCCGTTCTCCAATCTGCGCAACGGCGCACAGCTGCACCGGGTTTCCGATGCGGATGTGATGCGCTATTTGAAGGAGGATCCCGCGTCTGTGATGAAGGGCCTTGACGTGGTGGCACAGGGCTGTGCATTGCTGGGTGAGCTTTTGATCACCGAGGCCGGATGCGACGGTATTTATTTCTGCGTGCAGGGCGGCGAGCATGGCCGCTTCACGGAGGAAGAATACCGGAAGTACATCATGCCCAGCGACCTTTATGTGCTGGAGCATATCAACCGCTACAGCGACAATAACATTCTGCATATGTGCGGCTGGGCAGGCAAGGCAAATCATCTGGAGTTCTGGCAGAATTATCCCGCCAAGGTCTATAACTGGGCTGTGCACGTGGAAGGACTGGATCTGGAAGAGGGCCGGTATTTCGCCGGCGGCAGAACGACGCTGGGTGGTTTTGAAACCCTGTGGGACGGCCGCAAGATGCAGGGCCTCATCTACCACGGCACCAAGGAAGAGATCCAGGCATACACCCGCGAGCTGATCCTGAATCACGGCAAGACCGGCCTGATGCTGGGCGGTGACTGCACCGTGGATGCCGCCATCGATTGGGAGCACATCCGCTGGGTGGTGGAGGCTGCCCGCAGTCTGTAAGCGATCATTGATGGTCGAAAAGAAGTCCCTTTGAAAAGCAAAAAGCCCCGGAAGAACCATTCTTCCGGGGCTTTTTTCAGGGATTTAACATCCAGACCGCCGCATTCAGAAGCGCGGCGAAGATGAGCCAGAGGAGATAGGGGATCTGCAGCCATGCGGCGGGGCGGTCCACTTTCCGGAATGCGGCGATCATCCACACCACCAATCCGATCAAGAGCAGCAGCCAGAAGAGCGCCAGACTGAAATTCCGGAGATTGAAGAAAATGATGCTCCAGAAGAAATTGACCGCCAGCTGAGAGCAGAAGAGGTGCAGGGCGAATGCCCGCTCTGCGGAATGCTCCGACAGGGCGATTCTGGTCGCACCGATGCCCATGAGGGCATAGAGGATCGTCCACACCACCGGAAACAGCCAGTCCGGCGGCGCGAATACCGGCTGCACCACCGATTCGCTGTAGATCTGCATTCCCTCCCGGGTCAGAAAGGCGGAAAGCCCGCCCACGGCCTCGGACAGAAGGATCCAGAATGCGTATGTTTTCCAGTGTTTTTTCATAAATCATCACCCGGTGCTAGCTTATGCCAAGCACCGGGTGATTTATGCAGAGCGAGTCTCAGTCCAGTAATTTCCGGTATTCATCCAGATCAAGTTTCGCCTTGCCCAGATCGTAATACACCGTTCTGTCGCAGATCAGTACGCCGTGCTCATCCAGGAGAAGATCGAAGTCATCGTCAAAGCTGACGGCGGGATTCATGGTATTGGTATGATCCCGCAGGATGAATTCCAGCCGGAAACGCCACTCTCGGGCATCCTTGCCCAGATCTGCCTCCCGGAGATTCTTTTCTCCGAAGAACTCATAAATCGTCCGCTTATCTGCCGTGACGGATTTTGCTTCCCGGAAGGGAATCTTATCTATACGCAATGTGGCTTCTTCGCTGGAAAGGCCGCGCTCCGTTTCTTCCCAAAAGACTTCACTCTGCTTTTTCCGCCAGGCATCCAGTCCCTCTTCGTCCAGTACGGTTTTCTGCTCGCGCAACAATTGATCTTCTATGATGATGCAGTGGGTATAGGGAAATTCATACCGAAGCGGGTGGATGAGTGCCGCATCCCGGTGCATCCGCGTGCCGCGCCCCGCCAGGAATGCCGCGGCGCAGAGGAGAACGCAAAGCGTGCAGAATAGAATCTGTTTCTTCTTCATACTGCACCTCCGTCAGCGTCTGGTTCCGGCTTCCTCGATGGGACAATCGAGGGCTTCCCAGAGCGCGTAGAATTCTGCGATGGCGTTCTCGTCCCGGAACGCATAATACCGGTCATAGTTGATTGCAAGATACATATGACGATTATGCTCGATCACGGTGATGACGGCGGGCGCGCCGGGGCATCGTTCATAGCAGATGCTGTAGGCTTGTCCGCCGGCGAGCTGCGGATAGTCAGACCTGTCGATCTCTGCGGCGCTCTTCAGCACGGTCTCCAATTCGGTCTCCAGTTTTTCCCGCAGAGCTTCGTCATGGACGGGATATTCCTCCGGAATGGTTTCACCGCCGGAGCGCCTCAGCGTCAGGGTTTCCGTATTCACCACTTCCGCGAGGAACTGCATGGGATCCACGGCTTCTTCCTCCGCCGCCACCGGGATCAAAAATCCCAGCGCGAAGCACAGAAGCGCTGCCGCGGCCATGCCGATCCACGGAAGACTCTTTTTCCATACCATGACACCACCTCCAATCTTTCTCTATTCTCAATATACACGAATCTGCCCAGTGAAGTCAAGAAAAAAGAACCTGTGCATGGCAATTATGCACAGGTTCTTAAATTGTCTTAGATATCCAGTTCACACGCGGTGAGATCCGCGAAGGTTTCGCGGCGAACTGCCAGGCGGTCTTTGCCGCCGGAGAGAAGCACGATGGGTGGGCGGCAGATGCGGTTATAGTTGGACGCCATGGAGTAGTTATAGGCGCCGGTGACCAGCACCGCCAGAATGTCGCCACGCTGGGGGCGGGGGAGGGTAACGTTCTCCTGAATCAGTGCACCGGTCTCACAGCAGCGGCCCGCCACACTGCAGAGGAAATCCGCGGGCTCGTTCATGCGGTTGGCCACATGGACGGTGTATTCGGAGCCGTAGAGCGCATAGCGGGGGTTGTCGCTCATGCCGCCGTCGATGGAGACATAGCTGCGATAGCCTTCGATGGTCTTGACGCTGCCAACGGTATAGAGGGTCACGCCGGCGTCGGCCACGATGCTGCGGCCCGGTTCCATGAGGATCACGGGGTAGGGGACGCCAAATTCGGTGCAGCGTGCCGCCACGTGCTCCGCCACCAGGCGGATGTTCTCCGCAATATCGATCTCCGGGTCGCTCTCGACATAGCGCACGCCGAAACCGCCGCCCAGATTCAGCACTTCGGCCTCATAGCCGTAGGCGGCTTTCATATCGGCGATGAAACGGATCATAATGTCCGCGGCGTCGCAGAAGGGGATCTGGTCAAAGATCTGGGAACCGATGTGGCAGTGGAAGCCGCGCAGATTCACATGCGCGCACTTCAGGATCTCGCCCACAAAGGCGGCGGCCTGGCCGGTCTCGATGGAAATACCGAACTGGCAGTCCACCTTGCCGGTGTTCACCGCGGCATAAGTGTGGGGATCGATGCCCGGCGTCACCCGAAGCAGGACCTCCTGCCGGATGCCGTGCCGGGCGGCGCAGGCCTCGATGGCCTGAAGCTCCTCGAAATTATCCACAATAAAGGTGCCGATGCCGCATTCGATAGCGTATTCGATATCGGCGTCGGTTTTGTTGTTGCCGTGGAAGTACATATCTTTTGCCGGGAAGCCGGCGGAGAGCGCCGTATAGAGCTCGCCGGAGGACACGATATCCACGCACATGCCTTCCTCTGCGGCAATTTTGTAAATGCCGCGGAAGCTCAGTGCCTTACTGGCAAAGAGGGGACGGGAATGCTCGCCGAAATACTGCCGCATGGCGGTGACGTAGGTGCGGGCGCGCTCCCGGACGCGATCCTCGTCCAGAAGATACACCGGCGTGCCGTACTTTTCGGCAAGATAAACGCTGTCAACACCTGCAATCGTCAGGTGTCCCTGTTCGTTGACGGAAAGGTTTGTATGAAGCATAGAGGGAAAAACTCCTTAAATGGCGCAGAAACCACGCCGGATAGATTACTGGATCAGGCCCAGTGCGCGCATCTCTGCCATCAGCTTGGCGCGGGGACCCTCGGACATGGGCGTCAGGGGCAGACGGACATAGTCGTCGCAATAGCCCATGGCGGCCATAGCGGCCTTTACAGGGATGGGGTTCACTTCGCTGAAGAGGGCATTGATCAGCGGCAGATACTTGCACTGCAGCTCTGCAGCGCCGGCGATGTCACCGTTAAAGAAGCGGGTGCAGATCTCGCGGGTCTCCCGGGGCATGACGTTAGACAGCACGGAGATGCAGCCGCGGCCGCCCATGGCCATGATGGGCACGATCTGGTCGTCGTTGCCGGAATACATGTCAAGACGGTCGCCCACTAAAGCGGCGGTCTCCACGATCTTTGAGATATTGCCATTTGCTTCCTTGATGCCCACGATGTTGGGATGGTCGGCAAGGGCGGCATAGGTGGCGGGCTCGATATTCACGCCGGTGCGGGAGGGGACGTTATAGAGGATCACAGGCTTTGAGGAAGCGTCGGCGATCTTCGTGAACATCTGGATGAGACCGGCCTGGGTGGCCTTATTATAATAGGGGGTGACCACCAGCATGGCGTCACAGCCGATGCCGCAGGCATACCGGGTCAGGTCGATGGCGTAAGAGGTGTCATTGCTGCCGGTGCCGGCGATGACGGGCACACGGCCGGCGGTACGGCGCACGGCATAGTCCAGCACGGCGCGATGCTCCTCGTCCGTCAGGGTGGAGCCCTCGCCGGTGGTGCCGCAGATCACCAGTGCGTCAATGCCGCTCTCGATCTGCCAGTCGATCAGTTTGCCCAGTGCGTCATAATTGACACCGTTTTCATCAATGGGGGTGATGAGCGCGGTAGCGATACCATCAAAAATTCTCTGCTTTGCCATAATAGGATCCTCCTTAACAAAATAAAAGCAGCCGATAATTGACGTCGGCTGCCTGTTGTCTCCAAATAAGTACGGAAAGATACAGAGAGAACCTCTCTGCGGCGGATTCCGATAGTTCAGAAACAAAGATAGCCCTCCGCCGTTTTCCCGGCGACAGCCAGACGACTGTTCGTTCGCCTGTCCAGCAATTTCCCCTCGCAGAATGGGAAACACTTCGGCATCCGCACCTTTCGCCCGTCCCATCGGCCCTGCGCGGCCTTTCACGGCACCGGTTACTGATTGCAAAATGCGCCTCTATCTAGGTTTATAGGATTATTGTAATGGAATCTGGCTTTTTTGTCAATCACCGGACTCTATACAAACCAAACAAAGTTTTCATGCGGAAAGGCGTATGATTATGCTGAGGTGACAATTCACCGTGATAAAGTGATGCCGGAGCCGCGTTTTCGGCGGCTCCGGCATGGAATGCTTATTCTTCTACGCCAAAGCGCATGGATTTCTTCACCGGGAAATAGACGGTGTAGGGATCGTATCCCACGTCCTTCAAGGGGATCACGCGCATGCCGACGGGCTGACCCTTCACACGGAAAGTGGGCTTCCAGGAGGCCCATTCCCGCTCGTTATCGGCGGTGAGGAAGCTCTCCGGATGCTCCTTGTCGCCATAGAGCGTGCGTTCTGCATCGCAGAGACCGGCCAGCGCCATGGGGCCATAGCGGAAGGCGATCATGTCGGGATCATCCGCAAGCGGTACAGCCTGGATCGAAATGGGCAGCGTGATGGTCACCACGTCGCTCTTCCACACGCGCTTCAGCGCCAGGAACTCACCAGCCTTAGCGGTACAGGCCACGGCCTCGCCGTTGATCTCCACGCGGACTTCCTCCTTCACCCAGGCGGGGATTCGCAGATACAGGGTGAATTCCTGCTCCTCGGCGTCCACGAGAATGTTGTCGCAGATCACGTTGGGACGGGATTTATAAATGGCGGCCTTTTCCATGATCTTCTGGCTGCCGGAGGACCAACTGGAAGTGTGGTTGGAGCCCACCAGGGTGTCGATCCGCTGGCGCAGGGACACGGCCTTGCCGTCGATGGTCAGGGCGGCGTCGGAATTGAAATACTGGCAGAGATAGACGTCACTGTCCTTCTGATAGTAAAGGCCGTTTGTCAGATGGGCGTTTGCCTGCACCAGCGTGCCGTGGCAGCAGAAGAAGTCGTTGGTCTGGGAGGCCCAGCCCTTTCTGGCGCCGGCGCGCAGCGGCAGGAAGTAGGTAAGGAGGCCGGTCTCCGGATAGGGCGTGGTCTGACCGTGGGTGAAGTTACCCTTCCAGTAGGCCTGTGCCATGATGCCGTTATAGAGATTCAGCTCATAATAATCCATGTACTCCGGTTCACCGGTGACGCGGAAAAGGAAGTCGGCAACACGCATCATGTTGTACACGGTGCAGTGCTCCTGGTTCTTGTCGCCCAGACGAGCGCTCTGCTGGTGGAAGGGCGTCCAGATCTCGCCGCAGGTCTGGCCGCCGGTGACATAGCTGCCGCGGTCGGTGACAGCGCTCTTCCAGTAGGCTTTGACGATACGGAGCCACTTCTCGTCGCCCAGCACTTCATAGGCACGGGCGGCGCCCATGATCTCAGGGATGGTGGTGTTGGCGTGCATGTTGGTTAAGACGTCACGGCCTGCCAGGAGGCCGTCGAAGAGGCGGCCGCGATAATAGGCATTGATCAGTTCCAGATGCTCCGGATCCTTCGTGAAGGAGTAAAGCTGTACCCAGACCTCCAGCATGCCGCCGGTCTCCACGTCCAGGATGTTGTCAAAGGCCTCCCGGTCATACTGACGCACCCAGCGCAGATACCAGTTTGCCAGCTTCTTCACGATCTCAAGCGCCAGCTCGTTGCCTGCATATTCATACATGTCAAGCAAACCCATGATGACCTTGTGCATGGTGTACTGGGGCGCCCAGACGCTCTTGCCCCGGGCGATCCAGTAGAGATACTTCTCCGGGATGGGGCCCACCCACTCGCCGCCGTTCTCTACCTGGCACCGCTCCAGCGTATCGATGATCGCATCGGCCTTTGATTTGATCATCTGATCGCCGGTGGCGGCATAGTGCTGGGCGGCGGCAGAGAGCCAGTGGCCCAGGAAATGGCCGCGCAGCTGGCAATAAGGGGACTCCCAGCCGTCGTGTACGCCCTCCGGCGTGCGGTCCAGGGAATAAAGACCGGACTCTAAAAGGAAGTTCATCAGAAGATTGTGATTATCAAGATTCATTAAATAGCGATAATTCGTGTTTCTGCGGCGCAGCAGTTCTTCGTCCAGAAGCCGTACTGCGTTCAGGTTGACCGCTTTCAGCATATCATTCACCTCATCGGTTTAGGGATAGTATCATTATATCGCATGATACCACCCGTGGGAAGAGCAAATAGACGCAGGATTTCCATGAAATCCCGGCAAAACCACCAAATGATTGGGACAGAAACAGGCAGGATTTTTTTGCGCTTTCGTTGCTTTTATCGGAAAAGCGTGGTATAATACTGTTTGGAGTGAATCTGGAAAGGAGATATTTTCAATGAACTACACTCATGAAGTAGAAAATATGTGTGTTGTGGCGAAAGGCCCCAACCATGGTCCTGCACCTATCCCCGAAGAGGGCAAGTGGGTACAGGCAAAGGAAATCACTGACATTTCTGCATACACCCACGGTATCGGCTGGTGCGCACCGCAGCAGGGCGCCTGCAAGCTGTCCCTCAATGTGAAGAACGGCATCATCGAAGAGGCTCTTGTTGAGACCATCGGCTGCTCCGGTATGACTCACTCTGCCGCTATGGCTGCAGAAATCCTCCCGGGCAAGACCCTGCTGGAGGCTCTGAACACCGACCTGGTGTGCGACGCCATCAACACCGCTATGCGCGAGCTGTTCCTGCAGATCGTTTACGGCCGCAGCCAGTCCGCCTTCTCTGAGGACGGTCTGCCCATCGGCGCCGGTATGGAAGATCTGGGTAAGGGCGAGCGTTCCATGGTTGGTACCATGTACGGCACTAACGCCAAGGGCGTGCGTTATCTCGAAATGACCGAGGGTTACTGCACCAGAATGGCTCTGGACGAGAACGACCAGGTCATCGGTTATGAGTTCGTTTCCCTGGGCAAGATGACTGACTTCATCAAGAAGGGCATGGAGCCCAACGAGGCCTATGCAAAGTCCATCGGTACCTACGGCCGCTTTGCTGACGCCGTGAAGTACATTGACCCGCGTAAAGAGTAAGAAGGAGGCGTATCGAGATGGCAAAGTTTGAAGGTTACGAGAGACGTGAAGCGAAAATTCTCGCTGTCTTAAAAGAGTATGGTATCTCCTCCATCGACGAGTGCAAGGACATCTGCGACGCCGCTGGCATCGATCCCTACACCATCGTTCAGGAGACCCAGCCCATCTGCTTTGAAAATGCAAAGTGGGCATATGTTGTGGGTGCTGCTATCGCTCTGAAGAAGGGCTGCACCAAGGCTGCTGACGCTGCTGCCGCTATCGGCATCGGCCTGCAGGCATTCTGCATTCCCGGTTCTGTTGCTGAGAACCGCAAGGTTGGTCTGGGTCATGGTAACCTGGGCGCAATGCTCCTTTCCGAAGATACTGAGTGCTTCTGCTTCCTGGCTGGCCACGAGTCCTTCGCCGCTGCAGAAGGCGCTATTAAGATCGCTCTGAACGCCAATAAGGTCCGCACCAAGCCCCTCCGTGTTATCCTGAACGGTCTGGGCAAGGATGCCGCTTTCATCATCTCCCGCATCAACGGCTTCACCTATGTGAAGACTGAGTTTGATCCCGCTACTGAGGAAGTCAAGGTTGTCGAAGAGACCGCTTACTCCCAGGGCCCGCGTGCTGCCGTTCGCTGCTACGGTTCCGACAGTGTTCCGGAAGGCGTCGCTATCATGCGTCTTGAGAACGTTGGCGTTTCCATCACCGGTAACTCCACCAACCCCACCCGCTTCCAGCATCCTGTTGCAGGCACCTATAAGAAGTGGTGCACCGAGAACGGCAAGAAGTACTTCTCCGTCGCTTCCGGCGGCGGCACCGGCCGTACTCTGCATCCGGATAACATGGCTGCCGGTCCCGCTTCCTATGGCATGACCGATACCATGGGCCGTATGCACTCTGACGCTCAGTTCGCAGGTTCCTCCTCCGTCCCGGCACACGTCGAGATGATGGGCCTGATCGGCGCCGGTAACAACCCCATGGTTGGTATGACCGTTGCTGTTGCAGTTGCAATCGAAGAGAGCCAGAAGTAAGAATCACGGATTCTCAAACACCCGCAGGAAGGGTGGGTGCTCGTAAAACAGTTAACAGGCACAACAGACGAAACTGTTGTGCCTGTTCTTGTATGTCCGGATATATTATAATATTATAAAGTAAATTGACCAAATCAAGATTTGGAGATGTTCTTATGGTAAGAAAAGCTGCAGTAAAAGACGCCGAACAGTTAGGTGCGCTGAATGACGAGTTCAATGGCGCAGGTGAAACGACAGTAGACAACATTCGGAATTCTCTTATGTATAATCAGCAGGAAGTAG
>SVLW01000038.1:0-12515 GCA_015067705.1 Oscillospiraceae bacterium
GAATTCGATCATATTGCCCGGTATGCCCTGCCCGCAGAGATCGAATTCCGGGAGGAACTGCCGAAAACGCTGGTGGGCAAAGTGGCCTACCGCGTACTGGAAGAAGAAGAGAAAAGCGCCGATTGATGCTCAATCGGCGCTTTCTTTGTATCTTTAGTGCTTAATATCGCTTGGGGTCACAGATGCGGTATTCCTTGCGGAAGGGATTTAAGAGCTCATATTCCGTCAGTTTCCCATCTTTCCAGCTCATGTTCAGGAGGAAGCCGCCGCGCAGACGCAGACCCTCCACACGTCCCTCCGGCAGATAGTCGGGAAGTGTGGGCAGCAGCATGATCTCGTATCCCACGATGCGCTCTTCCTCGTCCACCACTTCGCTGCTCTGCGCCAGGCACTCGAGAATCAGCGCGGGCATGCCGCCGCTGAGGTCAGAGTTGAAGACGTCCGGGCCTGCGTCGTGGGAGGTGGCAAAGTTGGTGTAGTAATTATTCTGCGCCATGCCGCTGATCAGGGTCGCCACGGTCTCGGTGTCGCCCAGATGGCAGGCCGCCATGCCCAACTGGACAGAGCCAAAGGCCATGATGCCGGCCTCTTCCTTCTTATTAACGATCTTGATCTCGTATGCCTTCTTGCAGGCCTCCAGAAGCGCAGGGCTGTCGGCAAATTCCTTGGCAATGCCGTAATAGAGGGGATAGAGATGGGAGGCGTGACGGTGATCATAGCGGTCCTCCAGAAGGGGCGTGGCCCATTCTTTCAGTGCACCGTCCTCATTGATGAGATAAGACGGCATCTTGGAGAGCATTTTCCGCCATTTCTCTACGTTCTCATGCTCCACGCCCAGCGTGACACAGGCACGGATCAGATTGTGCAGAAGCTCCCGCACCACGGCGATATCCATGGTGGAGTTGATGCACACCTGAGAGCCGGTGTTGGCGGGATGATTCTCCGGAGAGTAGGAGGGGGAGAAGAGGTAAGTGCCGTCCGCCTCTTCGATCAGGAAGTCCTCGAAGAAAACAATGCAGTCCTTCATAAAAGGCAGGGCGCGATGGAGCATAAAGGCGTCGTCGCAGGTATAGAGCCAGTAGTCGTAGTAGAACCGGGCGAACCAGGCGGCGCCGGTGGTCCAGAAGGTCATGGGCCAGGTACGGCTGAAGTGATTGGCCAGGCCGTGGGTGCTGCTTCGTGCAGGCAGCTGGATTCCGCGGCAGCCATAAAGCCGCTGGGCATTGGCGCGCATATCCTCCATAATGAAGTCCATATACCGGAACAGGGATTCCATCAGCTCCGGCATACCGGCGCCCAGCATACTGAGCACGGCGGTCTGGACATTGCCGTTTAGGGTGTAGTCGCCGCTCCAGGACGGCGCATAGGTGCCGGACCAGACGCCCTGCAGACAGGGGGGATACTCGCCGCTTGCGGAGAGGATCTCGTAAAGACCGGCATAGAAGAGCTTTTCATAATACTGCGGCGTGAGATTGCCGGACTTTGCGGCCTGGTAGAGCGCGTCATCGCTGAGCTGCTGCGCGCCGAGCTGCAGCCGGATCCGCTGGTAGATCGTCTTATGCAGCGCCGTATGCACGGCCAGCTGTTCGTCAAAGTCGGGGTTGAGCGACCGGTGCAGGGCAATATGGCGGTCAAGCGCGGAATCATGTCCGTCAAAGGTGCCGCCCAGCGTCACCACTGCCACCACTTCCGTGGCGCCGCTCACCCGCAGGACATGGTCGGCGCCTGAAGTGATCTGTCCGTCCGTGGAGAGTACGGAGCAGTATGCCTCGTAAGAGCGGCCGTCAATGACAAAGCCTCTGCGATAGCAGATCGTGCCGTTCTTTTCCGTAATCTCCGCCTCGCAGAGCCGATCCTGATATTCCTCCATCCAGCGCATTCTGGGCGCGTCTTCCACATAGGTCTCAAGGCCCAGGCGATAATCTGTGGGCAGATCGGAGGAAAGGCGGATGAAGAAGGTCTGGTTTTCCCGGGAGACAAAGCATTCCCGCAGGAAGCGGCGGCTGTCGTCGGCATAGCGCACGGTGGCAAGACCGTTTTCGTAGTTCATGCCGCAGGTGTAGTCCTGTACTTCGCCGGAGAGCTCCGGCTCTGCAAAAAACGCGCACAGAGGGATCAGGCAGTCCGTCCACATGGATTCCGTATAGCCATACTTGTGCCCCAGCTCCACCACAAAGTCTGCCGCATCCTGATAACGGCCCGCGGCGATCATGGCGCGGATCTCGTCCATGTGGGCGGCGGTGTTGAGGGTGGGGTATTTGGCGTGGACCGGCAGATAGGTCATTTCATGACTGAAGATCACGGATTCGTGCACAGGGTCGCCCATGACCAGGGCGCCGATGCTGCCGTTGCCGCAAAGCAGAGCCTCTTCCCAGCGGCTGGGCTGGTGCCGACTGATATAGCCGGGATGACGATGATCGGTTTTCATCGGGATCTCCTCCTTCGTTCTGACGCAGTGCCGCAGCCAGATAGGCGGCACGTTCTGTTCGATTCTATCGTTTATTATAGCATCTCTGCAGGAAAAAGCTATCGTTATCGGAGAAAATGTTTTCATTCATATCAAGTATGATATACTATCCGTTCCTTCATATGCCGCAGGCATATATCATCCACCGAAGGTGGATATCATATCGAAGGGATATCACCCGTTCCGCGAGGAACGGATATCATTGTAAAAACCCCTTTTTGTCAGTAGACAAAAAGGGGTTTTTACATGGAGCAGGTAAAGGGAATCGAACCCTCCTCTCAAGCTTGGGAAGCTCGCATTCTACCGATGAACTATACCTGCGGCTGATGACTTATTTATTATAGCGTGGCAGGAGAGAAAAATCAAGTGCTTTTTGTCGGAGGCGGGAAAAGAGCGGGATGCCGCACTGTCTTGTTTCCTCCCATGCGGCGGTCGCCTCAGTCGAGGTTCTGCACAAAGGCGGTTTTTACCGTGTCGTCATATCCGGCGTTCCGGTAGAATTGCAGGGTGGATTCCTGTCGGGAACCGGTCGACAACATGATCTTATAGCAGTTCTGTTTGATTGCCAGCTCTTTTGCATAGTTCAGGCAGGCAGTTGCATACCCGCGTCCGCGATAGGCGGCGTGCGTGACCACATTCTCAATGAGCGCATAAGGTCTGACGCCTCTGGTCAGATTGGGAATGATCAAAGAGACGCAGGAGGACACCAGTCTGCCGTCCTCCTCATACACGATGATGTGATGATTGGGGTCTGACAGAATCCTGTCCCAGGTATCCCGAAGATGATTTGACATTTCGGGGACGGTATTTTCGTGTAAATGGAGATAAAGCGACAGCAATTCTTCCAATTCATCGGGCTGTATTTCGCGTACCATGAGATTACCTCATAATCAGTATTATTGTGGAGAACAAAGAAGTTTTTGAATTGCATCCCATGCATTCTCAGCGATGATGTGGGCTTCATATCCTGCCCATGTTGAGCGGAACTTGCCTAGACTGGCTTTTCCGCCTCCTGTGAGTACCAGGACGCCACAGCATCCGGCATGGTGTGCCATAATGATCTCGTTTTTTCCCATATCACCGATCACAACACAGTCAGATAAGGAAAGACTGTATTTTTGAATGCAGGATTCGATGAGTCCTGTTTTGGGTTTTTTACAATGACAGTGGTCACTTTCCTGATGCGGACAGCACAGGATCTCCTCTACCAAAGGTTCATCCTGATTGAAGTTTTGCAGAATCCGAGCAGCCTCCCGCTCATATATTGTCCGGGAGAGAAGGCCCTTTCCAATGCGGCTTTGGTTGGTGAGAATGAGATTGTAATAGCCATTTTCTTTTGCAAGGCGAAGAGCATCCTTTGCAAAAGGATATGGCTCGAACTGTTCTATGCTGCCTGTTGCATCTCCGCCCAGAGTGCCCTGTAAATCCCAGAAAATCGCTTTCCGCACGGTATCACCTCTTTTTTCGGTTTTAGTATACCATAAATTCATAGAAAAAACCATTCCCGGAAAAGGTTTCCCAGGAATGGTTTTGGAATATACTTTCTTTATTTTGCAAGTGCTTCCTTCAAAACGGCGATTGCCTCAGCCAGTTCTTCCATGGAGATGGAGAGCGGGGGCAGGAGACGCACCTTGGTCTTGGCGCTGAGCACCAGGACACCGGCGGCCATACAGTCGGCAATGATCTCCTTGGCGGGGCGCACGGTCTCAATGCCAAGCATCAGGCCGCGGCCGGAAACGCCGACGACGCCGGGAGCGCCCTCAAGCTCTGCCTTGATATAGTCAGACTTCTTCGTGACATCGCTCAGGAAGTCATCGGTGAGACGGTTCAGCACGCTGAGTGCACCGGCGCAGCAAACGGGGTTGCCACCGAAGGTGGAGCCGTGGGAACCGGGGGTCAGGGTATCCTTCACGCGCTCGCCCAGCATGGTGGCGCCCAGAGGCAGACCACCGGCCAGACCCTTGGCGGTGGAGACGATATCCGGATGGAGATCATGATGCATGTAGGAATAAAGCTTGCCGGTACGGCCGTTGCCGGTCTGCACTTCGTCCACGATGAGGAGAATGTCCTGCTCCTCCGTGATGGCCTTGATGGCGGCGATATAGTCTGCCGGAAGCTCTAAGACACCGCCCTCGCCCTGTACGGTCTCGATCATGATGGCGGCCACGTCGCCGGCAGAGGCCATGGCCTTCAGCTCGTCAATGTCGCCCACCGTGGCATAGCGGAAGCCCTCGGTGAAGGGGCCGAATTCCGTGTGGAAGCTGTCCTGACCGGTGGCGGCCAGCGTGGTGATGGTGCGGCCATGGAAGCTGTTTTTTAGGGTGATGATCACATGACGGCCCTCGCCGTACTTTAAGAAGGAATAACGACGGGCGGTCTTGATGGCGCACTCATTGGCTTCTGCGCCGGAATTGGAGAAGAACACGCGGCAGAGGCCGGTGCGCTCACAAAGCTGTTTGGCCAGCTGTACGCAGGGCTCGGTATAGTAAAGATTGGAGGTGTGCTGCAGGGTCTTCACCTGTGCGGTGACGGCCTCCTGCCAGACCTCATCGGCGAAGCCGAAGCTGTTGACGGCGATGCCGGAACCCAGGTCGATATAGCGCTTGCCGGTCTCGTCATAGGCGATGGCGCCCTTGCCGGACACGATCTGCAGCGGGAATCGGGCATAAGTATTTGCTACATACGTATTGTCAAAATTCTTGATATCTGCCATTTGATTAGCCTCCCACAAACATGGTACCGATACCCTCATCCGTCAGGATTTCGATGAGGATGGAATGGGGCACACGCCCGTCAATGATAAAAACCTTGTTCACGCCGTGATCGATGGCATCGATGCAGCATTCCACCTTGGGGATCATGCCGCCGGAGATGACGCCGTCTTCCATCAGTCGAGGCGCCTCGCTGACGCTGATCTGGGAGATCAGCGTGGAGGGATCGTCCTTGTCCCGGAGAATGCCGCTGATATCCGTCATGGAGATCAGGCTCTCCGCCTCCAGCATCCCGGCAATGCGGGCCGCAGCGGTGTCGGCGTTGATGTTATAGATATTGCCCTCCCGGTCACAGCCGATGGTGGAGACCACCGGGATATAACCTCTGTCCAGAAGGTCCAGAATGGGTTCCACGTTGATATTCGTGATCTCGCCCACATAACCAAGCTCCGGCTTTAACTGGCGGGCTTCGATCAGGTGGCCGTCGGTGCCGCAGAGGCCCATGGCCTTGCCGCCGATGTTCTGCAGGAGATTCACGAGACTCTTATTGATCTTACCGGCCAGAACCATCTGCACGATATCCACGGTCTCCTCATCGGTGACACGCAGGCCGTCCACAAATTCGCTCTTCTTGCCGATCTTTTTCAGCATGTCGGTGATCTCCGGGCCGCCGCCGTGCACCAGCACCACCTTGATGCCGATTAAGGACAACAGCACGATATCGCGCATGACTGCGCGCTTGAGATCCTCGTTGATCATGGCGTTGCCGCCGTATTTCACTACAATGATCTTATTGGTATAATTCTGAATATACGGAAGGGCGTGCACCAGCACTTCCGCTCTCTGTGCATTGGAAATTTCCATCTGATGCGTCTCCTTTATCTTTAGGTACGATAGTCGCCGTTGATCTTAACATAATCATAGGTCAGGTCACAGCCCCAGGCAGTGGCTTCATAGTCGCCGTCCTGTAACTGCACCGCCACGGTGATCTCTTCTTCCATGAGAATGGCCTTGGCCAGATCCTCGTCAAAGACGAGGCCGTTGCCGTCACGACACACCATGATCTCGCCGGCCTTGGAAATATAGGACACATCGGCCTTGGTGACATCCAGTTCTGCGCCGCTGTAGCCCATGGCGCACATGATGCGGCCGCAGTTGGCGTCCGCGCCGAACATGGCGGCCTTCACAAGAGAGGAGCAGATGACGGACTTGGAGAGGATGACCGCATCCTTCTGGGTCTTGGCGCCGCGCACGGTGCAGGTGACCAGGCGGGTGGCGCCTTCGCCGTCCCGGGCGATCAGGGGGCAGAGCGTATGGGTAATGGCAGCCAGTGCCTCGCAGAATGCATCGAAATCGGCGCCGGGGGCGGTGATCTCTGCATTGCCTGCCAGACCGTTTGCCATGATGGAAACCATGTCATTGGTGGAGGTGTCGCCGTCCACGCTGATCATATTGAAGGAGGACTTCACATCCTCGGAGAGGGCAGCCTGCAGCATGGCAGGGGAGATGGCGCAGTCCGTGGTGATGAAGATCAGCATGGTGGCCATGTTGGGGTGGATCATGCCGGAGCCCTTGGCGATGGCGCCGATCTTGCACTCCACGCCGCCCACCTCAAAGGAGAAGGCCACTTCCTTCATACGGGTGTCGGTGGTCATGATGCCCTCGGCGGCATCCTTGCTGCCCGCGCCCAGAGCGGCGTGCAGGGCAGGAATACCTACCTTGAAAGGCTCAATGGACATGGGCTGGCCGATGACGCCGGTGGAGGCCACGATCACGTCGCTGGCCGGGATGCCCAGTTCTGCGCCCAGAAGCGCACAGGTCTCCTCGGCGATCTCGATGCCGTTGGCGTTGCAGGTGTTGGCGTTGCCGGAATTGCAGATCATGGCCTGTGCATAGCCGTCTGCAATATTCTTCTTGGTGACGTAAATGGGGGCGCCCTTCACGAGATTCTGGGTGTAGCAGGCGGCCGCAGCGGCGCGCCGCTCAGAGAAGATCAGGGCCACGTCTCTCTTGGTTCTGTTTTTCCGAATGCCGCAGTGGACACCGCTGGCCGTAAAACCCTTTGCGGCACAAACGCCGCCGGAAATAGCTTTCATCATATCATACCTCTTTATAGATTCAGTCCATGCGTGGGATCATCGCCCAGCATGATATTCATGCACTGTAAGGCGGCGCCGGAAGCGCCTTTGCCCAGGTTATCAAAGCGGGAGATCAGGAGAATGCGCTCGTCATTGCCGCAGACGGTGACCTGCATGCTGTCAAGACCCGACATGGCATTGCCGGACAGGAATCCGGCCTCGTCCATGCTCTCCTGATAGCGGATCATGGGCCCCTGATACAGGGACTGATAGACCGCCTTCACATCTTCGATGGTCTTGCCGGCGGCAAGCTGGCTCTTAAAAAGCGGAACCGTGACGCACATACCGCTGTAGAAATCGGAAACGATGGGGCAGAAGATGGGGGAATTCTTAAGACCGCAGATGGCCTTCATTTCTTTCAGATGCTTGTGCTGCTGGGTGATGCCATACTGACGGGGGGCGGAGAGCAGTTGGTCGCGGCCCTCGTCCTCGTACTGGGCGATCATTTTCTTGCCGCCGCCGCTGTAGCCGGTGATGGAATGGCAGGTGAGCAGCGCATCGGCAGGCAGCACACCGGCGGCCACCAGGGGATACACCAGAGAGATGAAGCCGCTGGCATGACAGCCGGGAACGGCGGTACGCTTTGAGGCCTTCAGTTTCTCAAGATGTGCCGGGCTCAGCTCCGGCAGGCCATAGCACCATTCCGGCAGGGTTCGGTGGGCGGTAGAAGCGTCGATGACGCGGGTGGTGTCGTTTTCGATCATGGAGACCGCTTCCATGGCCGCCGCATCCGGCAGACAGAGGAACGCGATATCCGCTGCATTCAGGGCTTCCTTACGGGCCGCGGGATCCTTTCGCAGTTCCTCGGACAGAACGATCAGGGAAATATCCTGCCGCTCGGCCAGGCGTTCATAGATTCTCAGTCCCGTGGTGCCTTCTCTTCCGTCAATAAATACTTTTATCATATGACATGATCTCCGTGATAGTTTTGATGGATATCGGGATAGTTATTTTTATTCATCTTCGAGCATAATTTTACATCCTGATTCCCGGAAAGTCAAGCGATCTCCAGAAAGCTTTTCGCATTTTGGATAAATGTACAAATCAGATAAAGCGGGAGGTGCGGTATTGTCAATAACGTCCAATATGACGCCGCGCTCATGGTGGGATTCTCCGGAAAGACCTCTTGTATCTCTCTGCCTGATGTGCTACAATCATCCCGGATGACCCGGAGAAAAAGGAGGATGCGCTTATATGAATACACTGATTATCCACGGCTCTCCCAGAAAGAACGGCGGCACCTCCGCTCTGGTGCGTGCGCTTTCCGGGATGCTTCCGGGGGAGGTGCGGATCGTGGAGACCTACCGGGCGAAGGTGGCGCCCTGCATGGATTGCCGCCACTGCTGGGAAAACCGCGGCTGTGTGATCGAGGACGAGATGCAGGAGATCATCGCCTGGATGAACGAGGCGGACAACATTGTACTGGCCTCTCCCATTTATTTTGCAGAGCTTTCGGGCTCGCTGCTCAACTGGGCCAGCCGCCTGCAGTATCTCTTCGCCTCCGCCCGTTTCCGTAAGGATCCGGTGCTCCGGAAAAAGCTGCGCCGCGGCGTGCTGCTGCTGGTGGACGGCGGGCAGGGAGAATATGAGACCGCCGAGGCCATGGGCCGCCGTCTTTTGCGCGTCATGGGCGCGCCCTGCGGCGAGATGCTCTACTATTCCGGCACGGATTTCCCCGGCCGTGAGGATCCTCTGCAGGATCCCGCGGTAATGGCGCGTCTTGGGGAAATCGCGGCGTATATGACAGCAGAATAAAAAGACCGATCGAACCGTTCCGGCTCGATCGGTCTTTTCCTTACATAAATAAACAGAGCAGAATGGGGAGCAGCAGGCCGGGGAGATAATTTGCCACTTTCAGTTTGGTAATGCCCAGCATATTGAGACCCAGGCCAATGATCATCAGAGAACCCACACAGGTCATCTCTGCAATCACCGTGTCCGACAGCAGGGGAGCCACCCACTGCGCCAGCAGCACGATACTGCCCTGGTACAGGAAAATGGCTGCCACCGAGAAAATCACGCCGAAGCCCAGGGAAGAGGCGAATACGATGCTGGAAATGCCATCCAGCATACTCTTGGTATAAATCATCTCATGGTCGCCGGTGAGACCACTCTGCAGGGAGCCCACGATGGCCATGGCGCCCACGCAAAAGAGGAGACTCGACGTGACGAATGCCTTGGCGACGGTCTGTTCGCCGCCGCCTTTGGAGAATTTCTTTTCGATCCACTGACCCAGGGTGTTCAGCCGCCGGTCGATATCGATGAGCTCACCGATGATGGCGCCGATCACCATGGAGAGAATTGCGATCAGGGTGTTCTGGCCCTTCAGTGCGCCGGAGATACCGATCAGCAGCACACAGAGCGCCACACCCTTCATGATAATGTCCTGCAGACGATCCGGGATGCCTTTCTTCAGAAGGAGTCCCAGAAGCGTTCCGGCTGCGACTGCCGCAGCGTTGACAATGGTTCCTAACATAATTTGTTCGCTTCCTGCATCAGAATGAGAGCTTTATTCGGGACGCTCCAGACCATCGGTGGCCTTGCGGTTTGCATACACCACAAAGGCGTCCGGCAGATAACGGCCGTTTTCCTTGTCACCACCGGAGGGATTCGTGATCTTCCGTCCGTTCCACCACATAATGGAGGAGGAGCCGCCGTCCAGATTCAGTGCCTGGGTGACGCCGTATTTCATCATGATGTCTGCCATATCGGTCACGGTGATGCCGATGGATTCCGTGGAGCGGCCGTCGATGACCACAAAGATCACGGTGCCGTCCTCGGTCTGGCCGATGGCGGTACGGGGATGGATACCCCAACCGGCAGTACCTTCCACCTTACGGTCGCCGTTGACCACCAGAGCGGGCTTGAACTCCACGCCGTCGCGGATGTCCTTGGTGGACTTCCAGGTGCCTACGTGGAAGCGGTTATCGTAGTCGAAATAGCCGACCTTGTAGTTGCCGCCGTCGGTGCCTTCCAGTTTTTCGCCGCCGGCATAGAGCAGGCCGTATACGATACCGCCGTTGCCGACGCCGTCATCATCTTCAAAGCCGGAGGCATTGATGGCGAGGATCGCGTCGTTATCCTCTGCGATGCCGCCGATCTTCTGGCCCACGATGCCCAGGCGCTTGGCCGTTGCCACGCCGACCATGGAGGGATCCTTGATGATGGCCATGACGCCCTTATAGGGGCCGGTGTCCAGCGTATCCTCCAGGCGTACCAAGGTGATACCATGGATGGTGTCCAGGGCCAGCACCTGATCGCCGTGGACGGTTTTGATGGAGGTGCCCTCCTGATCCAGACCGGCCTCGTCAATAAAGAGGTTGCCGTTTTCGTCAAACATTTCGTCCTCATGCTCCTCGGCATAAGCGGCGAAGGATTCCATATCCAGTTCCTGATAGGTCAGACAGAACTCGCTCCAGGGATCCAGCCAGAAGGGCGTTTCCTCCTGGGGTTCGTCCGTAGACTCGCCGTCGGTGTCTTCGGTATCCGCGCCGGGCTTCACAATGGCGGGAAGCTCCATGGTGGAAAGCGGCTCCGAATTGCTCCAGTCGGATTCCACATCGTTCTGCAGATTCTCGGCGGCGGTCATTTGCTCGCGCACCTCGTCCACCACCGGCTTCGGGATCAGTGCCGTTGCCAGCCACTGATGAGTGCGGGTCATGAGTGCGGTCTCGATATAGATATTACGCCATTTCTCCACAAAGGGGACGTTTGAATACACACAGAAGAGATAAAGTCCAACCATTGCCACCAAAGCGGCAGAAACGCCGATCAGGCGCTTTTTGGTCTTTTTCCGTCTGGCTTCCCTGCGGCGGGAATCCTTGGTCTGGTAATGGGAATAGGTGTGCGGCGGCGTATAGCCATCGTCCCGGGAATCGGCGGGGGCTGCCGGCGTGCGGGAATAGGCTTTGGGCTGCTGAACAGGATGGGCGGCCGGGGAATAGGAGGCGGCATAGGATGATCCGTCCTCCCGGACGATCCGGGGCTCATCGTCCTCCCACACCGGCGTGCGGCTGCGGCTCGGTGCCGCGGCGGGTGCGCTGTTCCGATGCTGCGCATGGGAGCTGCGGGAACTTCTGCTGTTATTGACGCGGGTTCCCGCACCGCTGAATAATTTCATATCGGGAGATCCTCCATCAGAAAAGGTTTCTGCTGTGTTAGACGACGGAAAACCCGCTAAGGTTTCCCAAAATCTGCAAAAAATCGGTAAATTATGCCTCGGGGTATTCGATGTGTACTTCCATCATGTTGTCCGGCAGACCCAGATAGAAGCGGTCGCCGTTTCTGAGGGAGTAAAGACGGCCGGGGATGATGCGGGTGCCGCTGGGGAAATAGGTGCCGTTTGCGGAGGCAAAGTCCTCCAAAAGCACGCGGCCGGTCTGACGATTGAAGGACACGGCGCAGTGGCGGCGGCTGACGGAGGTGGTCTCTGCGGGGAACACCACGTCGCATTCGCTGGGATCACGGCCGATGATGACCTTTTCCATCACGTCAATGCTGCTGCCTTCCATGCTGCCGCTGAGCACGGAAAGAGACACGCTCTGGGGTGCTGCGGGGGCGGGGGTACGCTTGACGGGCACGGCGGGCGCGGAAGCCACCGGCGGGATGTTCACCTCATATCCGGCGCCCTTGCTGCTGCCTGCCTTGGAGGGCTGTGCAGCGCTCAGGTTCTTGCTCTGTGCGGCCATGTCCTCACGGGCACGCATTGCCTCGCGCTCCAGATCGGACACGTCATCCAGATCCAGTTTGTTCTTGCGGACACGCACGATCACCAGGAGAATCACCAGCACGATGATGGCGGCGGCCAGGATGATCACATAGAGCATGATATCTTCAAACGCGAAGTTGTTGGAAGCGGATTCATACACCTCATAGCTGACGCCAAGCTGGTCGAGCGCGGCCATGATGGCGCTGGAGGTGAGGGCAGTGGTGCCGTCATAGGCGTCGGTCCAGAGATTCATACCGGCGATATAGCCGTTTGCATCAAAGAGTGCGCCGCCCTGTGCGCCGCGGTTGGGTGCCATGGTGTAATAGGTGAGGGCGCTGCTGCCGTCCTCCAGGGATGCCGCATACTGCACCTTTGCCTCCTGGGTGGCCAGGCTCCAGTTGGTGACATAGGCGTTCTGGGTGGCGGGCACCACGCCGTCGATCTCATCGCCGCTGAGGGCGAAGGTATAGACCGTGTCTTCCTCCCGCCGG
>SVLW01000038.1:12525-20163 GCA_015067705.1 Oscillospiraceae bacterium
TTGCTTCAGCTTCCTCCGGATCATCGCCGCGCACTGCTGTCGCGTTTGCCTTGACGATATTCTTGATCTGTCCGGCATCGATGTCCGCCTGCGTTACCTCGTAGGTATAGGTAAAGGTGGTGGCGTTCAGCGCATAGGCGGGATCGGAGGTGGTGAGGAAGAGCAGCTTGTCAGAGGCATTCTGCTCCACCACGGTAAGCGGGATATTGGCGCCGTTATGGGCCACATAATAGGCCGTGGACGTGATAATGGCATAGGTAGAAAGCTCGGAGGCGTCAATATATATGCCGCCGTCCTCCAGATAGGAGAGAAGCTGTTCGCCAAGCTGGTCATAAATCCGGTCGGGCTCCTGCAGGGCTGCGTCGGTGACGAGATAGGTCACGCCGTCCGCCGTCTTGCCGGCAGAGAAGCACATGGCGCTGGTCCAGACCGTGTAGAGATTGTCGTCCAGAGAATCCATGGTGACGGTGTGCACCACGTTGATCTGGAAAATGCCGCCGGACAGCGTGGTCTTGTCAAAGACCGCGGAAGCGGCGCAGGTGAAGAGAGAACAGGCGAAGAGCAGCGTCAGTACCCAGACGATGCAGCGTTTGCTTTTATACATGAAATATGGCCCCCATCCATACAAAAGATTCATAAAGAATATGATACCAAATTTTGACCTGTTTTGCAATCCAAATGACAGAATCAATAAAAATTCCCGCGCTTATTTTGTCTCAGATCCGTGCCGAAGAAGCGCATGACCTGGAATTCGCCCTCAAAGCGGGAGAGAATCTGCGGCGGATACCGGCGCCGGAGCTCCTCATAGGGCTGGTTCGTGATAAAGACGCAGCCCCGTCCGGCGGTGAGCCGGGTGCTCAGGAGCTGGTAAAGGCTGGCGTTTGACACGGAACTGGTCATCTCCGTCCCCAGATCGTCCAGGATCAGGAGATCACAGTTCTCGCACCGGGCGATCTCCGCCCGTGCGGTCTCGTCATCCCGGCGGAAGCGGGCGTCCTCATAGCGGGAGAGTAAGCGTCCCGCGGTTTCGTACACCACGCTGATGCCTGCCGCCGCGGCGGAATAACCCATACAGACGGCGACGTGAGTTTTCCCCGAGCCGGGAGGGCCGGAGAAGAAGAAATTCCCCCGTCCGCCCCGCTCCCGGATTATGGCCTCACAGCGGGAGACGGTGTACTGCATATTTTCTCGGGCGGAGACAGAGCCGCCGGTACGCTGGTCAGAGTAGGTTTCAAAGGAAATTTCGTGGAGATACATGGGCTTCATGCCCGTGGTTTCGTGAAGCTCCCGGTTCTGTTCCTCCCGGTACACTTTGGCAAGACACTGGCACATACCGGATTCCCGATAACCGGTGTCGCCGCAGAGGGGGCAAAGCGCCTCCCGATCCAGGAAGGTGGCGGGATAGCCCTGTTCCGTCAGGATGCGGCCCCGTTCCTCCTGCAGAGCCAGGTTGCGTTTCTGCTGGATCCGCACCTGATCCCCGGCGTCGCTGCCGGCGGAGAGCGCCGCATGAATGGCCTGGATCACAGAGCGGCGCAGCAGGGTGTCGATCTCCTTAAGACGGGGAAAGCGGCCCTCCAAAAGCGCAGCCCGCTGGTCCAGTTCCCGCTCATGCCGGGCGATCAGCTGTCCATATTTTTCCGTGGCACGAGCCAGGATTTTTCCATCATAGCCCATGGCTTACTTCCTTTCTTCGTTCTGCCGGAGATACCGCAGAACCTCTTCGTTATAGGCCTCGCTGGGCACATCCTGGCGGCTTTCACCGGCGCGATAAGCGGGAGAGGATTTTCTGGCCCTCTCGCCGTTTTCCACATCCTCCGGCGTGCGGTATCCCTTCCCGATCCAGTTCTGTAAAATGGTGCGCATATAGGGCCAGATGAGAGAGCCCTTCTTCACCACTGTAGTGTCGTATGCCAGGGCGATCAGATCGAGAGACGGATCCATCTCGATCATCTGCTCGATGAAGCGCCGCTCTGTGGGACTGGGCACGCGATCCTGGATCCCCAGGATCCGCAGCACTTTTCCGGTGGCGCTGCTGCGGCGTTCACAGGCCTCGATATAGCGTTCCGCCTCTGCGGCGGAGACCACGCCGTTTTCGTGCCAGCGCACCGCCTCTGCCTTGATATCCCGGAAGCTTACGGACACCGGCTGGTCCGGCGTGCTGCGCCTCTGGGCATCCTGCGCCACATAATTCAAAAGAAGCGCGATCACATCCGCCGGCAGACGGAGATAGTCGTACATGGTGAAAAGCGCACTGACCTCATACTGCATCAGGGCGTGTCCCACGATGCGCTCTGCCTGTTGATATAAATAGGCGAAATCGGGATCGGACAGGGCGCCCGCCAGTTCCGCCCGGGTATAACTGGGACGATCCTTCAGCCGGACGGCATCCCGGGGCCGCTCCCCGGGCGGGACAGGCGCCGCATCCACCGTCTCTTCCGGAAGGGGCTGTCCAGACAAGATGGCCTGGGCCGCCTCCAGCTGCCGGGGAGAGAACCGCAGGCTCCGCATCGCGTCATCGGGCCGGTATTCCCCGGTATGCTGCATCAGATAAAGCAGCAGAAGCGCCGCATCGCCGCTGCCGGAGGAAAGGACGTCCGACACTGCTTTTGCGGACACGGTATAGCTTTGTTCACGGAAAAAAGGAAAGGAATGCTCCGCCAAGTTCTGCCACCTCACGATAGAATCACATACATTATTATTATAGCATGACAGAACGAATCGTGTAAACTGTTATTTTGTAAAATACCGGGACTTCTTTTGGAATTCCGGAAGCGCGCTGCTTTTGTAAAAAAATTTTAATCTTTGTCTAATTTGTAATACTCAGCTTGAAAGGTAACGGATGACTATGGTATAATAGGATAAATTTCAGGCTGGAAGGAAGGATTCATATGAAACAGAAGAGAGTCTCCGGAGAGCGGACGATGCGCCGTCTTGCCCTCCTGATTTGCGCGGCCCTGATTGGCACGCTCATGAGCGGCTGTTATCTCCTGCCGGAGGAAGAAGCCACACTGGAAGCCCCTAAGCTCACCGTCAAGGAAGTGACCTATTCCACCCACGAAGTTGCCCTGGGCGACATTGAGCGCTGGGAAGAGGGCATCGGCCATTTTGCCTCCACGGTGAACGAGACCCTGCTCTTCGGCAAGAGCGGCACACTGAAGAAAATCCACGTCCGTTCCGGCGACGAAGTGACGGCGGGCCAGCTTCTGGCCGAGCTGGACACCAATAATATCGAAGACCAGATCGAGTATCAGGAATATGTGGTGGAAAAGGCAAAGCTCAGCTATTACGCCCAGGCGGAAAACGGCTATGGCTATTCCACCCAGATCGCCAAGCTCGACTATGAATACCAGCAGAAGCAGCTTGAAAAGCTCTATGCCCAGGCGGAGGACAGCGCCATCTATGCGCCCTTTGACGGCGTCATCACCTATGCCGCCGGTCTTGCCGCCGGCGACTATATCGACGCAGAGCGCGGCATTGTGACGATTGCCGATCCGACGCAGCTGATCATTGTCTATAAGCCCACCAACGTGGATGATATCTATACCGGCATGACGCTGGATATCACCATGAAAAACGACGAGAGCACCTATCCGGGTACCGTGGTGCAGACCCCGGCCGATGTGCCTGCCGACGCCTCCGATGAGGCCAAGACAAGCATCTATATCGAACTGGACAAGACGCCGGAGTTTGCCGACATCGGCACCAAGGTGGACATCCGTCTGCTGCTGGACAGCAAGGAGAACGTCATTGTTCTGCCGTCCAAGTATATCTCCAAGGTGGCCACCCGCTATTATGTCCGCGTTCTGGTGGACGGTCTGCCCGAGGAGCGGGATATCACTCTGGGCATCAATAACGGCAGTCACTACGAAATCACCGGCGGCCTGGAGGTCGGCGAGGAAATCGTCGCCTGAGGCGCCAGCCTGATCGAAAGGAAGGTGATTGCGTTTTGTGGACTTTGGTATTTCGTAAGATAATCAATAATAAATGGATGATGCTGTGCCTGCTCTTCGGCTTTATTGTCGTGGTTGCCATGGTCAGCGCAGTCCCCATGTATTCCGATGCCATCCTGCAGAGAATGCTGGACCGGGATCTCACGGCCTATCAGGAGTCGAGAGCGGTGTATGCCGGCCTTTACTCCGTCGAGACGGGATATAACGTCTTTGCCCGTGACGACGATTCCCGCGAGCGCGCCTATTATTATCATCGGGAGAAAATGCTGGAGGAAATGATCCCCCAGCTCAATGTGAAGATCGATGCCGGTGTGCATATCCTCAGTGCGCCCAATATGTCCACCAGACTTTACCGGGAGGACGGCAGCCATGCGGACGTCCGCGGCGCATCCTCCACCCTGCGCTGTATCGTGGATCTTGAGGAAAACATCACCATGATTGCCGGCCGCGTATATGAGCCGGGCCTCAGCCCCGAGGGCTATTATGAGGCCATCGTCACCCAGCAGGCCTATGACGAGCTGCAGCTGAATCTGGATTCCGTCTATGAGGTGTCCAGTTCCGCCAATCATGATGACCGGATCTATGTCAAGGTGGTGGGCGTCTATACCATCGACGACGGCACCAAGCCCTATTGGTATATCTCCGGCGGCGTGGCGTCCTATAAGGACTCGCTCTTCCTGGATTACGAAACCTTCCAGGAAGTGATCTTTGATGCCTTTGATACCATCTATCTCTCAAGAACCGAATGGCGCTATGCCATCGACTTCACGGCGCTTGAGATCGCGGATCTCGATACCCTGGTGCCGACCTTGCAGGAGCATGAGCTTGAATATGCCCGCACGGCCGGTTTCACGGATTACCGGGTGCCCATGCTTGAGACCCTGGTGGATTATGACCAGCGTGCCGTGGAACTGAAAACCACCCTGTGGGTGATCCTTGTGCCCATTCTCATGATGCTTTGCATGTACATCTTCATGGTGTCGCAGATTATTGTGAAGAACGAGGAGAACGAGATCTCCGTCATGCGCTCCCGCGGCGCCTCCGGCGGTCAGATCTTTGCCCTATATATGCTGGAAAGCCTGATCCTGGGCCTCATTGCCTTTGCGGTCGGCCCATATCTGGGTTATTTCCTCTGCTCCATTCTGGGCTCCGCCAACGGCTTCCTGGAATTTGTGGGCAGAAAGGCCCTGCCCGTGAAGATCGTGCCCACCGCATACCTCTATTCTGCGGTGGCCGTGCTGATGTTCCTGGTCACGATGCTGATCCCGGCGGTCTCTGCCTCCCGTTCCACCATCGTGGAGCGCAAGCGCAAACGCTCCCGCTTTGCGGACCAGCCCTTCTGGAAGAAGTTCTTCCTGGACTTCATCACCATGGGCGTGGCCATCTATGGCTATTATAATTACCAGAGCTATACCGGTCTCATCACCGCCACCGGCAAGAGCGCCGTGAACGTGCAGATCGATCCGCTCCTCTTCCTGATTTCCAGCCTCTTTATCATCGGTGCGGGACTGCTCTTCCTGCGCGTGTATCCGTATCTCATTCGCTTTGTGTTCTTCCTGGGGCGCAGACACTGGAATCCCACCATGTATGCTTCCTTCATTCAGGTGGGCCGTTCCACCGGCCGCGAGCAGTTTTTGATGCTGTTCCTGATCCTCTCCATTGCGGTGGGTATCTTCAGCGCCAACACCGCCCGCACCCTGAACCAGAACATTGAATACCGCCTCCAATATTCCACCGGCACCGACGTGGTCATCACGCCGTACTGGAATGCCGTGCCGGCGGAGAATCCGGACGGCACCATCCGGGAGGGCGAGTCGGTGTATATCGAGCCGAATTTCGCCAATTATCTGGAGATCGAGGGCGCCGAGACCGTCACCAAGGTCTACAAAAGCGACGACTTCAAGGCAAACTCCTCCGAATCCGGCTATCAGTCCCGCAACAGCGTTACCGTGATGGGCATCGAGCCTGCAAAGTTCTCCGAGGTGGTCTGGTCCCGCGATGACCTCTTCGCGCCCTATCACATCAATCATTATCTGGCACTCCTGGTGGATGCACCCCGTGCCGCGCTGATCTCCACCGCCCTGCAGGAGGCCCTGCAGTTACAGGTGGGCGACACCATTCGGATCTCTATCGGCGCCCAGTCCGATACGGAACTGATCGTCTATGGCGTGGTGGACTATTTCCCAAGCATCAATCCCTATCGCAAGAGCCGCGGCGCGGAGGCCGGCGAAATGATCCCCAGAGATTTCCTCATCTGTAATCTCAGCTTCCTCCAGAGCAAGTTCACCAAGGAGCCCTATGAGATCTGGATCAGTAAGGCAGAGGATACCACTGACACCATGATCTATGACTACATCTGGTCTCATCCGGAGCTCCAGGCCGAAACCGTCACCTATCTGGACCAGCGCGTGATCGATGCTAAGAATGATCCGCTCTTACAGGGCTTTAACGGCATGCTGACCCTGGGCTTTATCATCACCATGTTTGTCTGCGTCATCGGCTTCCTGATCTACTGGATCCTGTCCATCAAGACCCGCACCCTGCAGTTCGGCGTGTTCCGTGCCATGGGTATGTCTGTGGGCAATGTCATCGGCATGATTCTCTCAGAGCAGACGCTGATCTCCCTGCTCTCGATCCTGGTGGGTATCATCCTGGGCGGTATTACCAGCGATCTCTTCGTACCCATGCTCGAGATGGTCTACAGCGTATCCGAGCAGGTGCCGGCCTTTATGGTGGTGGCCTCCCGCGCGGACTATGGCAAGATTTATCTGATTATCGGTCTGATGCTGGCGCTTGGTATCGCCGTGCTCAGCCGCATCGTTGCCCGTACAAAGATCGACCAGGCGCTGAAGCTTGGCGAGGACTAATGGGAAAGGCTGGTGAAACATATGCTGCTGAAAACAGAACTGATCTGCAAACAGTATAAAACCGGCGGTACCATAGTGGACGCGCTGAAAGACGTGAACGTCGATATCCAGCCGGGAAAACTGACCATGCTGCGGGGCCGCTCCGGCTCCGGCAAAACCACGCTGATGAATCTTCTGGGTGCCTTGGATCATCCCACCTCCGGAAAGATCTGGTTTCAGGATCAGGAGATCACGGCACTGTCCGAGAAAAAGCGGGATCTTTTGCGCCGCAAAGAAATGGGCTTTATTTTCCAGTCCGTGGCACTGATCTCCAATATGTCCGCATATGAAAACGTGGAGTTTGGTCTGCGTCTAGCCGGATTCCCTGCCGCGGAGCGGCGGGCGAGAGCGGAGGAGTGTCTTGAACTGGTGGGTCTTGGCAAGCGCATGACCCATCGCTCTCACGAGCTCTCCGGCGGTGAGCAGCAGCGCGTGGCCATTGCCCGCGCCATTGCCCATCGTCCCGGCCTCATCTTCGCCGATGAGCCTACGGCAGAGCTTGACACCAACATGGGACTGCGCGTGATGCAGCTCTTCAAGGATCTGGTGGCGGAGGAGGGACTCACCATCCTCATGACCACCCACGACCCGAACATGGTGGAACTGGCCGACCATGTGTATGTACTGGAAGACGGGGTGATTATCGATGAGCGATGAAAAGAA
Organism: Oscillospiraceae bacterium; assembly: GCA_015067705.1. Lineage (GTDB taxonomy): Bacteria > Bacillota > Clostridia > Oscillospirales > QAMX01 > Allobutyricicoccus. The sequence continues at coordinate 20,048 of SVLW01000038.1, forward strand.
ATACATGATCGAATGCGATAACCTCGTAAAGATCTATAAATCCAAGGATCTGGAAGTGGTGGCTCTGCAGGGCCTTGATCTCACGGTGGAGCAGGGCGAGCTCATGCCATCATCGG
>SVLW01000003.1 GCA_015067705.1 Oscillospiraceae bacterium
CTGAGCGCCGAAACGCACCGGCAGTTTGATAGAAGAAAGGATCTATATGGCAGAAAAGACAACGAAATCCCGCAAGAAATCCGCCGCCGCAGAGACTGCCGCGGCAGAGACCACCGAAAAACTCACGGAAAAGGCCCCCAAGGCCGCAAAGCCCGCGAAAGCCAAGGCCACGAAATCCCGCGCCGCAAAGGCCGACGGCGCCGCCAAAACCGAAAAAGCGCCCCGGGCAGCCAAGAATGAAAAGTTGAAGATCATCCCCCTGGGCGGTCTGAACGAGATCGGCAAGAACATGACCGTCATCGAGTACGGCAACGATATCATCGTGGTGGACTGCGGCGTGGCCTTCCCGGACGAGGAGATGCTGGGCATCGATCTGGTGATCCCGGACACCACCTATCTGGAAAATAACCTCCAGAAGGTGCGGGGCATCTTCCTGACCCACGGTCACGAGGACCACATCGGCGCCCTGCCCTATGTGCTGAAAAAAATAAATGTCCCGGTCTACGGCACTACGCTGACGCTGGGTTTAGTAGAAACGAAGCTTGCGGAGCATAAGATGCTCTCCACGGTGAAGCTCAACCGGGTGGCCCTGGGCGATACCGTCCGCATCGGCAGCTTTATCGTGGAATTCATCCGCACCAACCATTCCCTGGCGGATTCTGCGGCCCTGGCCATCAACACGCCCATGGGCGCCATCATCTTCACCAGTGACTTCAAGATCGATCCCACGCCGGTGGCCGGCGAGATGATCGACCTGACCCGATTCGGCGAGTACGGCAACAACGGCGTGCTGCTGCTCATGCAGGACTCCACCAATGTGGAGCGCCCCGGCTATTCCCTCAGTGAGAGCAAGGTGGGCGAGACCCTGGACGGCATTGTGAAGCATTCCGACAAGCGCGTCATCATCGCCACCTTTGCCTCCAACGTCCACCGCGTCCAGCAGATTCTCAACATCGCCGCCAAGTATAAGCGCAAGGTGGCCGTATCCGGCCGCAGCATGGAGAACATCATCGCCGTGGGCAGCCGTCTGGGGTACTTAACCGTACCGGAGAACACGCTGGTAGAGCTTTCGGAGCTCGGGAAGTTCCCCAAGCACAAGACCCTGATCATCTCCACCGGCAGCCAGGGCGAACCCATGTCCGCCCTTTACCGCATGGCCTTCTCCAGCCACCGTCAGATCGAGGTGGGCGCGGACGACCTGATCGTGGTGTCCGCCTCCCCCATTCCCGGCAACGAGAGCAGCGTCTATCGCATGATCAACGAGCTCTTCAAGAAGGGCGCGGAGGTCATCTATGACCGCATGTCCAACATCCACGCCTCCGGTCATGCCTGTCAGGAGGAGCTGAAGATGATCCTGGCGCTGACCCGGCCCCAGTATTTCATGCCTGTCCACGGTGAACACCGCCACCTGATCATGCACAAGGATCTGGCGGCAGCCATGGGCGTGCATCCCCGGCATATTTTCGTCAGTGAGATCGGCAAGGTCTTAGAGATCACCCAGAAGGGCGCCCGCCTGAACGGCACCGTGCCCTCCGGCAAGGTGCTCATCGACGGCCTCTCCGTGGGCGATGTGGGCAGCGTGGTGCTGCGCGACCGCCAGCTTCTCTCTCAGGACGGCCTCATCGCCGTGATCCTCACCCTGGACGGCACTTCGGGCCAGATGCTGGTGCCGCCGGAGGTGGTCACCCGCGGCTTTGTCTATGTGAAGGAATCCGAAGAACTGATGAACGAGATGAAGGCCGCCGCCAGAGGCGCCATGGAACGCTGTGAGATGGAGAACGTCCAGGACTGGACCACCATCAAGAGCATCGTGAAGAAAGAGGTTTCAAACCTCATCTACCAGAAAACCAAGCGCAGCCCCATGATCCTCCCCATCATCACCGAAGTGTAAAAAACCCGAGTGCCGCAGAACCATCTGCGGCACTCTTTTTTTGATTTCGTCGGGCTTCCGCCCGACTCCACAATTATCCATTTTCAATTTTCCATTTTCCATTTATTGAACGATCGGCTGCAGCTGCAATCCGATCATCGCCGCCCGGATCGTGTCCGGGATCTTCTCCATCTTCGCCACCATGGAGCGGGGTTTTCCGGCGGGATCGTCCTGGGTCATGGGTACGAAGTAATAGTTCCTCCGGGCGAGGAGCGCGCCGATATTGGCGGCGGAGCCCGCCAGCGCGTCATTGGTGGAGACCGCCAGCACCACGGGGCGGTCGTTCCGCAGGTGGGCCTTCACCGCCATGGTCACGGCGGAATCCGTGATGCCTCCGGCCAGTTTGCCCAAGGTATTGCCCGTACAGGGGGCCACCACCAAAACATCGAAAAGCTTCTTCGGCCCGATGGGCTCCGCCTCCCGGATCGAGGTGATCACCGGCCTGCCGCAGGCGTGTTCCAGGCGGGCGATATGGTCCGCCGCTTTCCCGAAGCGGGTGTCGGTGGCGGCGGCGGTCTCGCTCATAATGGGGAAGAGTTCAAATTCCTCCCCCGCCGCCATGTCCTCCACCACGTTCAAAACTCGTTCAAAGGTACAGTATGAGCCGCACAGGGCAAAGCCTACGCGCAGTTTTTCCATTACGTTTCTTCCTCCCAGATATGATCGATGCAGTCACGGAGACAGGCCGCGGCGGAGAGGGGCGCATAGCGGGCGGGCAGGGAAAGCTCCGCCCTCGCCTGCCGCCCCAGTGCCCGGGCCGCGTCCCAGTCCACGCCGCCGGGACTGGATGCCAGGTCGAATAAAAGCGCATCCGGCCGCATGGCGGAGAGCACCTCCTCCGTGAACACCACGGCGGGGATCGTGTTATAAAGGAGATCGAACCCGCCGGCATGGGCGGCCAGGTCGGCGGTGGGGATGGGCCGCAGGCCGTCCGCCGCGATCCGCGCCAGATCCCGGGAGGCGCGGGCAGACACCGTCACCCATGCCCCCAGAAGCGCCAGCCGCCGGGCCAGCAGCATCCCGATCCGCCCCGCCCCCGCCACCAGACAGGCACTCCCCTGCACCGTGATGGGCAGCTCCGTCAGGCCCAGCGCCAGCGCCGCCTCGGCGGTGGCCAGCGCGCCGGGAATGGCAAAATCCTCCCGCTCGGTATAGTCCAAAAGCGTCACGCCCCGGGCCGCGGCAAATGCCCGGAGGGCCTCCGGCACGCGGCCGCCCACGGCAATGCTGCCGGACGGCAGCAGGCGGAGCAGCTCCTCCGCCGGGATGCCACTCTCCCCCACGGTGCCGTCCGGCCGCCGCATGGGCGTGGGGAATACGGTAAGCCCTGCCGCCCCCAGGGCGGGCAGATCCCTCGCGTCCCGGATCCATACGGCGTCGCGGCCGTCCTTCTGCCAAAGCGTTGTCAACAGTTCCTGCCGCCGGTCGCCGCCCACGACGGCGATGCGGATCCTCTCGTTATTCATGGCCTCACTCCTTCCCCATCATCCTATGCGGCGGCCCCGGAATGCGTGCCACGGACTCAACTGCGAGTTGAGTTCGCCGGTTTTTCCACGACTCAACTTTCCGTTGACTCAAAATTTCCGCCATCAACTGCGCGTTTATTGACTTTTCCGGCGTTTTTTCGTACAATCATGGTGCGATGGAAAAATCGCCGCAGCCTGATGCGCAGCGGGCCGCCGCACAAGAGAAAAATCATCTTTGCTTTTGACAGGAGGATCACATATGTACGACTTGACTGCAATGGGCGCCAGGATTCGCCAATTGAGAACCCAGAAGGGACTGACCCAGGACGGCTTTGCAAAGGAGCTGGGCATCTCGGCCCAGGCCGTGAGCAAATGGGAGACCGGCGCGGGATGCCCGGATATTGCCATGCTGCCCCTGATCGCGGGTATTTTGGAGTGCAGCATTGACGCGCTCTTCTCCGACGTGGCGGCGCCCGCAACGCCCGCAGCGGCACCGGAGGAAGTGCCGGAGCTGGCCCTGGGGCCGGACATGGAGGACGATTTATTGGAGCGGGAGCTTAACGCCCTGTCCGGGGAGATCGACCGGCAGATGCAGGAGGCAGAGCGCGAGGCAAGATTTGAAGAAAAGATGGATGAGATTGAAGCAAAGTTCGATGCGAAGTTCGCGGACGCGGAACGGCGCTTTGCGGAAAAAGAACAGAAGATGGAGGACGGCAGCTATCACTTTGATCGGGAGAGCTATCGGGCGGCACACGGCGAGGACAACGCCCGGGTGCATCTGCCCCACGAGGCGGAGGCGAAGGCAGAGCGCGTGCAGCAGGACGCCACGAAGCTGGGCGATGACATTGTCCGGGAAGTGGAAAAGACTCTGGAGAGCGGCGACCTCTCGAATCTGGGTACCCTCATTTCCAACAAGGTCAACTCCATCATTGACCTCGCCCTGGGCAAAAGCCGTGGGGAACGACACAAGTACATGCCAACGGGCTCCAAGATGTGGCAGGGTGCGGACATTCGCTCGCTGTACCTGCGCACCTCCGGCAGCGCGGACATCACCGTGGAATCCGGGGAACCCGGCGTCTGGCGGGTGGAGGCCGAGGGCAGCCAGGAATTCCTCGAGCACCTTTCCTGCACCGAGGACGGCAGCACCCTGAAGATCGAGACCACGCCCTATCAGCAGCGGAACATGGGTCTCTTCGCCCCGGGCAACAGCATCGTGATCTTCACCGGCTTTGAGGACGGCGAGGAGCTGGACGCAGAGCTGCGGGGCAGCGGCGACATGGACTGCAGCGTAAACTTTGAGGTCAGCCGCGTGGCCACCTACGGCAGCGGGGATATCGTGCTTTCCGACGCGGGATACCTTACCGTCACCGCCAGCGGCAGCGGCGATGTGACCCTGACCCGGGGCAGAAATGCCGTGATCTCCTCAAGCGGCAGTTGTGACGTGGAGATCGAGGCGCTGGAGGGGATCAGCGAGGTCAAGACCAGCGGCAGCGGCGACGTGACCATCGGCACCGCCATCGGTTCCCTCTCCTTCCACACCAGCGGCAGCGGCGATCTGGAAGTGGGAGACGCCCAACTGGAACACCTGACGGTGGTGGCAAGCGGCGCGGGCGACGTGACCGTATGCGAAGGCATGGCGGGCACGCTGGATCTCACCCTGCGGGGCGCGGGCGACTTTGACGGCGCGGCGCTGACGGTGGGGGATCTGACGGCGGTGCTCTCCGGCGCATCGGACGCCACAGTGGGTCGGGTCACCGGCAGCGTATCCCAGCGGGTAGGCCCCGCGGCCAGCCTCAGCATTGGATAAAAAAATCCCCCGGTGCGTACCGTTTTGGGTACGCACCGGGGGTCTTTTTACTCTTTCAGGATGAGATCCTCGTCGGGGGAATAGGGGGTGTCGAAATCCTCATATAGCGGGGACTCCACGACTTCACCGTGGATCAGGAACTGGACGCGATCCACATAAGGGAGTTCACAGAGGGAATTCACAATGGCGTAGAGCTTGGCCTCGAGATTTTCCTCAGCGGAGCGCTCCAGATCCGCGAAGTCCTCTGAGAAGTCCAGATAGCACACGCGGTTATGCACCTCCACGCCCAGAAGCTTGACATCCGGGTTCACCACGGGATTCGTGATCCCGTTTTCCTGGACGCCGGCCATCAGGATCTCCATGATGGCCTCGGCGGGTTCCTCCCGGTCCGCCAGGGTGCGGCGGAAGGTGTTCGGCAGAAGGCCGGCGGCGATGGGGAAATAGATCGTGAACTCGTGCTCCCGCAGGCGAAGCCAGTCGGTGCTTCCGATGAGATCGTCCGGCGTGCGGACGGTGCGGCCCTCCTCCCCCTCCACGGTGATCACCACGCCGTTTAAGGACTGGGACAGTTGATCCTCCAGTTCATAGAGGGTCAGCACCATGCAGTAATCCGTGATGGTGCGTTCCATGGGAGAGAGGGCGCTGTATTCCTCGCTGAGCAGGACCGTCACTACGCCGTGGCCGGAGATATCCAGCGCGTGCAGCATGGTGCGGGGCGGGAAAAGACAGGAAAGCTGCTCGGACTGGGGCTCTGACATGGCAAGCTGCAGCGCAAGGGTGCAGAGGCGCTCGTCACTGGCGGCGAGAACCTCATGACTTTCAAAGCCGAAGAGGGCATCGCCCTCGGCATAATAGGCGGCGCGGATCTCCCGCCGCCCGGAATCCCGGTCACAGCCCGTGAGGAAGAGGCAAAGAAGGGCGGAAAGCAAGGCAAACATCCGTTTTGACAGCATCCGGCACCTCCTTACTCAAATTCATACCGGGTGATATCCAGCGCGGGGAACTCCACGGTGAAGCGGGTGCCGCCCTGGGCGCGGTTTTCCGCCCAGACACGGCCGCCGTACTGCGCCGCGGTATCCTGTACGATGGCAAGACCGAGGCCTGTGCCGCCGGTCTCCCGGGAGCGGGCCTTGTCCACCCGATAGAACCGGTCGAAGATCTGCGGCAGATCCTTTTCCGGGATGCCGATGCCGGTGTCATCCACGATGCAGGTAACCTTGTCGTCCCGGAGATAGCTGAGCACCCGGACGCTGCCGCCGGGGACATTGTATTTCAGGGCATTTTCCACTAAATTAAAGAGGATCTGGTACATGCCGTCCTCCTCCGCCAGCACCAGACAATCCGGCTCCGCCTCACAGGTGATGGTCACCTGATAGTGCTCGGATAAGGGCTGCAGCATCCGGGCGGCACGCTCCGCCACATAGGAGACGCTGACGGGGATGAACTCCCGGTGGAGATTCACGTCCAGGCGGGTGAGGTTCAAAAGACGGTCGGTGATGCGGGTGAGGCGCACGATTTCCTCGCTGACGTCCCCGAGAAATTCCCGCACGTCCTCCATCTCCATATTCCGGCTTTGAAGGATGGAGTCCGTCAGAAGCTTAATGGAGGCCAGAGGCGTTTTCAGTTCATGGGAGGCATTGGAGACGAACTGGCGGCGCAGCTCCTCCGTTTGCTCCAGTCGCCCGGACAGGGCGTTGAATTCTTCGGCGATTCTGGAGATCTCGTCCCGGCCGGACACCGGCACGCGGTGGCTGTAATGGCCCTCCCGCACCTCGGAGATCGCCACATTCAGGCGATGGACCCGGCGGCGCAGTACCGTAGAGAAGGCCAGACTGGCCAGCAGGGTGAGGGCGCCCAGAATCAGGGAAATATAGCGCAGATAGCGCTGCATGGAGAGGAGCAGCGCGCCCTGCTCCGCGTCATATTCATAGAAATACACCGCGCCGAAGATCTCGCTGCGGGTGGTGATGGGCACGGCGGCGCTTGACTCAAAGGCGCCGTCCCGATAGACACAGCGAAAGGCATCCTGTCCCCGGAGAGCGGAGAGCAATTCCCGGCGCAGCAGATCGCGCCCCAGAAGAGAAGTTTCTGCGGCGCTGTCAAAGAGGATCTCCCCCGCGGTGTCCGTCACGAAGATGCGGCCCTCGCCGTAGAGATCCAGCTGGGTCATCACGGCGGAGACCCGATCCCGGCCCAGAGTCTGCAGTCCCGACAAACTGGAGGACACCAGATTGGCGGTGCGGAGCATATCGCTGCGCTTGGTCTCCATCATAAGGTCCTGGGCGGTCAGGAGCGGATAGGTATTGATGAGCGCCAGCGTCACCACGATGACCGCCGAAAAGAGGAGCATCAGGTGGGCGCTCAGGCTGTGCATAAATTCCCGGAAGGGAATCTTTTTTTTACTGCTTAAAATAATAACCGACGCCCCATTTCGTCAAAATGTATTCGGGAGAAGCGGCATTGGCCTCCACCTTTTCCCGCAGGTGGCGGATGTGTACGTCCACGGTGCGGATATCGCCGGGGGAATCATAGCCCCAGACGGTGCTGAGCAGGCTGTCCCGGGAATAGACCCGGCCGGGATTGCGCATAAAGAGCTCCAAAAGGTCGAATTCCTTCACGGTGAGCACCACGTTTCTGCCGTCCACCAGGACGCTGCGCTCCAGGGTGTCCAGTTCGATGGGGCCCCGGGCCAGACGAGTTTCGGGTCCCGGACGGTCGCCCGCGGCGGGATTGCCGGCCCGGCGAAGAATGGCCCGGATGCGGGCCTTCAGCTCCATGATATTAAAAGGCTTTGTGATATAATCATCCGCGCCGTATTCAAAACCGATGAGCTTGTCATTATCGCCGGTCTTGGCGGTGAGCATGATGACGGGGACATTGGAGAATTCCCGCACCCGGCGGCACACCTCCAGCCCGTCCATCTTCGGCAGCATCAGGTCCAAAAGGATCACGTCATAGCGGTTTCTCTGGGCCAGGGAAAGGCCCTCCTCGCCGTCAAAGGCGCCGTCCACCTGATACCCGTCGTTTTCCAGATTAAATTTAATTCCCTTCACCAGGATCTTTTCATCATCCACCACAAGGATTCTCATGTTTTTCTCCTTTTCCGGCGTTTTGCGGCGGCAAAACGCAAATCTATTTGACAAATTTCCGGACATTCGGTAAAATAAGAAGATGTCAGTAAAATCATTCCGCCGCCGGGCGGCTTCCGCTGTCCCGCCGGCTCTGCTTCTACCTTTTAGTATAGCATAGTTTTTTGCGGATTCCAATCTTTTCGCCGCAAAAACCGAAACTTTGGAAGGAGGATCCCCCATCATGCGCAGGATCGTTCCGCTGCTCTTCGCGTGTGTGCTGTTCTTCTCGCTCGGCTGTCCCGCTCTGGCAGGATCCTATGAGAACGAGCCGCCCATCCGCTCGGACATTGCGGTGTTATATGAATCAAACAGCGGCACGCTGATCTTCTCGAAAAACGGCACCAAGCGGGCCTATCCCGCCAGTACCACCAAGATCATGACCGCCCTTCTGGCCATCGAGAACTGCCAGATGGACGAGCCCGTCACGGCCACCCGCTCCGCCCTGAACACCGTGACCCCGGGCTCCAGTATCGCGGGCCTTCAAAATGGCGAGGTGCTCTCCATGTACGAGATGCTGGAATGCCTTCTGGTGGCCTCGGGAAACGACGCCGCGGCGGTCATCGCCGCCCATGTGGGCGGATCGGTAGACCGGTTCGTGGAGATGATGAACGAACGCTCCGAAGAACTGGGCTGTCAGGACACGAACTATATGAATCCCTCGGGCCTTCATCATGAGGAGCATTACACCACGGCGGAGGATCTTCTGCTGGTGGCGGAGGAAGCCATGAAGCATCCGGTGTTCCGGGAGATCGTGGCCATGCGTCAGGTGGCCATCGAGCCCACCAACAAGGTGTCAAAGACCCGGTATTTCAATAATACTAACCAGTTGATCTCCTCTGCCTCCACCAGCGTCAATCTCTACAGCAAGGCCATCGGCATCAAGACCGGCCACACCACCCCCGCGGGATACTGTCTGGTGTCTGCGGCGGCGGACAAGGACCGGGAGTATATCGCCGTGGTGCTGGCGGGGTATATCGACGAGAAGAATTACCGCAATTATTCCTATGTGGACTCCATCAATCTCTTTCTCTGGGGCTTTTCCGACTTTGCCCAGCGCACGGTGGTGAGCAGCAGCGATCTGGTGACGGAGCTGCCGGTGGAGCTGGCCAAGGGCAAGGACTTTGTGATCCTCCGGGCGGCGCAGGATGTGACGGCATATCTTCATAAGACCGACGAGATCGACGACATCTTCCGAAAGGTGGTCACGGTGCAGGAGAATATCGCGGCGCCCGTCCGGGCGGGCGACATTCTGGGCGCCCTCACCGTCATGAAGGGAAACGAGGTCTACGCCAGAGTGGATCTGGTAGCCATGAACGACGTGGAGCGGTCTGAGGGACTTTATTACTTCGAAGCCATGGGCAATTTCTTCGCCCATCCCGGCGTGCGGGCGGGCATTGCCCTGCTGGCGTCGGCACTGATCGTCTATCTGGTCTTTTGGGTGCTTTATAATAAGCGCCGCCGGGCCATCCGGGCCAGAAAGAGACGCCGCGGCATCGACGACGAATTCTGATCGGCAGAGGAAATTTTGAATTTCCTCTTGCATCCTGTGGTCTTTCATGCTATAATATCAAATACTTATGTGAAACAGGTAGGTGCTCAATAAAATGGAAGCTTTGAATGTGATTCTCAGCATCGTCCAGGTTATCCTGGCCATCGGTGTCATTTTTCTCGTTCTGATGCAGCAGGGCAAGCGTGCCGGTCTGTCCGGTGCCATCGCCGGCGGCGCAGAGACCTTCTTTGGCAAGAACAAGGCCAGCTCCATGGACGCAATGCTGTCCCGTCTGACCGTGATCTTCTCCATCATTCTCGTGGTGACCACCATCGCGCTGAATCTCATCCACTAAGCAAAAAAGCTCCGTCGGGAATCCCGACGGAGTTCTTTTTTTGTAAAAAGGAAGCGCATACCGTTCGGGGTTCTCCGGCGGTATGCGCTTTTCTGTCAAATACGCGGCGCCTCATCAATACCCAGCGTGGGGTACGCATTGAGGTCTGTGCCGGCGCGGAGGCCGGAGAGCATATCGTAATAACCCTGGCAGGCGATCATGGCGCCGTTGTCGCCGCAGAGGGCGATGGGCGGCACATAAAGGCGGATGCCGTGCTTCCGGCAGCCCCGCTCCAAGGCCTCCCGCAGGAAGGAATTGGCGGCCACGCCGCCAGCGGCGGCGAGAATGCCGTGGCCGCTCTTGAGGGCGGCATCCACGGCCCGGGGGGCCAGTTCCTCCGCCACTGCATGGCAGAAGGAGGCGGCCAGACCGGCACGGTCGATGGCCTCGCCCTTTTGCTCGGCACGGTGGGCGGTGTTCACCACGGCGGTCTTGAGACCGGAGAAGGAGAAGTCCCAGGGCGCGCCGTCCACCTTCACCTTGGGCAGGCGATAAGTTTTCGGGTTCCCCTCCCGTGCCAGACGGTCGATGGCGGCGCCGCCGGGATAGGGCAGGCCCAGCACGCGGCCGGCCTTGTCAAAGGCCTCGCCCGCGGCGTCGTCCCGGGTGGAGCCCAGGATCTCCATGTCCTGATAGGTTTTCACGTCGGCGATGAGGCTGTGGCCGCCGGAGACCACGAGACAGGTGAAGGGCGGCTTCAGTTCCGGAAAGGCGATATAGTTTGCGGCGATGTGGCCCTTGATGTGGTGGACGGGGATCAGGGGCTTTCCGGTGGCATAGGCCAGGCCCTTGGCGAAGTTCACGCCCACCAGCAGCGCGCCGATGAGGCCCGGGGCATAGGTGACGGCGATGCCGTCAATGTCCGAAAGGCGCACGCCCGCGTCACCCAGTGCCTGCTGCACCACGCCGTGGATGGCCTCCATATGGCTGCGGGAGGCGATCTCCGGCACCACGCCGCCATAGATGGCGTGCATATCGATCTGGGACAGTACCACATTGGAGAGGATCTCGCGGCCGTCCCGGCTGACGGATGCAGCGGTCTCGTCGCAGGAGCTCTCAATTCCGAGTATCAGCATAGGTTCCTCCGTATCTGAACGCATCACGGTACCCGCCGCATGAGAATGGCGTTTTCCGTGGGTTTTTCGTAATAATTCCGCCGGACGGCGTAGGGCACGAAGCCAAAGGATGCATAGAGCGTCCGGGCGGGGGTGTTACTCTCCCGCACCTCTAAAAAGGACTGGGACAGGGCGGGATGGGTGTCAAAGAAGTCCTGTAAAAGCCAGCGGGCCAGACCCAGGCGGCGATAGTCCGGGTGGGTGGCCACGTTTACGATCTCGGCCTCGTCCAGGATCACATGGGTGCCGAGGAAGGCGGCAAGGCGATCGGCTTTTCCATCATAGATGCCCGTCCACTCCGCGAAGGGGCCGGCGAGATCGCCCTCGAAGGCGGCCTCGCTCCAGGGCACGGTGAAGCAGGCAAGCTCGATCTCATGCAGGCGCGGCGCCCATTCCGGCGTCAGGCGCAGGGCGGCAAAGTGCTCAGTCATTTTGCACCTCCCGGAGAATCTCCTCCAGCGCCCCGTGGATGGCGGCGGCGGTGCGGAGATAGGTGGCCAGATCCCCGCCGTAGGGATCCGGGATGCCCGCGGGCGTGAGCAGGGCGTATTTCTCCTGAAATTCCGGGCAGGCGGCGCGGAGCAGCGAGAGATGCGCGGGGGTCATGCAGTAGACCCGGTCGGCCTCCTGAAGGAGCGCCTCCGTCACGGGCTGGGCCCGATGGGCGGTGAGGTCGCCGCCATATTCCCGGGCGGCGGAGACGGCATTGGCCGCGGCGGGGTCGCCGGGCAGGGCGGAGAGCCCCGCGCTTTTGGCATGGGGCAGGCCGAGGGGCGCCGCCATGGCGTTCCAGATGGCCTCCGCCATGGGACTGCGGCAGGTATTGCCGGTGCAGACAAAGAGCAGTTTCATAGAAAAAACACCTGATGTGACTTGATACCGCCATTATACCACAACTCCCCCGCGCAATCCAGCAGGAATCGCAGTCTCCCGGGAATCGGAAAATTTTTTTGAAAAAAGCTGTCACCTTTTTAGGTGTGTGTGACACTATATAGATAAAACAGGGAAATCATGTGACCGGGAGGATTTCTCTCCATCCAATTCAATCGGCGAAAGGAGTTTTTTATGAAAACAACATTCACACGCACCCTCGCAGGGATGCTCGCGGCAGTCCTGCTCTTGCTCACGCTTGTGGGATGTGGGAAGGAAAAGGGGGAAGTGGTAACGTATGAGCTCAGCGACGGGCCGGGGTATGATGATCTTGTGGAGACGGACGAACTTGTGCTTTATACCACTAACGGTAGTGTACCACTAGATCGACGTAGGATAGATCTTTTCAATGCAATATATGATGTGGATGTTGAACTTGTGGTGATTCCCGAAGAAGAATACGAAGAACGAATCATCAATGACCTTGCGACTGGATCAGGACCGGATGTGTTGTTCTTATACGAAATGTATGGGACTGATATCAGTAAAGCAGCGCTGAACAATAATTTCCTTGACTTGACTAATGTTTTAGAAGAGGATCCGGAATTTCATTTTGATGACTATTTAGACGGCGTGTTTGAAGCATGCCAGTATCATGGCCGCCAATATGTTATGCCGCTGTCTTGTGAACCGTCTTTGGTGGTCTCTCTCAGTGAAAAAATGGAGGAAATCGGATTTAGTTGGGACAATACCGATACTATGTCGGATTATTTGAAAAATCTGGCTCATCTGACACCGAAAGCCGCAAAAGATCCGAATTTCAAACAGATGTTTCACACGAAAAACGTATTTGTCAGATTCTTGCAAATCTCGGGTATTCCTGTGATTGACTACGAGAACGGAGAAGTTTTGCCGGACGAAAAGGGTTTCCGGGAGTTCCTTGAGGCGTACAAATCGTATTTCCTTTATGACTATGATGAGAATGATCCGACCATGTGGCATCGTCCCTATGGTTATGATGTTCTTACAGCAGGCAAATGTGTATTTTGGTTCCCCAGAGATAAGCAAGGTTTTCCTTTATCTTTATCTGTGTTAAAAGACGAGTCGCATGAATATGTGGTACAGTCGATCCCTGGACAAACAGGAGAATCTGTCGGTACTGTCACCGGTCCGGTTGCGATCAGTGCAACCTCTAAAAATTCTTTGAATGCCTATAAATACATTAAGTTTCTGCTATCTGAAACGGCACAGATGGATCAGTATGGGACTCCAGATGGTATGCCGATTTTGAAAGAAGCAATTCGAGAAAGTTTATTAGAGTCACCAAGTGGAACGCGAGGCCCTGGTGGCGGAGTGTTTTTTGATTATGAAGTGCCCGCACTGACAGAAGATGAAGTTGAACGGATCATGGGGCAGATCGAATCTACAACAGATTATGTTATGATGATTTCAAAACCGTACTATGACATAGTGTACGACACCATGCTGCCCTTCTTCAAAGCTGAGGACAGCTACAAGAATTGCCTGGAGGAGCTTCGCAGTAAGTTGACGTTCTATTTGAGTGAATGAGAGAAAGGAGAGAAATCATGAAAACGAAGTGGGTACGCAGTACTGCGTTATTCCTTGCGGCGGCGATGATGCTGATGCTTGCCGGGTGTGGGGAAGTATCGGCGGAATCTTCGGTCTTACCGGAATGGGCTGAACCCGACGACGGGCCGGGTTTGTCTGATCTTGTTGAGACGGATAAGCTTGTTCTCTATACCAGTACAGCCAACGTGGCTTTAGATCGCCGCAGAGTAGATATGTTTAAACAACATCATGATGTGGACGTAGAAATCATTGTGATTCCTACGGAAGAATACGAGGAACGAATCATAAATGATCTGGCAACAGGCTCTGGGCCGGATGTGCTGCTCTTATACGAAATGTATGGGACTGACATCAACAAAGCGGCTCTGAATCAGAATTTCCTTGATTTGACTAATGTTTTGGCTGAAGATCCAGATTTTAATGTGGATGACTATCTCCCCGGTGTGTTTGAAGCATGCCAGTATCATGGTCGCCAATATGTTATGCCGTTGTCCTGCGAACCGTCGTTGGTAGTTTCTCTCAAGGAGAAAACGGAGGAAATCGGATTCAACTGGGATCATGTTGATACCATGTCGGAATATCTGGATGTGTTAGCTGAGTTGTCACCGAAAGCCGCAAAAGATCCGAATTTCAAACAGATGTTTCACACGAAAAACGTATTTGTCAGATTCTTGCAAATCTCGGGTATTCCTGTGATTGACTACGAGAACGGAGAAGTTCTGCCGGACGAAAAGGGTTTCCGGGAGTTCCTTGAGGCGTACAAATCGTATTTCCCTTATGACTATGATGAGAATGATCCGACCATGTGGCATCGTCCGTTCGCTTATGATGTGCTTACGGCGGGAAATTGTGTATTCTGGTTCCCTGGAGATATGTACGGTTTTCCGTTTACATTGTATGTGTTAAAAGAACAGGGTCGTGAATACGATATTCAATCGATTCCGGGTAAAACCGGCGGGTCTGTCGGAACGGTTGCTGGTCCGGTTGCGATCAGTGCAAATTCTAAAAACTCCTTGAATGCCTATCGATACATTAAATTCATGCTCTCCGAGACGATACAGAAAGACCAGTATGGCACTCCGGATGCTCTGCCCATTTTGAAAGAAGCACTTTTGGAATGTTTGCTAGAAGCACCTGGCGGAGAAGGGGGCCCTGGTGGCGGAGCCTTTTTTAATTACGATATACCTGCACTCACAGAGGAAGAGGCCGAACGAATTATGGGGTTGATTGAATCTACGTCAGATTATGAGATGATGATTTCAAAACCGTACTATGACATGGTGTATGATACTATGCTGCCCTTTTTCAAGGCCGAGGACAGTTACAAATCCTGCCTCGAAGAGCTTCGTAGTAAGTTGACTTTCTATTTGAGTGAATGACTTATGAAACTTGATTATTGTTTTGTTGGGATATCTTCTTTGTTATTTTTCAATATATAGAAACCGATCATTAATGCATTTTCTATATCGTGTTACGTCTACTTAATAATTTTTTGGAAAGGAAAAGTGTATATGAAAAAACTTAAAAAGTCTCGTGTTAAATTACAGGACTCCATTGAAGCATATGCTGGTGTTTGTAATTGTACTGTTACGTGTAATTGCGCTTCCTGTACCCCATCGATTGATTTGGATAGTAGCGGCTCATATTCAATCACAGAAGCAAATTGTCTTAGTATTGTATATTCACATCAATATTGGGCATAAAGTGTCTACTGTTATTCGAGTTGAGTAGAATGAGTTTTTGATATGGCTTTTTGAAGTTGTTTGGTAAAAGAGGCGTGATAGCTAATTGCGCCTCTTTTATACAAAAAATTGGATAAATTGACATTTCTTAATTTGGAGAGTTTATATGAAAACAAAACAATCTTGTTTTATTTTGTTGATTAATGTAGTCTTCTTTTTACATGTGTTTACTGGGTGTAATGTATCATTTGATATGAGTGAACCTTCCATCTCTCCAGAATGGGCTGAACCCAGCGACGGGCCGGGGTATGATGATCTGGTGGAGACAGACAAGTTGGTACTCTATATCCGTCAATCTAATGAAAGGGTAGAACGACGCATGATCAATCTGTTTCAACAAGCGTATGATGTGGATGTAGAGATTGTGACTGTTTCTAAAGAAGAATATGAGGAAAGAATCATCAATGATCTTGCAGCTGGCTCAGGGCCGGATGTGATCTTTTTATATGAAATGTTCTATACAGATATTGATAAAGCCGCTTTGAACCATA
Organism: Oscillospiraceae bacterium; assembly: GCA_015067705.1. Classification (GTDB taxonomy): domain Bacteria; phylum Bacillota; class Clostridia; order Oscillospirales; family QAMX01; genus Allobutyricicoccus. The sequence continues at coordinate 16,026 of SVLW01000003.1, forward strand.
GTTTTCTGGATCTCACCAATGTTTTGGCGGAGGATCCGGAGTTCCATAAAGAAGATTATCTGGATGGCGTTTTTGAGGCTTGTCAACATTATGGACGGCAATATGTCGTACCGCTCTCTTGTGAACTGCCGCTTGTGGCTTCAATTCGGTCTGATTTGGAGGAACTTGGATTTCGTTGGGATGGTGTTGATACCATGTCGGATTTACTGGAAGAATCAGTCCGTGTAACACCGAAAGCCGAAGTAAATTCAAATTTTCAACAAATGTTTTGTTCTAAAAATACCTTTCAAAGGCTGCTTCTGTTTTCCAGTATCCCGGTTATCAATTACGAGACAGGGGAAGTACTTCCGGACGAAAAGAATTTCCGTGATTTTCTTGAATCGTATAAGTTGTATTTCCCCTATGATTATAACGAGGCTGATCGAGCAATGTACCATCGAGCTCTTGGCTATGATGTACTTACTGCGGGGCGATGTGCTTTCGTGTTTCCTAGAAATATGGACGGTTTGCCTGCCACTTTGTCTGTCTTAAAAAACGAGTCTTATGATTATGTAATTCATTCAATTCCCGGACAGACAAAAGAATCTGTTGGTATCGTTTGCGGGCCAGTGGCGATCAATGCAAATTCGAAGAATACTTTGAACGCATATCGGTTTATAAAGTTTATTCTCTCTGAAACATCACAAAAGGACAGGTATACCATTCCAGACGGTATGCCGATTCTCAAAAAAGCACTATATGACGGTTTGGTAAATTCAACAGGTTTCACGAGGGGGCCGGGCGGCAATGCGATGCCAGATTATGAAGATCGTGCATTTACTGAGGATGAGGCAGAAATGATCATGGAATTGATCACCGGAACAGATCGTTTTGTCTTGAACTTATCAAACGAAATCATTGAAATGGTGTGTGACACCATGCTGCCTTTCTTCCAAAACGAAGCCAGCTACGAATTTTGCCTCAACGACCTCCGCAGTAAGCTCACCTTTTATCTCAGCGAATGACCCCTCCTAAATAGACAGAAGCGCATCAAAGCAAATCATACCGCAAGAGAAAGGGGATTATTATGAAAAAAACGCTCACACGCCGCATCGCGGGATGCCTGGCGGCAGTCCTGTTCCTGCTGACGCTCGCCGGGTGCAGCAAGGAGCCGGCGAAAGCGTCAACCGCCGCGCCGGTTGACGCGCCGGGATATGCGGATCTCCGGGAGACGGATACGTTGGTGCTGTATTATGTGACGGAAATGGCGGCGCTGGAACAGGAGCGTATCCAGCGATTTACCGCGCTTTACGATATTGACGTGGAAATGGTGGGGGTTCCGGCGGAGGAATGGCAGGAGCGCGTGGCAAATGATCTGGCCAGTGGTTCCGGCCCGGACGTGGTGTTTTTATACCAGTTGACGAACCTGGATATTCCGAAAGCCGCTTTGCATCACAATTTTCTTGATCTGACCAAGGTGTTGGCAGAAGACCCGGACTTTGCAGAAGATACGTACGTAGACGGCGTATTTGAGGATTGTCGGATCGGCGGGCGGCAGTATACGATTCCGCTCTCCTATGAGGTTCTTTATACCGTTTCCTCCGCATCAAAACTGGATGAATTGGGATATCGGGAGGACAGCGCCCAAATCATGTCGGACTATTTAGAAGAATTGGCGCGCCTGACGCCGGCGGCGGCAGAGTCCACTGGGTTTCAGCAAATGCTGCAGGCAAAGAATCATTTCTATCAGCTTCTGATGAATTCCGGCATCCGCCTGATCGACTATGAAGCGGGAGAAGTGCTGCCGGATGAAAAGGAGCTTCGCCGGTTCCTAGAAGGATATCGGGCATACTTCCCCTATGATGATGACGGGACGGGTCTGCGTCGGATCAGCAATTTCGGGGATCGTCCCCTTTCCTGGGGACAATGTGTATTCTGGTATCCTTTGAATCTGGAAGGGATCACCAGAACCATTGCCAGTCTCAAAAACGAGTCCTTTGATTATGTGCTGCACCCCATTTCCGGTCAGACAGGCGAATTCATCGGAAACCTCTGCGGCCAGATCGCCATTCGTTCCAATTCCCCAAATACATTAAATGCTTATCGGTTTATCAAATTCCTGCTGTCCGAGGAAGAGCAGTCAAATCCCTTTAAGTTGTTTGATGGGATTCCCATCCATAAAGAATCCATCCGAAAAGCCGTGTATGAAGCGCCCGCTGTTGAGATCGTCAACAATGTGGAGATATATCATTTCGAAGAACGCGCCCTCACCGAAGAAGAGGCGGAGGAATTGATGACGATTCTCACCGGCGTGGATCGATATGTGCAAAGCGACACCGTGACAAGAACGATACTGCGGGACGCCATGCTCCCCTACTTCCAGGGCGAGGACAGCTACAAGAACTGTCTCAAGGATCTGCGCAGTAAGCTCACCTTTTATCTCAGCGAATGACCCCCTTCCAAAGCAAAACGGAGACCGTGTTTTACGGTCTCCGTTTTGTTATCCTTTTGCGTGGTACCAGTCCTCACCGACACCGGCGTCGGCCACCAGGGCCACGGAGAGAGACATGGCGTTCTGCATTTCCTCGGTGAGGAGGGCGGTGGCGCGGGCCACCTCGTCCTCCGGGGCCTCCAGAATCAGTTCATCGTGCACCTGGAGGATCAGGCGGGTGCGCATCCCCGCCTCCTGCAGGCGGCGATAGACCGCCACCATGGCCAGTTTGATGACGTCCGCGGCGGTGCCCTGGATGGGGGTATTCAGCGCCACCCGCTCGCCAAAGGAGCGGACGTTGAAGTTGGTGGACTGGATCTCCGGCAGGGGGCGGCGGCGGCCGGACAGGGTGGACACGCTGCCCTCCTCTTTCGCCTTGGCCTTGATCTCGTCCATATACCGGCGCACGCCGGGGAACATGGCGAAATAGTTCTCGATATAGGCTTTTGCCTCTTTCCGCGTGACGCCGATCTGGGCGGCCAGAGAGAAGTCACTCATGCCATAGACCAGGCCGAAGTTCACGGCCTTGGCCCGGGAGCGCATGGCGGGAGTCACGTCCTCGGGGGCCACGCCCTCCACAGACGCGGCGGTCATGCGGTGGATATCCTGGCCGGAGGCGAAGGCGGCCTTCATGCCGGGGTCGTCGGAGATGTGGGCCAGGATGCGCAGCTCGATCTGGGAATAGTCCGCGTCGATGAGCCGCCAGCCGGGCTCCGCCACGAACATGCGGCGCAGCTCTGCGCCCCGCTCCTGCCGGACGGGGATGTTCTGCATATTGGGCTCTGTAGAGCTGATGCGGCCGGTGGCGGTGGTGAGCTGGTGGAAGGAGGAGTGGATGCGTCCATCCGCAGGAGAGATGACCTTGAGAAGTCCCTCGGCATAGGTGGACTTCAGCTTGGCAAGCTGGCGGTATTCCAGAAGCAGGCCGCCGATGGGATGGAGCGCGGCCACCTTCTGCAGGGCGTCCGCGTCGGTGGAATAGCCGGACTTGGTCTTTTTCCCGGCAGGCAGGCCCATTTTGTCAAAGAGGATCTCCCCAAGCTGTTTGGGGGAATTGATGTTAAAGGTCTCCCCTGCCGCCTGATAGATGGCCTCTTCCAGCGCCGCCACCTGGGCGGAGAGTTCTTCGCCGTAGGTGATGAGGCGGTCCCGGTCGATCCGGACGCCCACGACCTGCATGGCGGAGAGTACCTCCATGAGGGGCAGCTCCATGTCAAACATGAGACTGGTCATGCCCTCCTCCTCCAGTTTTCCGGTGAGCAGCGGGCGGAGGCGGCGAATGGCAGAGAGATGGGCGGAAAGGGCGGCCAGCGCCGGAGCGGGATCGGACAGGGGCGAGAAGGCCTCGTCCTTCTGATACACGGCCTCGGGCAGTTCTTCGTCCAGATAGGCAGGGGCGATCCTGCTAAGCTCGTACTTGCCGGTGGCGGGATTCAGGAGATAGGCCGCCACGGCGCTGTCGAAGGCAAAGCCCCGGACGGGGCGATTTTCGGAGAGCAGGGCGACATAGAGCGCCTTACCGTCATGGACGGTTTTCGGCACGGCGTCGGAGAAGAGCAGATCCAGGAAGGCGTCATAGGCCTCGTCCGTGAAATCCGCGCGGCGGATCAGGGCCGTGCCCGCGCCGTCGTCCACGGCCACCCAGTCAAGCGCCTCCTCGGTCAGAAGCGCCGCAGGCTCTGTGATTTTCTGCAGGCGGGCGGAAAGCGCGGCAAGGGCGTCGGGATCGGCAATGATCGCCGCGGGGGCAACAGCGGTCTTTGGCGCCTCGGGGGCGGATTCCGCGGCGGCGGAGAGATGCATCCGGGTGATAAAGGAGCGCAGCTCCAATTTCCGCAGCAGGGCGAAGAGGCCCGCCTCGTCCGCCGGGTAGGCAATGGCCTCCTGAGGCGTAAAGGACAGGGGGGCCTGGCGGTCGATCTCCGCCAGGCGGCGGCTCATCCAGGCGCTCTCCTCCCCGTCCCGCAGCTTCTGCCGCAGGGTCTCGCGGATATCGAGAGTATCAAGATCCCGGTAAATCGCCTCGATGCCGCCGTATTTCTGCACCAGAGAGAGGGCGGTCTTTTCGCCGATCCCGGCCACGCCGGGGATATTATCGGAGGCGTCGCCCATGAGGGCCTTGACATCGATCATCAGGGGCGGCGTCACGCCGAAGGTCTCGGCGATCACCGCGGGGGTATAGTCGGTGGTGACGGGATGGCCCGCCTTGGTGGTCACGAGACGGATGGTGGTGTTCTCCCCGGCCAACTGGAAGCTGTCCCGGTCGCCGGTGAGGATCACGCACTGACAGTCCGGACAGTCCTCACAGTCCTGACTGATGGTGCCCAGGAGGTCGTCAGCCTCGTATCCTTCCAGTTCACAGCACATGACGCCCATCTTCCGCAGAACATCCTTCATCAGCGGGATCTGCTGGATCAGCTCCGGGGGCGTGGGACGGCGGCCGGCCTTATAGGCGGCATACTCCATGTGGCGATAGGTGGGCGCTTTCAGGTCAAAGCACACCACCGCCGCATCGGGCGCGATCTCCTCACAGGTTTTAAGATAGGTGGACAGGAATCCGTAGATGGCATTGGTGGGGATACCCTCCGCCGTGGTCAGCGGGCGGATTCCGTAAAAAGCACGGCTTAAAATACTGTTGCCGTCGATGGCTAAAATTTTCATTCACAACACCCCGGGATACGTTATCGTCAATAAATTCAGTATACCACCCTTTCCTCCCGGATGCAAGGCGCGCCCCCTCCCGCCGCTTCTGCAAGTTTTTGACGGAGAAATTTGTGACCATTTTGTAACCAATCGTGTTTCGGAAGCGGATTATGTCACCCACTTTCCCGGCCTTACCTGTGGAAAGCAAAAACGGGAGGTCGTTTTTTGCGGGAATAGGCGGGGTTTTCCACGATTTTCTTCCCACAGCTTTGTGGAAAACCCTGTGGAAAGTGTGGATAACTTTCTGTGGAATTGGGGAAAGCAAAATGTTTCCGTCAACCGATTTCCCGTATTCCGTTTTTCCGGCCGCCGCCCTTCATGCAGGATGCATGAAGGGAACTTGCAGAATTTGTCGAATTTGCAAAAAAGAACCCCGCCGGGCGGGCAATTGCGCTGCCGCCGGGCGGGGGAAAGTTCCGATATGGGATCAGTCTAAGACGCGGATGGTAGTGATCACGGGCTGGTCCTCCGGCGCGACTGCGCCGTAATAGCCCTTCAGAGTGGCGTCCGCTACCACCTGATCGATGATCTCCATGCCCTCCGTGACCTGGCCGAAGGAGGCATAGAGGCCGTTTAACTGGGTATTGTCCTCCAGCATAATGAAGAACTGGCTGGAGGCGGAGTCATATTCGCCTTCAAAGCCGCTGCCGCGCGCCATGGAGATCACGCCGCGGCGGTGGGAGATGGGGTTGCGGTGGCCGTTGGCGGCGAATTCGCCCTTGACGGACTGGCCGCTGCCGCCGGTACCGTCTCCTTTCGGACAGCCGCCCTGGATCACGAAGCCATACTCAATGCGATGGAAGGTGAGGCCGTCATAAAAGCCGTCCTCGGCAAGTTTGATGAAATTCCGCACGGTCTTGGGGGCGGTCTTGCCGTCCAGCTCCACGAATACGGAGCCGTAGTTCTCAATCACGATCTCCACATGATGGATGCCGGCGCTGCAGCCGGAGAAGAGCGTCAGGGTCAGTGCAAGGCACAGGAAGAGTGCCGAAAGCTTTAAGAATCGTTTCATGGGGATTCTCCTTTTGGTATCATTCTCGGTGGAATCTATCATACCATTTTTTGCTGCATGAGGCAAGATTTTCCCGCGGAATCACAGTTTATTTACATTTTGGACAGAAATACCCCCGGAATGCGGAAAAATGGGGCTTGCAAATTCCAGAAATGTATGCTAAAATTGTTTGTAACCAAATTGTAATTGTTTTGACAGAAGGTGTAACCTATGAAACTGCGACGCGTTTTGGCGGCGTTTTTGACGGTGGCGCTCTTATTCACCGGGGTCGCCTCCGCCCAGGCGGCATATCTGGATACCGAGACCCACGAGGCACGGGATGCCATCGGGGAATGGAGCCGCTACGGCATTATTTTAGGATATGACGGCTATTTCCGGCCGGATGATTCCATCACCCGGGGGGAGATGGCCCTGATTTTAGACCGCATGGTGCATTATGAGACTGCCGCGGAGAATACCTTCCAGGATCTTTCGGACAGTTGGTACACGGAAGCGGTTCTGAAAGCCAATTACGCGGGGGTGATCCTGGGCTATGAGGGCCGGGTGCGGCCCCTGGACGAGATTTCCCGGGCGGAGGCCGTGGTGATGCTCTGCCGCACCTTTGACATCGAGGCGGATGCCCGGGGCATTTACGCCTTTGCGGATGCGGACGAGATCCCTGTCTGGGCGGCGGGCGAAGTGGGCGCTCTGGCGCAGCGAAATGCCCTGCCCTTCGGGCGGGAATTCCGACAGGCACAGGCCATCACCCGCGCCGAAGTGATCCAGATTCTGGACGCGCTGTTTGAGGCCGTGTATTTTGACGCCGGGCAGTACCGGGAGGATATCCCCGGGAATGTGCTGGTGCTCTCCGAGGATGCGGTTTTGACGGACTGCATGATCGGCGGCAATGTATATGTGGCGGGCAATGCCCGACTGACGGTATATGACGCGGTGATCCTGGGTGAGCTCTGCCCCCTGACGGAGACTGCGCTGATCGCGGTGACGGACGAGGCCCTGCCGGGCGAGCCGGAGCTGGATATGCCGGACGCACCGCTTCTGCCGGCGCCGGCCGGCGATATCACCGCAGAGCTGGACCTCAGCTATGGAAGCGAGGAGACCGTCACGGTGATCCTGCGGGCGGGACGAAGCCTCGCCCAGTTTGCGGAGCTTTTGGAAGAAAAGGGCGTCTGTCCTGCGTCGGCGTTCCTGAACGTCTGCCAGCAGGTGGATTTCTCCCGGTATTATCCCTGGCTGGCGGATTCCTATGCGGCGGAGAACCGACTCTTTGATCTGGAGGGCTATTTCCTGCCGGGCAGCTATGCGCTCCATCCGGGCTCCTCCCCTGCCCTGGTGGCAAAGACCCTGCTGGACGAAACCGCGGCGGTGATCCCGGGGTATCTGGCCCAGGCACAGGCCATGGGCCACAGTCTGGACGAAGTGCTCACCATCGCATCCATCATTGAAAAGGAAGTGGGCAACTGTACGGCGCAGGATCGCGCCACGGTGGCCTCCATCATCTATAATCGTCTGGAGCAGGGCATGAAGCTTCAGATGAACGTCACGGAAAACTATCTGGAGAACTACGTCCTCCCCTATACCGACGCGGATCAGGAGACGTATGAGCCCTATTATAACTCCTATCTCTGCCGGGGTCTGCCGGCGGGGCCCATCTGTTTCCCCCGGGCGGACTGTATCGAGGCGGCGCTCTCCCCCTATGCGATGGATTATCTCTTCTTCCGCTCCGACCGCCACGGCAATATTTATTACGCCGTGACCTATGAGGAGCACGTGGAAAATGGACGGCGCGCCGAACAGGCCACGGGATACCTGGGGTATCTGGGCAGTGTGACGGTGGGCGCCGAGGAACAGCAGGAGGCCTTTATCCCCACGGACGGCCGCTTCTCCGGCGTGACGGTTCTTCTTGATCCCGGTCATGGCGGCACGGATACCGGCGCCTATGTGGGCTCTGCCTCCGAGGATGAGATCGTACTGGCAGTGGCACTGAAGCTGCGGCCGCTTTTATGGCAGGAGGGCATTCAGGTGGTGATGACCCGGGACGGGGACTATGCCGTGTCCCGTGCCGACCGCGTGGCGCTGGCAAACGAGACCGCGCCGGATCTGCTGCTGTCCCTCCACTGCAATTCCTATGAGGCGGAGAGCGATGTGCGGGGCGTGGAGAGCCGCTATGCCGCCGGGGATACCCGGGACCGGGACTTCGCCGCCGTGCTTCAGGAGGCACTGGTGAGCGCCACCGGCGCGGTGGACCGGGGCCTTGGCGAGAATTCCTCCACCGTTTTGACGGATACCGCCTGCACCGCCGCCATGGTGCGGCTGGGCTTCCTGACAAATCCCGGGGAGCATGACCTGCTCCTGACGGAAGCGTATCAGGAGACCCTGGCTCAGGCGCTGGCCAGCGCCATTTTCAAACAGCTTTCCCTGTGATCATACGGCAAAATCCGTGTGACAATAGATAACACACAAAAGCCGCGCCCGGGAACCATCGCTGGTTTCCGGGCGCGGCGACTTTTTTGTCTTTTCTTACACTTCCTGCAGGAAGCGGCGCATGAGGTCGGGGCCGTGCTCGATGAAGAGGCCGGTGGAGGCGGCGCAGCGCTCATCGTAATGGGGCACGGAATACGCCCCTGTGTCCTCGGTGGAACGATAGAGCACGAAGGGCACCGGGTCGCGGGCATGGGTCATGGTGGAGATGGGCGTGGGATGATCCGGCAGGATCAGAATGCTGTAGGGCTCCCCTAAGCGCTCCAGATGCTCCACCACCGGGGCCACAATGCGCTGGTCAATGCGCTCTAAGGACACGATCTTGCCCTCGGTATCGGCGTGGTGGCCGCACTCGTCGGGGCCTTCCAGATGGATATAGACGAAGTCCTGACCACGGGACAGGGCATCACAGGCCGCGGCGGCCTTGCCCTCGTAATTGGTGTCCAGAGTGCCGGTGACGTTCTCCACGTCGATGCTCTCAAAGCCGGCGCAGAGGCCGATGCCCTTGATGAGGTCAACGGCGGAGATGACGGTGCCGGTCTTGCCGTGGAGGTCATGGAATTTGTCAAGAGCCGGGCGTCTGCCCTCGCCCCAGAACCAACAGGTGTTGGCGGGATTGAGACCCCGGGCGATGCGGTCCAGATTCACAGGATGGTTCCGGAGGATCTCCCGGGAGCGTTTCATCAGGTCGAGAAGCAGTTCGCCATAGACGCCTTTGGGCAGGTATTCCGCGATGGGGCGGCCGGTGATGTCATGGGGCGGGGTGCAGTCCGTGCCGGTCTCGGCATGGTGCAGCACCAGGCAGTGACGATAGCTGACGCCGGGATAGAGATCCCGAAGCTCGCTGTTCAGTTCTTTTGCAACGTCCTGGATGAGAATTTTCGCTTCCTCCGTGGTGATCTCACCGGCGGAGTAGTCCACCATAGTGGCGTCCTCATAGCGTTCGGTATCGGAGATGGTGACGATATTGCAGCGCAGGGCCACGTCGTCGTCGGCCAGATCGATGCCCATACTAACGGCCTCCAGAGGAGAACGGCCGGTATAGCACACCGTGGGGTCATAGCCCATGACGGAGAGATTGGCGGTGTCAGAGCCGGGCTTTACGCTGTCCGGCACGGTCTTGACGATGCCGCTGATGCCGTGCTGGGCCAGGCGGGCGATATGCGGGGTGTTCGCGGCCTCAAGAGGCGTGCGGCCGGAGAGGGCCTCCAGCGGATAATCCGCCGCGCCGTCCGTTAATACGATGACATATTTCATGGAAAGATCCTTCTTTCGTAGGGTTTGATTCCTTATTTTATCATAGATCGAGTGCTGCCGCAAGATGGACGTGGCTTAGCCGATGAGGGTGTCCATAAAGAGCATGACGATAAAGCCGATGAGCAGGGCATAAGTGGCGCCCCGGGCGAAGCCATGGCTGTGGGTCTCCGGGATCATGTCGTTCGAGATCACATAGAGCATGGTGCCGCCGGCGAAGCAGAGGGCAAAGGGCAGCATAAAGGTGGCAACGGACACGGCCAGATAGCCGAAGAGCGTGCCGAGGACCTCCACAAGGCCGGTGGCCAGAGCGATCCAGAAGGTGCGGCTGCGGCTGATGCCGGCGGCCAGCATGGGGGCGATGATGACCATGCCCTCGGGGACATTCTGCAGGGCGATGCCCGCCGCCACAGAGAAGGCGTCCGCGGTGTCGCCGGTGCCGAAGCTGACGCCGGCGGCGATGCCCTCGGGGAAATTATGGATGGCGATGGCCATGACGAACAAGAGGATTTTATTCAACTGCTGCAGGTCGCCCGAGTGGGAATTCGGGTCGATGCCTGCCATCTGGTGGAGATGGGGCACAATGCGGTCGATGAGGTTTAAGAAGGCCGCGCCGGCCAGGATGCCCACGGCGGCGATCAGGGCGGCATACTTTCCGCCATGCTCCATGCCGGGCAGGATCAGGCCCAGAATCGCCGCGGCCAGCATGACGCCGGCGGCAAAGCTTAAAATCAAGTCGTTCCATTTATGGGAAATGCGTTTCACCAAAAAGCCCAGAAGCGCACCGATGACGGTGGAGCCGCCGATGCCCAGGGCTGTGAGTAATACTTGCTGCATAGGGTCCTCCTCGGTAGATCAAATTGGCAGGGACTGCCCTGTGGTTCCTTCATGAAGATATCACCTTTCGTCGCCGCTGTCAAGCGGAGAGTGTCATGATACAGCATATGCGGGCAGGATGGATCCCGTGCGAAAAAATAAAGCTGCAATACACAGCAGGGCGAACCTTCCTGTGTGTTGCAGCTTTATCTATACCTTACATCAAATCGTGGCGAAACTTACACCAGCTCGATGATGGCCATTTCGGCGGCATCGCCGCGGCGCGGGCCCGTCTTGATGATACGGGTGTAACCGCCGTTGCGCTCCTTGTACTTCGGGGCGATCTCGTCAAACAGCTTCACGACGACGTCTTCCTTCGTCACGAAAGCAAGTGCCTGACGCTTTGCAGCAAGACTACCGTTCTTGCCCAAAGTGATCATTTTCTCCGCCAGCGGACGGACTTCCTTAGCACGGGTCACGGTGGTCTCGATTCTGCCGTTCTCCAGCAGATAGGTCACCATTGCCCGGAGCATTGCCATTCTATGATCGGTCTTTCTGCCGAGCTTGCGGGGCATAGACAATTCCTCCTTAATGCGTCTTTCGGGTGGGGAGTGCGGCTCCCTTTATTCCTCGTTCTTCTGAAGCGACAGGCCCATCGCACTCAGCTTGTTCATAACCTCTTCCAGGCTCTTGCGGCCCAGGTTACGAACCTTCATCATCTCGTCCTCGGTCTTGTCGATCAGGTCCTCAACGGTGTTGATGCCTGCGCGCTTCAAGCAGTTGAAGCTGCGGACGCTGAGATCCAGTTCTTCGATGGTCATTTCAAGGACCTTCTCGTACTGGGCCTCCACGCGCTCCACCACGGTGGAACGGGAACCAACTTCCTCAGACAGATCGATGAAGTGGACAAGCAGGTCACTCAGGATCTTGGCGGACCAGGAGATTGCCTCCTGTGCCGTCAGGGTTCCGTTGGTCCAAACTTCCAGAATCAGCCTGTCGTAATCTGTTACATTGCCTACTCGGGTGTTTTCAACAGCATAGTTGACTTTGTAAACCGGAGTATAAATGGAGTCCACAGGGATGAGACCAATAATGGACTGGGCGGGCTTATTCCGCTCTGCGGAGACATAGCCGCGGCCATGACTGAAGGTCAGTTCCATATTGAGGTGAGCATCTGCGCCCAGAGTGGCGATATGCCAATCCGGATTCAGAATCTCCACTTCACCATCCGCCTTGATGTCACCGGCGCACACATCGCACTCGCCGACCGCGTTGATATACACGATCTTCGGGGCCTGGGTGTGCAGGCGGGCAATGATGCCCTTGACATTCAAAACGATCTCTGTAACATCCTCTTTGACTCCGGGGATAGTGGAAAATTCGTGCTGAACACCATTTATCTTAATACTTGTAACCGCTGCACCGGGCAATGAAGAGAGCAGGATTCTCCGCAAAGAATTGCCCAGGGTCGTACCATAACCTCTTTCCAGAGGTTCTACTACGAATCTGCCGTAGGAACCGTCCTCGGACATCTCAGCACATTCAATGCGGGGCTTATCGATCTCTATCATGAATTCATACCCTCCTTGCGTTAATACGCATGCACGTGATGGTTTTCGGCGTACCATGAGCATTTTGATCATGCGGCAAGAGCTTGCCGCAGATCAAACGCCCGATTGTCAGGATTACTTGGAGTACAACTCGACGATGTAGTGCTCTTCGATGGGAAGATCAATATCGTCGCGCTCGGGCATGGTAACGAAGGTACCTTCGAGCTTTTCCACATTGAGGGACAGCCACTTCGGAATGGGCTTGGAGGCGTTGGCTTCCAGAATAGCCTTGAACTTCTCGGAGGAACGGCTGCCGTCCTTCAGAGCGATGACATCGCCGGGCTTGCACAGGTAAGACGGGATGTTGACCTTCTTGCCGTTGACCTCAAAGTGGCCGTGACGCACGAGCTGACGTGCCTCAGGACGGGACATTGCGAAGCCAAGACGATAAACAATGTTATCAAGACGGCTCTCGAGGATGAACAGGAGGTTCTCACCAGTAACACCCTTGCGCTTCTCAGCGAGCTCAAAGTAGTGTTCGAACTGGCCCTCGAGAACGCAGTAGTATCTTCTGACCTTCTGCTTCTCACGGAGCTGGATGCCGTACTCGCTGCGCTTCTTGCGGGCCTGGCCATGCTGGCCGGGGGCAAAGTTGCGGCGGGAGAGGGCGCACTTGCCAGTATAGCATCTATCGCCCTTCAGGAAGAGCTTTTCACCTTCACGGCGGCACAGCTTACATACCGCACCGGTATATCTTGCCATAACAGTAACCTCCTAATTCGATTAGACGCGGCGACGCTTGGGCGGGCGGCATCCATTGTGGGGGATGGGGGTGACGTCCTTGATCAGGCTCACCTCGAGACCTGCGGCCTGCAGTGCACGGATGGCGGCTTCACGGCCGGAACCGGGGCCCTTGACATACACTTCAACGCTCTTCAGGCCATGCTCCATTGCGTTCTTGGCAGCAGTCTCAGCAGCGGACTGTGCAGCAAAGGGAGTGGACTTACGGGAACCGCGGAAGCCGAGGCCGCCGGCGGAAGCCCATGCGATGGCATTACCGGCAACGTCGGTAATGGTCACGATGGTATTGTTAAAGGAGGCGCGGATATGAGCCTGACCCTTTTCGATATTCTTACGTTCACGACGTCTTCTGACGGTGGTAGTTCTTTTGGATTTAGGCGGCATTTTAGTCCCTCCTTACTTTCTCTTATTGGCGATTGCCTTTGCCGGGCCCTTACGGGTTCTGGCATTGGTACGGGTGCGCTGACCACGAACCGGCAGGCCTCTTCTGTGGCGCAGGCCACGATAGGAACCGATTTCGATCAGACGCTTGATGTCCAGTGCCACGTCACGGCGAAGGTCGCCTTCGACGCGGTAGGAGTTATCAATAGCCTCACGGAGCTTGGAAACGTCGTCCTCGTTCAGATCACGAACACGGATGTCGGGATCAACGCCGGTCTCCTTGAGGATATCGCGGGAGCTCTTCAGACCGATACCATAGATGTAGGTCAGAGCAACTTCAATTCTTTTATCTCTGGGAAGGTCAACGCCTGCTATACGTGCCATATTGTAACGTACCTCCTAATTAACCCTGTCTCTGCTTATGCTTCGGCTTTTCGCAGATGATCATGAGACGACCCTTACGGCGAATGAGCTTGCACTTTTCGCACATGGGCTTCACGGACGGTCTAACTTTCATAATGAAACCAACCTTTCTGCAAATAACGGTTCTTGCTTACTTGGAACGCCAGGTGATTCTGCCGCGGGTCAGATCATACGGCGACATCTGCACCGTGACCTTGTCACCCGGGAGAATACGGATGAAGTTCATTCTAAGCTTACCGGAAATATGTGATAAAATACGGTGCCCGTTTGCAAGTTCCACAGTGAACATTGCATTCGGCAGCGCCTCTATGACGGTACCCTCGAGCTCGATGATGTCTTCCTTAGCCAAGCTAATATACCTCCATAAAACTGTAACGGGAATTTCGGTCCGCTGTGTTTCAAACGTTTCTGACGGCCAGGGGGCTCATTCCCACTGGGTGAGCAGCACGGGATCACCGGTGGTGATCAGCACGCTGTGCTCATAATGGGCGGAGAGGCTCTGGTCAACTGTCTTGACTGTCCACCGGTCGGGCATCACTTTCACGTCAAAAGAACCGGCGTTAATCATCGGTTCAATGGCGATCGTCATGCCGGGCAGGAGGCGCGGTCCATGACCGGGTTTTCCGAAGTTGGGTACTTCCGGGTCTTCATGGAGCTGGCGGCCCACACCGTGTCCGATGAACTGCCGCACCACACCAAAGCCAAAGCTTTCGGCGTACTCCTGAATCGCATGAGAGATATCGGAGATCCGATAGCCGACCCGTGCAAATTTGATACCCTCATAGAAACTCTGTCTGGTCACATCCATGAGTTTGCGGGCCTCGGCACTGACCTCTCCCACCGCGAAGGTGGCGGCGCAGTCGCCGTGAAAGCCCTCAAAGTACGCGCCCACATCGATCTTCACAAGATCGCCCTCATTGATCTTACGGGATCCGGGGATGCCGTGGATCACTTCGTCGTTGACGCTGACGCAGGCGCTGGCGGGGAAGCCGCCGTAGCCCAGGAAAGAGGGCTTTGCGCCGTGAGCCAGGATGGCGTCATGGACGGCACGATCGATCTCGCGGGTGGTCACGCCGGGGCGGATCACAGCGCGGGCCGCCTGCATGGCGGCAGCTGTGATCGCACCGGATTTTTGCATGGATGCAATTTCTTTGGAATTTTTCAGCGTAATCATTCGATTCCCAATGCCTCATTGATGGCTACGGCCACTTCGGGCAGCGGCTTTTCGCCATCCACGGTCTTCAGAAGGCCGCGTTCACGGTAATAAGCGATGAGAGGCTCCGTCTGGTCATGATAAACCTTCAGACGGCCCTTCACCACTTCAGGATCATCATCGGGACGGACGATCAGATCGGCACCGCAGAGGTCGCACTTGCCCTCGGTCTTGGGGGCGTTGTGGACCACATGATAGGTGGCGCCGCAGCCCGGGCAGGTTCTTCTGCCGGACATACGGGAGACGATCGCCGTATCAGGAACAAAAATCTCGATTACCGCATCCACACCGCAGATCTCGCCCAGAGCGTCTGCCTGGGGGACCGTGCGGGGGAAACCGTCGAGCAGGAAGCCGTTTTCACAATCTGCCTGCGCAATGCGGTTTTTCAGAAGCTCGATCACGAGAGCGTCCGGAACCAGAGAACCGGACTCCACCAGAGCGCGGACCTTCATGCCCAGCTCGGTGCCGCTCTTGATCTCAGAGCGAATGATGTTGCCGGTGGAAACCTGGGGAATGCCCAGCTTTTCACACAGCATTTCTGCCTGTGTGCCCTTACCGGCACCAGGTGCACCCAGAAGAATCAGCTTCATAAGTGCCTCCTTCTCTTATTCAAGGAAACCCTTGTAATGGCGCATCATCAGCTGTGCCTCGACCTGCTGGACAGTTTCGAGAGCAACGCCGACGGCGATCATCAGGGAAGTACCGCCGATGGAGATGGCAATAATACCGGTCGCAGCGCTGAAGATCAGCGGGAAGACAGCGACCACAGCCAGGAACGCAGCGCCGATGAAGGTGACTTTACCCAGGATCTTCATGAGGAAGTCGGAAGTGGGCTTGCCGGGACGATAACCCATGACGAAGCCGCCGTTCTTCTTCAGGTTGTTGGAGATCTCAATGGGGTTGAACTGAATCACGGAATAGAAATATGCGAAGCCAAAGATCAGCAGCAGATACAGGATGATATAGAAGGGGTGAGTCTGCTGGAACCAGAGGCCGACTTTATACCAGAAGCCGCCCTCGGCAGGACCGGTGAAACCAATGATGGTGGCCGGCAGTGCCAGGAAGGTGGAGGCGAAGATGACGGGCAGAACGCCGGACATATTCACCTTCATGGGCAGATTGGTGGACTGGCCGCCGTACATCTTACGGCCGACCATACGCTTTGCATACTGGACAGGCACGCGGCGCTCTGCATCGGTCACGACCACGATAAAGACGATCATGGCCAGGAGCAGCACGATCACGAGAGCCATCAGCAGGATATACCAGCCGCCCTGTGCAAAGTAAGCGAAGATCGTCATAGCGATCTGCGGGAAACGGGCCACGATACCGACGAACAGCAGGATAGAGATGCCGTTGCCGATGCCGTTTTCGGTGATCTGTTCGCCCAGCCACATGACGATGGCGGAACCAGCGGTGAAGCTTGCGATGATCACGATTGCGGACCAGACGCCGGGATTCAGCAGGAGATCATTGTTCCGGAGGAGGATGAAGTAAGTGAAGGACTGGATCAGGCCGATACCCACAGTGGCGTAACGGGTGAGAGCAGCGATCTTCTTCTTGCCTTCCTCGCCGCCTTCCTTGGAAAGACGCTCAAGAGCCGGAATGGCAATGGTCAGAAGCTGGATAATAATGCTTGCGTTAATATAAGGAGTGATCGACAGTGCAAACAAAGTGGCATAGCTCAGAGCACCACCGCTGAGGATATTGTAATAGCCCAGCAGGTTGCCTGACTCAAGGTACGTATCGAACAGCACGCGCAGTCCTGCCGTGTCAATACCGGGGATCAGCACTGCAACAGAACCGAACCGATAAATCACCACGATCATGAGCGTGAACAGGAGCTTTTTGCGGATTTCGGGGTTACGCCATGCGTTCACAAACGTATTCCACATGTTACACCACCTCGGCCTTTCCTCCGGCTGCCTCGATCTTCTCCTTTGCGCCGGCAGAGAACGCGGCTGCCTGAACGGTCAGCTTCTTGCTCAGTTCGCCGGTGCCGAGAACCTTGACGCCATCAAGAGTCTTCTTGATGAGGCCGGCCTCGATGAGGGCCTGGGTATCAACGACTGCGCCGTCCTCAAAGATGGAGAGAGCAGCAACATTGATCTCAGCGTAGTTGGTCTTAAAGTGGTTCTTGAATCCACGCTTCGGGAGCTTTCTGATATACGGGACGGAAGTACCGTCGAAGCCGGGGCGAACGCCGCCGCCGGAGCGTGCATTCTGACCCTTATGACCACGACCGGCGGTCTTGCCGTTACCGGTGCCGATGCCGCGGCCTTTGCGCTTGCCTTCCTGAACGGAACCAGGCGCAGGGGACAGTTCATATAACTTCATAAAGTTCATTCCTTTCGCTCCGCCAGATATACAGGCGAGAAAGACGCCTGCATATCGGGGTTAAAATGTCCTTAGACCTCTTCGACCTTCACGAGGTAAGAGATCTGGAAGATCTTACCGCGGGTCTGTGCATTGTCCGGCTGAACAGTGAAATCGTCGATCTTGCGAAGACCAAGGGAATTCGCAGTGGCGATATGAGTCTTATTTCTGCCGTTTAAGCTCTTCTTTAAGGTAATCTTCAGGTTTGCCATGTTGCCCTCCTTAAGCCTTCGCGATGTCAGCGACGTTCTTGCCGCGGAGTGCTGCCACCTGCTCTGCATTGCGCAGGGACTCGAGGCCAGCCATAGTAGCGGAAACGACGTTGTGCGGGTTGTTGGAACGCAGGCACTTGGTACGGATATTCTTGATACCGACAGCCTCCATGACGGCACGCACTGCGCCGCCGGCGATGACGCCGGTACCTTCCGCAGCCGGCTTCAGCAGAACGCGGCCTGCGCCGAATTCGCCGATGACTTCGTGCGGAATGGTGTCGCCCTTCAGAGCGATCTGCTTCAGGTTCTTCTTTGCATCTTCCATGCCCTTGCGGATTGCATCCGGAACTTCGGCGGCCTTACCAAGGCCGTAACCGACGATGCCGTTGCCGTTGCCGACGACGACCAGAGCGGTGAACTTCATCACGCGGCCGCCCTTAACGGTCTTGGAAACACGGTTCAGGGCTACGACCTGCTCGGTCAGATCAAGGGTGGAAGCATCAATACGCTTTGCCATATTCTTTTTCCCCTTTCCCTTAGAACTGGAGGCCACCCTCGCGGGCGCCTTCTGCCAGGCTCTGGACTCTGCCGTGATAGACATAGCCGCCGCGGTCGAAGACCACGTTTTCGATGCCCTTTGCCTTTGCGCGCTCAGCAATGGCCATACCGACCTTCTTTGCTGCTTCGCAGTTGCCGCCATACATTGCAAACTCCTTCTCGTTGGAGGAGGCTGCGCACAGGGTGACGCCGCTTACGTCGTCGATCACCTGGCAGTAGATGTTGGCGAGGCTTCTATAAACACACAGGCGGGGTCTTTCGGGCGTACCCGAGATGGCCGCACGCACTCTGCGATGACGCTTCAGGCGCTGAATATTGGAATCTTTTCTGCTAACCATCAGTGTACACTCCCTTTACTTCTTCTTACCGCCGGCCTTGCCTTCCTTGCGGATGATGGTCTCGTCGATATACTTAATGCCCTTGCCCTTATAGGGTTCCGGCGGACGCTTCTCGCGGACGTTTGCTGCAAACTGACCAACGACCTGCTTGTCGGGACCGCTGATGATGATGCGGTTGGGGGCGGGAACGTCGATCGTGATGCCGGGGATCTCTTCCATGATCACCTGATGAGAATAACCCAGGTTCATCACAAGCTTGTTGCCATCCTTGGAAACACGGTAACCAACGCCGTTGACCTCCAGCTCCTTCTTGAAGCCGGTGGAAACGCCGGTGACCATATTGGACACAAGAGCGCGGGTGAGGCCATGGAGGGAGCGGATTTCCTGCTTGTCATTGGGACGGGTGACGGTGATCACGCCGGCTTCCATAGAGACCGCGATCTCGGGATGGATGACAGACTTCAGTTCGCCCTTCGGGCCCTTAACGGTAATGTTCTTGCCATCGATCGTGACCTGCACATCGGCCGGCACAGTGATGGGCATTCTACCAATTCTAGACATAATGCTCCTCCTTACCAGACGAATGCCAGGACCTCGCCGCCCACGTGAGCAGCTCTGGCCTGCTTGTCAGTCATAACACCCTTGGAAGTGGAGATCACAGCAACACCGAGGCCACGCAGGACCTGGGGCAGCTCTTCGGCCGGAGCGTAAACGCGCAGACCCGGCTTGGACACGCGGCGGATGCCGGTGATGGCCTTTTCGCCATTGACATACTTCAGGGTGATCTTGATGGTGCCCTGGCCGCCGTCTTCGACGACCTGGTAATTCTTAATATAACCTTCCTCGAGAAGGATCTGAGCGATAGCCTTCTTCATCTTGGAGGCCGGTACATCAACCGATTCATGTCTTGCTGCGCTTGCATTGCGCAGACGAGTCAGCATATCGGCAATAGGATCAGTAATATGCATTTCTAAGTCCTCCTTACCAGCTGGCTTTTCTCACGCCGGGAATCTGTCCCTTGTAAGCAAGCTCACGGAAGCAGATACGGCAGATGCCATAGTCACGAAGGTAGGCGTGGGGACGGCCGCACAGCTTGCAGCGGTTATAGCCGCGAGTAGAGAACTTCGGGGTTCTCTGCTGCTTTAAGATCATAGATTTCTTAGCCACGTTCTCTGCCTCCCTTATTCATCCTTGGAGAAGGGTGCGCCAAGAGCCTCGAGAAGAGCCTTGGCTTCTTCGTCCGTATTCGCGGTGGTGACCATGATGATGTCCATGCCGCGGATCTTATCGATCTTATCGTACTCGATTTCCGGGAAAATCAGCTGTTCCTTCAGGCCCAGGGCATAGTTGCCGCGGCCGTCGAAGGCGTTGGGGTTGATACCACGGAAGTCACGAACGCGCGGAAGCGCGACGTTGAAGAGACGATCCAGGAACTCCCACATGCGCTCGGAGCGGAGGGTGACCTTCACGCCGACGGGCATGCCTTCACGGAGCTTGAAGTTAGCGACGGACTTGCGGGCGTGGGTCACGACGGGCTTCTGACCGGTGATGATGGAGATGTCATTGACAACTGCATCGATGATCTTGGCGTTGTCGCGGGCTTCGCCGCAGCCGACGTTGATGACGATCTTGTCGAGCTTCGGGATCTGCATCGGGCTCTTATAATCAAACTTCTTCATGAGAGCCGGGGCGATCTCGGCTACATATTTATCTTTCAAACGTGCCACTTATCGTCCCTCCTTAAAGCTCTGCGCCGCAGTGCTTGCACACGCGGGTCTTCTTGCCATCAGCCACGTTGGTCTTGATGCGGGTGGGCTTGTGGCACTTGGGGCAAACGACCATCACCTTGCAGGCGGCCAGAGCCAGCTCCTGCTTGATGATGCCGCCCTGCTGCTGTGCGTTTCTGGGCTTCACATGCTTGGTAGCGATATTGATGCCTTCGACAACAACCTTGCCAGTCGCGGGGACAGTAGCGAGGACCTTGCCGGTACGGCCGCGATCCTTACCGGTAATGACCTGTACGGTATCGCCCTTCTTAATCTTCAAAGCGTTCATCTTGCGCCCTCCTTACAGAACTTCGGGGGCCAGGGACAGGATCTTCATATAGTCCTTGTCGCGCAGCTCTCTGGCGACCGGCCCAAAGATACGAGTTCCTCTGGGGTTCTTATCATCACGGATAATAACGGCTGCGTTGTCGTCAAACTTGACGTAGCTGCCATCAGCGCGGCGGACGCCTGCTGCGGAACGAACGATGACTGCCTTCACGACGTCACCCTTCTTCACAACACCGCCCGGAGCGGCCTTACGAACGGAGGCTACGATCACATCGCCGATATTGCCGTACTTTCTGACCGAACCGCCCAGCACGCGGATGCACTTAAGCTCCTTTGCGCCGGTATTGTCGGCCACTTTCAGTTTCGATTCCTGCTGAACCATTTAAGCGTGCCTCCTTTATCGTGCCTTCTCGATTATCTCGACCAGGCGCCATCTCTTATCCTTGGACAGGGGGCGGGTCTCCATAACCAGAACCTTATCGCCGATGCCGCACTCGTTGTTCTCGTCGTGGGCCTTCAGCTTATAGGTATTCTTCATAGTCTTTCTATAAAGGGGATGTGCTACTCTGTCTTCGACCGCCACGACGATGGTCTTATCCATCTTGTCGGAAACAACGCGGCCGACTCTCGTCTTACGGAAAGCTCTGTCACTCATTATTCAGTACCTCCCTTAA
This sequence comes from Oscillospiraceae bacterium, assembly GCA_015067705.1. Taxonomy (GTDB): domain Bacteria; phylum Bacillota; class Clostridia; order Oscillospirales; family QAMX01; genus Allobutyricicoccus. The sequence goes on from SVLW01000003.1 coordinate 37,339, forward strand.
CCGGCTGTCTTCTCGGTGATGACAGTTTTCACTCTAGCGATTTCGCGGCGAACCTCGGAGATTCTCTTGGGATTCTCAAGCTGGTTGGTCGCGTTCTGGAAGCGAAGGTTGAAGAGATCTTTTTTCAGATCGTTCAGCTTCACATTCAACTCTTCGACGCTCATCTCACGGATCTCATTAGTCTTCATTCTCTACACCGCCGTCCTCAACGTCGCACTCTTCGCGCTTAACAAACTTGGTCTTGATAGGCAGCTTATAGCTGGCAAGACGCATAGCTTCACGAGCAGTCTCTTCCGGAACACCGGCGATCTCAAAGAGAACGCGGCCGGGCTTGACGACTGCTACCCAATACTCGGGAGAACCCTTACCGGAACCCATGCGGGTCTCGGCCGGCTTCTTGGTAACGGGCTTATCGGGGAAAATCTTGATCCAGACCTGACCGCCACGCTTGATGTAACGGGTCATGGCAATACGGGCTGCCTCGATCTGGTTGGAAGTGATCCATGCGGGCTCAAGAGCCTGCAGACCATAATCACCGTAGTTCACCTTGGTGCCTCTGTGGGCGGTGCCCTTCAGGCGGCCGCGATGCACTCTACGGTATTTCACTCTCTTAGGCAGAAGCATTAGTTGTTGCCTCCTTCCGGTTTAGCTGCGGGAGCAGCCGGACGCGGGCCGCGGTTGAAGCCGCCCTGCGGACGATTGCCGCCCTGTGCGCCACGGTTATAACCCTGGCCATTCTGCGGACGGCCCTGGCCGCCCTGACCGCGGTTGAAGCCGCCCTCGCGGGGACCACGGTTGAAGCCCTGGCCGCCTTCACGCGGGCCACGGTTGAAGCCGCCACGGCGGTCGCCGTTACGGTTGTCACGACGGTCGCGGCGATCGCGGCGGTCGTTACGCGGAGCCTCGACAGTGGACTGTCTGGGGCCGCCGGTCAGGATCTCACCACGGTAGATCCACACCTTGACGCCGATGCGGCCGTACTGGGTCTTTGCCTCAGCGAAACCGTAGTCGATGTCAGCGCGCAGAGTCTGCAGCGGAATGGTACCTTCGTGATAGTGCTCGGTACGAGCGATTTCAGCGCCGCCCAGACGACCGGAAACGGAAGTCTTGATACCACGGACGCCGGCGCGGGTGGCGCGGCCCATGGACTGCTTCATGGCACGACGGAAGCTGACGCGCTTCTCAAGCTGGGAAGCGATGCTCTCAGCGACGAGCTGAGCGTTGATGTCCGGGTTACGGATCTCAACGATGTTCACTGCAACGCGCTTGCCGATCATCTCCTCAAGGGTCAGGCGAAGCTTCTCAATGTCAGCGCCGCCACGGCCGATGACGATGCCCGGACGTGCACAGTGGATGAAAATACGAACGCGGTTGGGATTTCTCTCAATCTCGATCTTCGGGATACCGGCTTCATACAGGGTATCCTTGATGAACTTACGAATCTTGAAGTCTTCCACGAGAAGGTCGCCGACCTTTTCGTTCTTGGCGTACCATCTGGAGTCCCAGTTCTGGATCACGCCAACGCGAAGACCATGAGGATTAACTTTCTGCCCCATTGTACGACCTCCTGATTATTCTCTCTCTTTGAGAGCCAAGGTGATGTGCGAAGTGCGCTTCAAAAGACGATCGGCGCTGCCGCGGGCTCTGGGCGTGATGCGCTTCAGGGTCGGGCCCGGCGTCACGAACACTTCGGAAACATAGAGACGATCGACGTCCATTTCGAAGTTGTTCTCGGCGTTTGCGATGGCGCTCTTCAGGAGCTTGATGAGCGGCTCGGATGCCGCCTTGGGGGTATTCATTAAGATTGCAGCAGCCTCAGAGATGCTCTTGCCGCGAATCAGATCGCAGACAATCTTCACCTTTCTGGGGGTGATGCGAATATGCTTCACATATGCTCTTGCTTCCATGTTACTGTTCCTCCCTTACTTGCCGGAGGTCTTGCTGCCCGCATGACCCTTGAAGGTACGAGTGGGAGCAAACTCGCCAAGCTTGTGGCCGACCATGTCCTCGGTGACATACACCGGAACGTGCTTGCGGCCGTCATGGACTGCGATGGTGTGACCAACGAACTCCGGGAAAATCGTGGAGGCGCGAGACCAGGTCTTGACGACGTGCTTCTCGTTAGCAGCATTCATCTCAGCGATTCTCTTATAGAGCTCAGGAGCCACGAACGGTCCCTTTTTAATACTTCTGCTCATTTAAGTTACCTCCTGATCACTTGCTGTTGCGGCGCTTGACGATGAACTTGTTGGAACGGTTCTTTCTGGAGCGGGTCTTATAACCCAGAGTGGGCTTACCCCAGGGAGTAACCGGGCCGGGACGGCCAACCGGGCTCTTGCCCTCACCACCGCCGTGGGGGTGGTCAACAGGGTTCATAACGGAACCGCGAACGCTGGGACGGACGCCCATGTGACGCTTACGGCCGGCCTTACCGATCTGAACGTTCTCATGATCGAGGTTGCCGACCTGGCCGATCGTGGCCTTGCAGTCGAGGCGGACCAGGCGGACTTCACCGGAGGGAAGACGAACCTGTGCGTAACCGTTTTCCTTTGCCATCAGCTGAGCAGCAGCACCGGCGGAGCGGACGAGCTGTGCGCCGCGGCCAGGATAAAGCTCAACGTTGTGGATGACGGTACCAACGGGGATGTTCTGGATCGGCAGGCAGTTGCCGGGCTTAATGTCTGCGCTGGCGCCGGAGACGACGACGTCGCCGCGGTTCAGGCCGACAGGTGCGAGGATGTAACGGCGTTCGCCGTCTTCATACTCAAGACGGGCAATGTTGGCGGAACGGTTCGGGTCGTACTCGATGAAGAGGACGGTGGCCGGCATATCCAGCTTGTCACGTCTGAAGTCGATGATTCTGTATTTCTGTCTGTTACCGCCGCCCTGATGACGAACGGTGATTCTGCCATAGCTGTTACGGCCGGAATGCTTCTTATTGGTATCAAGAAGGCTCTTTTCCGGCTTTACCTTGTCAAGCCCGGAGTAATCGGCAACCGTCATGTGACGACGGGACGGAGTCGTGGGCTTAAAGGTCTTTGTCGGCATTACTCTCACTCCCTATATAATAATGAGGTTTCGGAATAGTTTCTCTCCGAAGAAAATTAGGTGAGGGACTCGAAGAACTCGATGGCCTTGGAGTCTTCCTTCAGGGTCACGATGGCTTTTTTCCAGGCCTTGGTGTGGCCGACGGTATAGCCGCGGCGGCGGGCCTTGCCATCATAGTTCATGGTGTTGACGCTCTCGACCTGGACGCCGAAGATTTCTTCAACAGCCTGCTTGATCTCAAACTTGTTGGCCTCACGGGCAACCTCGAAGGTGTACTTGTGCATTTCTGCACCTTCCACGCTGCGCTCGGTCACGATCGGGCGGCGGATGACATCATAAATGGATTTCATTTACCGAACACCTCCTGGATTTTTTCAACTGCGGTGCGGTCGACGATGAACTTGTCAGCGTTCATGATGTCGTACACATTGATGACCTCGGCCGGGGTGGTCAGGACGCCGGGGATGTTGCGGGCGGACAGAACCACGTTGCGGCGAACCTCAGGAGTGACGATCAGGCTCTTCTGCTCGCCTGCGCCAACTGCCTTCAGCATGCTGACAATGTTCTTGGTCTTGATCTCGGTGCAATCGAGGTTGTCGATGACGATGAGCTCGCCGGCCTGTGCCTTTGCGGACAGAGCGGACAGCAGAGCCAGTCTCTTGTACTTCTTGTTGAGGCGGTAGGTGTAGGTTCTGGGCTTCGGTGCAAATGCGACGCCGCCGTGAGTCCACTGCGGGGAACGGGTGGAACCCTGACGTGCGCGGCCGGTGCCCTTCTGGCGCCACGGCTTGCGGCCGCCGCCGGAGACCTCTGCACGGGTCAGAGCGCTCTGGGTGCCCTGACGGCGATTGGCCAGCTGATTCTTGACTGCCTCATGGATGGCGACCATGTTCGGCTCGATGCCGAAGATGGCGTCGGAAAGTTCGATCTCGCCGACCATCTTTCCGGTCATATCATAAACATTCGTCTTAGGCATGATACAAACTCTCCTTTCTGTTATCTATTTCTACCAGACAGCTTCTGCGGGTTGATGGTAGTGGTGTTGTTGACCTGCTTGACGCGGTGAGTCTTCACAGTGGACTTCACATACACGATGCCGCCGCGGGGACCGGGGATGGCGCCGCGCACTGCGATGATGTTGAGCTCGGGATCAACCTTCACGATGTCCAGGTTCTGGATGGTGACCTGCTCGACACCCAGGTGACCAGGCATTTCCATACCGGGGAACACACGGGCGGGGTCGGAGTTGGCACCGGTGGAACCGACGCTGCGGTGGACAGGGCCCACACCATGGGTGTGCTCCTGAACGCCGTGGCCCCAGCGCTTGACGACGCCGGCGTAGCCCTTACCTTTGCTGATGCCGGTAACGTCTACGAAGTCGCCTTCTTCAAACACGTCTGCGGTGAGCACGTCGCCCACATTCAGCTCTGCGAGCTCGCCGTCAAACTTGAACTCTTTCAGGTGACGCTTGAGATCCTCGCCGGCCTTTCTCAGGTGGCCGATCTCGGGCTTATTGAGCTTGCGCTCGGGAACATCCTCGAAGCCCAGCTGGAGAGCATTGTAGCCGTCCTTCTCAACGACCTTCTTCTGGATGACGGTGCAGGGACCGGCCTCGATAACGGTAACCGGAATCACCTTGCCCTCTTCGGTGAAAATCTGGGTCATGCCCACTTTTCTGCCGATGATTGCCTTTTTCATTTGTTTTCCTCCTTGTCGGTTATTGGTCGGCTTTGCCGACTTGACCGGAACGGAACCGGGTTCCGTTCACTTAGATGACCTTTATCTCAATATCAACGCCTGCCGGCAGGTCGAGGCTCATGAGAGCTTCCACAGTCTTCTGGGCAGGATTGACAATATCGATCAAACGCTTGTGGGTACGTCTCTCAAACTGCTCACGGCTGTCCTTGTACTTATGAACAGCACGCAGGATGGTGACGATCTCCTTCTGGGTGGGAAGCGGGATGGGACCGGACACTTCGGAACCGGTACGCTTGGCAGCCTCGACGATGCGGGCAGCGCTCTGGTCTATGAGCTGGTGGTCATAGGCCTTCAGGCGAACTCTGATCTTCTCCATTTTGTTTTCCTCCTTGCACGTACGTTTCCCAAAGCCGCCGCGTCGTGCATAGTCGTATTAAATTTGCGGCGGTCGGGACAGTACGGCTCTCGAACATTGCAACCGCGCCGTGCGTCAAAACGCTGTACAAGATAAAAACCGGAAATCTTTCCGACTTTCCAAACCGGCATAAAACGCAGGTGGAAATTCGGACAGTATCGTCCGGCTTTCTACCACGTGTTGGTCCATACAGCCTGTTTCATCTGCACGTACGCGCGTTTTCGCAGTATTCGAAGCCGCCCGTCATATTCACCACGAAGCCGTGGTGCGCGGACATACTCAGCCGAAGTTACCTCGTTCTTCACGAGCAATCTCCAGCGTCATCGCATCAGCATTTGAGGCATGCCAAACCACTTGCACACTTCGCAAGCCTGTTTAGTATACACCCTGTGACCCTAAAAGTCAAGGGCTTTTCTCATATTTTTCTCACAAATCCGCGGCTATTCCGCCGGATTACCCTTGCAACTTGTACAAAAGCCCGGCACTTGACAGAAAGAAACCGCTTTGACGGTTTTGTACAAGGAAACGGCGCAAAATTCTGGTAACATTCACAAAAGAAAAATCTGTGTTCTCTCCCCCCATTTGTGCCGCCTGCGGCGGCCGGGGCCCCGGAGGGGACCCTGTATATTTGAAACGGGGGAGTTTCAAATATACTGTTCCTATTCTTATTCTTGTTCTTATTCCTGTTCTTGTTCTTATTCTTGGTCACCGCTCGTCAGCGTTCGCACCCAGCGGCTCCCACTGGCACCCGCACGCTCCTTCCAAAATCCTCTTCCACAATTTACCATTTTCAATTATCAATTATCCATTCAACAAGTGCTGCGGAAAAAGAGTGGAATTTTCCGGGAGTGGGATATGGTAGACTCTGATACGGCAAAGGCAGGAGGCGCGGTTGCCTCCTGCCGGGCTTATGCGGTTTTCAGGGTGATGAGGGCGATCTCGGGCGGGCAGAGGAAGCGGAGGGGAAGCTTTGAGGTGCCAAGGCCCCGGCTGACGAAGAGATCGGCGCCAGCACGGGAATAGCTGCCCATGGGGTACTCCCGTCCCAGATACGGCAGGATCAGCTCGCCCAGGATCGGCAGGCGCACCTGACCGCCGTGGGTGTGGCCGGAGAGCATGAGGTCGAGACCCTGACCCGCGAGCGCCGTGAACAGATCCGGCTCGTGACAGAGCACCAGGTCAAAGCCGTCCCAGGAAAAGACCGCGGGGTCAAAGCTGCCGCCCTGGCCGAAGAAGCAGTCGTCGATGCCGGTGAGGGTGATACCCAGGGCAGACAGCGTGACGCTCTCGTTTGAAAGCACCGTAAAGCCGCCGGACTCCAGAATGCGGATGCTGTCCTCTGCAGCGCCCAGGCCGTGGTCGTGATTGCCTAAAACCGCGTATTTGCCGTGGGGCGCCGTGATGGCGGAAAGGGCCTCTATGATGGCCGCGTCGTCCGCGGGGTATTTGTCGTATTCCTCAAAGAGGTCGCCGGTGAACACCACGATGTGGGGCGAAAGCGCGTTAAGCTTTGTAACCACCCGGGCGAAATCCTCCGCATCGTAGGCAAAGCCGAAATGCGTATCCGTGATCTGCGCCACCCGCAGGCCGTCCGCCATACCGGGCAGCACCGGGGAGCGCACCTCCGCCTCCGTGACGGTGAGGAGCCGGGGCTCCGCCCAGCGCATCCAGACGAAGGCCAGCACGATCAGCACCACGCACCAGAGGAGGAGCTTTGTGAGAAATCTGAAAAAGTTTGCGATCATCTTATTCCTCGTTTTCCGCGATCACCTGGGCAATGGCGGCGTTATGCTCCTCGAGCGTCTCGGAGAAGATATGGCTGCCGTCGCTGCGGGCGACGTAGTAGTAATAAGACGTATCCGCCGGGTAAAGCACCGCCTCCAAAGACGCGATACCGGGATTCGCGATGGGCCCGGGGGGCAGACCGCGATGGAGATAGGTGTTATAGGGATCGTCGATCTCCAGATCCTCCGGCGTGGGGGCATGACCCACCAGATACTGCACGGTGGCGTCGATCTGGAGCCGGGGGAAGGAATCCGGCGCGGCCAGACGGTTATAGATGACGGAGGCCACGATGGCCCGCTCGTCGGCACGCTTGGCCTCGCGCTCCACGAGAGAGGCGATGATGACCACCTCGTTCATGGTAAGGCCCAGCTCATCCGCCCGGGTGCGGAGCTTTTCCGTATACTTGGCGTCAAAGTTGGTGAGGAACTTGGCGATGACGTTGGGAGCGCTGTCGTTTTTATAGAACTCATAGGTGTCCGGGAAGAGATAGCCCTCCAGGCGCACGCGGCTGTCGCCGATGCCGGCGATGAATTCGTGGCTAAATTCATAGCTTTCGATGGCGGCCATGAGATCCTCGCGGCTGGCCACCTGGTTTTCCACCAGGGCGTCCACGATCTGGGCGACGGTATAGCCCTCGGGGATGGTGACGCGGACGGTCTCCTTGAAGGTGGAGGTGCGGCGCAGGGAACGGGCGATGGCGCTGTAGTCCAGCTCCGCGGAGAGCTCATAGCGGCCGCTCTTGAAGGTGGCGTCGGACACGGCGCAGTAAAGCCGGAAGAGGGCGGGATATTCGATGATGCCCGCTTCCTTCAGTTGGGCCGCCACGGTGGCCGGGGTTTCGTCGGCGGAAAGCTCGATGACGGCGCTGCGGTCGGGCTTTACGAAGGCAAAGACCTCGTTTGCGGCGATGATGACAAAGCCCGCCAGGAACATGGACACGCCCAGCACAAACATGGTGTACATGGCGGCGGTGAGACAGCCGTGGGCGCGGTCGCGGTGACGACGGCGGCGGCGACGGGTGCGGCGGGGCACATCGCTCATGGTGAATTCCAGATCGTCCTCCTCCGGCATCTCCATCCGCTCGGCCTCCCGCTCCCGCTGCAGGCGTTCTTCCCTGCGGCGGCCGCGGCGATGCTCGTATTCTTCATATTCCTCGTCGGGGGCGGCGGCGCGGGGCGCATCCCCGGGCATGGCCTCGTCCCGTCGGGAATCCTTTTCTTCAAATTCGTTTGCTGCCATTGGTTTTCATCCTTTCGACAGGAGGCGGTTTATGCGGTATCACAGCACGGATACCAGCCGGATACTATATAATACCAAAAAACAGAGGGTGCCAAACGCGGAGAGCGCATTCCATCCGTTTTCTGCGGCCCGGGCGGGGCCTTTTGCAAAATGTTCCAGAATTTCGTCCTTCAGAAGTCCCTCCGTACAGCGCAGAAGCGAGAAGAGGAACACCAGGAAGCAGAGGGCCGCCGCCGCCACGAAAAAGACGGTTTTCCCGGCAAGCGCCTCGCTTGCATAGATCAGGTCGCCGGCATAGAGGGCGGCGCGGGACAAGATGCCCGTAAGCATGCCCGGCCAGAGCGCGCCGGTATCATAGGCCAGCATGCCGGAAACCAGGCCCATCAGAAGCAGCGCCGGCGCGGCAGAGGGATACACCGCCAGCATGGGCATGGCCACCGCAGTGACCAGCACCGCCACGGCGGTACCGTGGGATTCATAGAGCGAGAAGAGCGGGCCCCGCAGGAAGGCCTCTTCCACCAGGGCGGGCAAGACCACCAGGCAGAGCAGCGTCAGTCCCGGCGGCACGGTGGCATGGCGGGTGAGCATGGGATAAAGGGCGGAAAGGCCCCGGAATCCCGTACCGGTCATGCGCGCCAGCACCACATGGAGCAGGAATACGCCCAGCGCCGTGGTCACGGCGGTCAAAAGCACGAAGGAGCCATAGACCCGGGGCGGCGCAAACTTTCGCCGCCGCAGGGACAGTCCCCGGGCACTGCGCCGCAGGAGTATCGCGGCACCCAGATAGGCAATGAGCTCGGCAAGTGCCACCAGCACGCGGGCGCCCCAGGCGCCGGGCAGCGCCAGAAGATGCCCCGTCAGCCGGTAAAAGGCCGACAGGAACAAAAGCAGCACGAATAAGCTCCATCCCGCCAGCGCGGAGGGCTTCAGGCCCATAGGATCTCTCCTTCCTCGGTGATGATAGATTGGACGCGGCAGTCGTGGGCTTCCCGCGGTACGGCGTCCAGAATAAAGTCCTGAAAAACAAGCCCCATCCGCAGACCGCGGACGCGGGGCAGATAGCGGTCGTAATACCCGCCGCCCCGACCCAGGCGATCGCCCTCCCGGTCAAAGCAAACGGCGGGGATGATGGCAAGGTCGGTGTCCTCCGGCAGGAGGAGGGGTGCATCCGGATGAGGCTCCGGAATGCCGAAAGCGCCGGGGGTGAGGTCAGAACATGACGTGATGCAGTGCGCGGTCATCTCCCCTGCCGCCCCGCAGAAGGGCACGGCCACCCGTTTTCCCGCGGCAAGCGCCGCGCGGATCAGCGGGCGGGTATCCAGTTCCCATCCGGTGCCGATATAGCAGAAGAGCGTTTCCGCCGCCGCCCAGGCGTCAGAGGTCAGCACGCGCGCCGTAATGGCGGCGGACTTTGCCGCCCGGATCTCCTCCGGCATGGCGCGGCGCAGGGCAATCACTTCCCGGCGCAGGCGGCGCTTTTCCGCGCGCACATCCCTCATGCAAAGGTCACCCGATAGCGCATATTGAGGTAGGCCGGGGCATAGGAGAGCTTTGCCTTGCGAAGGCCCTCGATGCCCATGTCCTCCTCGCGGTTGACGTAGGTATAGCCTTCGCCGCAATACTGCATGAAGGCCTGGTTGATGGTCTGATAGGCCCCGGGGATCTCCATGGCCTTTTCAAAGTCCTCGAGAATGGTGTCCCCGTTGATGCGGGAACCCAGGGCAAAGGCGATGATCTCGCCTTTCAGGCGCAGGGCCACACCGGTCATGCCCAGTTCTTCAAAGGCGTCAAAGGCCCGGCGGATGGCCACGGCCTCCCGGTGGAAGTCCTCGTCCGCGCCCCGGGCGGCGATCCACTTTTCTTCAAAGGCCAGTACCTCGTCCCCGTCCGCGGCAGTGAGAGGGACGATCTCGTATTCGCCCTCGTATGTCGCCCGGAAGCGATTCACAAAGTTGCGCTTGCCGTGGAGCTTTTTGCCCCGCAGTTCCCGCAGTGCCTCTACTTCATACATATAATCCGCCTGATCCGGGCTTTCCTCAAAGGAAAGCTTTCCCGGCAGGGCGGCCTCCAGTTCGGCCTTCATCTCCGCGTTCACCGCGATCATGGCGAAGTCTACGCCCTGCTCGGCGGCGTCGGCGCGGAGCTTCTCCACCGCCTCCGCCAGGCGATCCCCGGCGCAAAGCGGCATCTGATAGATCGTCTCCTCCGGCAGAGAATAGCGGATATAGAGCACGCCCTCCTCCCAGGCATAGGAAATGGGATAGGTCTCCTGCCAGATATAGTGGCAGACGAAGGAATGGTCATAGAGCCGATAGGGCAGAGCCTGTAAAAAAGGTACGGCCTGCTGCCGGTCGGACAGCTCGACCTTCTTAAAATTCAGCATAAGATCACCTGATCCATGAGTTTCATAATGTCGCCTAAGATCTCTGCGGCGGGGCGCATTCCCTCCCCGTCGTCACAGCGCACCCGATGCCAGCCATAGCGTTCGGCGGCGATGAGGGCGCTCTCCCGGCAGGCCGCCAGATAGGCGGCTTTTGTTTCGTGGATGTCCCGGGTCTCTCCCCGCCGTTCGATATTCCGCATGGAGAGAGCGGGATCGATATCGAGAAAGATCACCGCGTCCGGCGCGGGCAGACCCAAAAGCCGGTATTCGTAATCAAAGAGCCAGTCCATGTAGGCAAGGCGCTCTTCTCCGGAGAGCTTGGCGCCCTGGTGGATGGCGTTAGACGTGGTGTAGCGGCCGGAGACCATGAGCATCCCGGCCTCGTACTCTTTGCCCCAGTCGGCCTTATAGGAGGCATAGCGATCCACGGCGTAAAAACTGGACGCGGCGAAGGCGTTCACGTCGCCGGGGTCGCTGCCGAAGCGGCCGGAGAGATACTGCCGCACCAGTGCGGAGGACTCGTCCCCGTAGCAGGGGAACTCCAGCCGCCGGTGGGCGGTGCCCCGGGCAGTCAAGGCATCACAAAGGAGGCCAAGCTGTGTGGTCTTGCCGGAGCCATCCAGGCCCTCCAGCACAATCAGCTTACCCATCTCATTCACCCCCGTAAAGCTTTCGCATTTCTGCCATCTTGCCGCAGCTCATCTTCCCCTCGGGGCAGGGGCCGGACAGGCAGGCGGGGCCCGCATCCCGGAAGAGGGCAGGGCTCACCTTCCGCACTTCCAGAAGCATCCGTCTGGCCAGTTCCCGGATCTCCCACTGGGCGCGGTTGCAGCAGCGCAGACGGAAGAAGTTTTTCAGCGACCGGGCATTCATGGTCACCACCATCTGGGTCTCACAGGCATTGGGCAGCACATAGCGGGCGTCTTCCGCCGCGATCTTCCGCTGGGCGGCCACGGTGGCCTTGTCCTCCCGCTTCTCCTCCGGCAGGGCGGCGAGACGCTTCTCCAAAAGCAGGGCGGAAATTTTATTATAGGCCTCCCGCTCCGCCTCGATGATCTCATCGTAAATCGCCTGTGCCTCGGGGCAGTCGGCGATCTGGGGCGGCGTGACGTAGTCGAATTTCTTTTCGGAGACATAGCGCTGGCTCCGCACGCTGAAAGAGGCGATGCGGTGCCGCGTGATCTGGGCCAACAGCGAGCGGGACACGCCCTCAATGGCAAAGGTGAAGCTCACGTGCTCAATGGGGCTCTCATGCCCCATCTCGGAGAGCATTTCTACATATTCCGCCGCCTGTTCCTCATCAAGACGATCCATCAGCGTGGAGATGGGCAGCGTGGTATAGCAGGTTCTGGCCGCGGCAGCCACCACGAAATCGGGATTCGGGGTATGGGCAATCAGTTTCACTTCCATGGTCTCACGCTTCCTTTCGTCCAAACTTCAATCGGTAGAGGATCACCCGCCAGAGGAAGGCGGGCAAGCGCATCATGCGCCCGATACGCTTCGGCTCCTTCAAAAGCCGGTAAAGCCACTCAAGACCCAGCTTTCGGTAAAGAATCGGCGCCCGGCGCACATTGCCGGCAAATACGTCCAAAGATCCCCCAAGCCCCAGCATGAGGCAATGAGGCAGCGCATCCTGATGCGCCCGCATAAAGCGCTCCGCCTTGGGAAAGCCGGTGCACACCAGCATCACGTCGGGATCGGCGGCCCTGACCAGCTCCACGATGGGGGCGTCGTCCTGGAAATATCCGTCATGCGTCCCGGCGATCAGAAGGCCGGGATATTTTTCCGTCAGGTTTTCCGCGGCCTTTTCCGCCACGCCGGGCTTTGCGCCCAGGAGATAGAGCCGTTTCCCCGTCCCCGCCATCCAGGCGATGAGTGCCTCGCCCAGCTCGATGCCGGGCACCCGGGTGAAAAGCGGCTTACCCAGAATTTTTGCCGCGTACACGATGCCGATGCCGTCCGGCACCACCATGGCCGCATCCCGGAGCAGCGGATGCAGCGCAGGATCCTCCATGCAGGCATAGACAAACTCCGGGTTCGGCGTGACGACATAGCCGCCCGCGCCCTGCTCCACCCGGTGAATCGCCGCGGCCAGTGCCTCTTCTTTATTCCATGCGTCGAATCCGACGCCCATGATTTCTACTCTTGACATATGGTTCACCCAGTATATAAAGATTCAGATTATTATATCATCCCGGCCGCGCCGGTGTCAATGTCAGGTGCGGCTTTCTCCCCGTCTTCCTCCCCTGCCGCCCATTGACCAAATGGAAAAAATATAGTAAAATAGGACTATCTTTGGGACAAGAGAAAAAATGAACAGACAGTGAAATCAGGAAGGCAAATCGTGGACAGAGAACTTTTCAATATGCAGTACGCGGCCGTGCGCCGCGATATTATCGAGCGGGAATACCAGGGCCTCAATGACCGCCAGCGGGAGGCCGTGTTCCATACGGAAGGGCCTTTACTGGTGCTGGCCGGCGCCGGCAGCGGCAAAACCACCGTGCTCATCAACCGCATCGCCAACATGATCCGCTTCGGCCGGGGACATGAAAGTGAAATGGCCCCCTATTACGCCGGAGAGGCAGAGCTTTCGGAGCTTGTGGATTATCTGGATGATCCCAGAGAGGAACAGCGGGCGCGCATTGCGGAGCTTTGCGCCGTGGATGCGGTGCGTCCCTGGGAGATCCTGGCCATCACCTTCACCAACAAGGCCGCCGGAGAACTGAAAGAGCGCCTGGAGCGCGCCATCGGCCCGGAAGCCCGGGATATCTGGGCCTCCACCTTCCATTCCGCCTGTGTGCGGATCCTGCGCCGGGACATTGAGCGGCTGGGCTTTGACCGCAGCTTCACCATCTACGGCGACGACGAACATCTCAATATCATCAAATCCCTGATCCGGGAAAAGGGTCTTGATGACAAGACCTATGCCCCCCGCATGGTGGCCAGCATCATCTCCCGGGCCAAGGACGAACTGAAAACCCCCGCCAAATTCTTAAAGGAGCACGAGGACGACTTCCGTCTTGCGAAGATCGCCCAGATCTATGCGGAGTACCAGCGCACCCTTAAGGAAGCAAACGCCCTGGACTTTGACGATCTCATCATGTACACCGTGGCGCTTCTGAATAATTTCGAGGACGTGCGAGAGTATTACCAGAAGAAGTTCCGCTATATCATGGTGGACGAATACCAGGACACCAACATGGCCCAGGATCGCCTGACGCGGCTCCTCACCGGCCCCCACTGCAATATCTGCGTGGTGGGCGATGATGACCAGTCCATCTATCGCTTCCGGGGCGCGGATGTGGAGAACATCCTGTCCTTTGAAAAGCATTATCCGGGTGCCCGGCTGATCCGTCTGGAGCAGAACTACCGCTCCACCAAGATGATCCTGAATGCCGCCAACCGGGTCATTGAGCATAACGAGGGCCGCCGGGGCAAGGAACTGTGGACCGCAAACGAAGACGGCGAAAAGCTGGGCTTCTATCGCGCCGCCACCGAGCAGGAGGAGGCCCAGTATATCACAAGCCATATTCTGGCCGGGTACAGTAAGGGCATGAGCCCCCGGGACTTTGCGGTACTCTACCGCATGAACGCCCAGTCAAACGCCGTGGAAAACGCCTTCAAGCGGGCGGGCATCCCCTATCGTATTGTGGGCGGCGTGCGCTTCTTCGACCGGGCGGAAGTTCGGGATATGCTGTCCTATCTTTGGGCAGTGGTGAACCACAACGACGAGCTGCGCCTGCGCCGCATCATCAATAATCCCGCCCGGAAGATCAGCGACCGCCGGGTGGAGGATGCATTGGAACTGGCCCATCGGGAGGGCGTCGGCCTTTACGACGTGCTGCTCCACGCCCGCAGCTATAACGCCTTCGACCGGGCCGCTGCCCCCATGGAGCAGTTCGCCCAGATGCTGGAGGAACTGCGGGTCATGGCGGAGACCATGCCCCTGGACGAATTCTACGACGTGCTTTTGGAGCGCAGCACCTATAAAGAGGCGCTGGAGCGCAAGGGCGATCCGGAATCCCTGGGCCGTCTTGAAAACGTCATGGAATTGAAGTCCAACATCGTGGACTATATGCGCACCCATGAGACCCCGTCTTTGGAGGGTTTCCTGGAAGAAACCGCGCTTTTCACCGATATCGACCGCTATGACGAGGGCGCAGACGCCGCCGTCATGATGACGCTGCACAGCGCCAAGGGTCTTGAATTCCCCGCCGTGTTCTTAGTGGGTATGGAAGAGGGGCTCTTCCCCTCTGCCCGCTCCATGGACGAACCGGCACAGATGGAGGAGGAGCGCCGCCTCTGCTATGTGGGCATCACCCGCGCCCGCCGGAAGCTCTATCTCTCCTGCACCCGCCAGCGCACCATCTTCGGTAAGACCTCCTATAACCGGATGTCCCGCTTCATCGAGGAGATCCCCCAGGAGTACATCGACGGCCGCGTGAATGAGCAGAACGAGCGGCGCCGCACCGCCGAGCAGACGGCAGAGCGCATCGGCCGCTTCAATCCCCGCACCGCCGTGCCCGCCCCCGCCGTGGGCGTGGGCGCCCTAAAGCCCGCCCAGTCCCCGGCCAAGGCCCTGCCCCTCTACCGCGTAGGCCACACGGTAAAGCACACCGCCTTCGGCGTGGGCAAGATCACCGAACTGACCCCCATGGGCGGCGATATGCTTTTGACCATCGAATTTGAAAAAGCAGGCAGAAAGCGCGTCATGGCCAATACGGCATCGAAGTTTATGAAGATTGTGAGTGAATGAGGTATTCCTATGACTTTTCAATACATGCGCATTCAAGGAAGAGAACCCTCCTATATCACCAAGTATCCAAAAGGAATTTTTAGTCTGGGTTGGAATCTGATCCGGGATCAAATTTTGTCAGAAGAAGAAAAAGCGCTGTTTCTTTCCATCGACACCTGGTTCAAGGAAAACCTTCCCGAGCCGGAGCCTTGTGTCAATCACGAAAAAGTGATTACTTTTTTCAAATGCAACAAAACGCAGGAAATGCAGGCCAAACTGGAACCCGTAATCGCACTATTGGATCAACACCAAATGCCCTATGATGTAGTCTACACCAACTTCGTCGGAACGATCGTCTATGAAGACGATTGGCAAGTAGCGGTAAGAGTCGAAGACGGGAATATGGTTTGATAAGCTTTTCGAGATTGTGAGTGAATGAGAAGAAAGTCCCCGATGAGGGGGCTTTCTCTTTTTTTGTGCGGGTGTTTGCACAGTAGAAGAGCCTTACAGAGAACCCTCTCGGTCTTCGCCTGCGGCGAATCCAGCTCCCCCCAAAAAAAAAAAAAAAAAAGGGGGGGGGGAGCCAAGTTTGGTTTTGATCTGACTCTCTCGGCTCTCCCTCCGGGAGAGCTGTCGCCGCAGGCGACTGAGAGGGCCATTCTCTATGCAAAAAAGAGAGCCACACGGCTCTCTTTTTCTTTTACCATTCTACAACCAGGGGTCTCGGGTTCAGCCACCAAAGTTCCTGATCCTCGGTATACCGGGAAGTCGCCAGGTCCCAATTCTCCGGAGGCTGCCAGGTGAGACTGGACATCACGGCGGAGGTGAAGGCATTTTTGTCTTCGTCGGACAATGTTTCCAGCAGTCGATCCGCCAGCTCCAGGATGTTCTCCGGCTTCTTCGGTGCCTTTTCGATCATCATGCGCAGGCTCTTAATGCAGGGGAACAGAATCTCGTTCTCCTCCAGAATCATGCGCAAACCGAATATCACGATATCCGTAGCAGCACGCACCCGGAGGATAGGGTCATTTTTGCCCATGGGGAAGAAATAGCCGCTGGCCAGCTCAAACTGACCATAGAAACTCAGCATCTTGTCTTCCACCAGTTCCTTCTGGAACCGAGAGACTTCGTGCACCAGTTCCGGAATCTCCGGATCAGTGGTATAGAGGCACTGGGACTTCAGCCAGGCGTTGCGGGCGGGCTCGCTGCCCCGCTCCGCCACGGCACGGATGAAGCTCTTGGGATAGTACTTCACGTCCAGATAGCCCTCCGGATAGGTGCACACACCCATGATAGCTTCCGTGGCAATACCGGCGGCTTGGAGTTCCTCGTACTTTTCGTCCGTAACAATTACCATAAAGTCCAGGTCAGAGTCCGGGCGCTCCACGCCCTTGGCCACGCTGCCGCCAAAGACGACCGCGATCAGACCATCCGCCACGCGGGATTTGGTCTGGAAATATTCCAGAGCCAGCTTGAGACTTTCTTCATGATGGGGATACATGGACAAATCCTTTCTTTATGCCTCCGGGCGGACGAAGTCCACCACGGTGGTATGGGTCGAATAATGGGGACGCAGGGAAATCGTACCGTGGTCGAGCTTGCCCAGGATCTTCACACGCTTCTCGTCGCCGGGCATCAAGTCGAAGTAATTGTCGCCAAAGAGCCAGCCGAACTCGTCGCCGTCGCACTCGCCCAGGATCTCCACGCAGCGGGCAAAGCGGTCGGTGGTGATCACCAGTTCGTCGCCCTCCACCTGCACGGAGAGCTCGGCATTGGGGAAGGCATAGTGCCGCTCCACGTCGCAGTAGTCCACCGCGGTGCAGACCACATTGCCATCCTCGTCGGTGAAGCGGGCATAGAGCAGATCGGTCTTGTGGAAATACTTGATCCAGTTCAGATCCATGACGATCTTGCCATCGCCGTCCGCCACGCACATGGGCACGGTCTTTTCAAAGGAGAAGGTGTCCGTCTCCATGTTGTAAAGAGAGAAGGTCACATTGCCGCGCACGGGCTCCGCGGAATCGTTCACCAGCCAGAGCCGGATCTCGTTGCGGATGTCAAAGCAGAGGATCACCGGCGCATAGCCGCGGAGGGTGGCATAATAGGGATGGAAGCCCTCGTGGAAATAGTCGATGGTGGCGCAATAGCACTTGGGCCAGGTGTCGTTGAACTTACAGGACAGATGACCCTTGCTGCGCATGGAGGGGGGCAGATCATCCGTGGGGCCGCCCATGCGGATCCGCTCAATATTATCCCGCAGCACCTGGGCATAGGACGCGCCGAAGCGGTAGATATGATCCGCGGCGTTATCCGCGTCGTAGTATTCCCAGTAGGGGCCGGTTTTCACATGGCCCATGGCGCCGTGGTTGGAGCGCTCCATCCAGTTTTCCGGGGACGGGAAGCGGCGGCCAAAGGTGAACTTGGCGTCATAGCCCTCCTGCCACACCTCGCCGTGAATCATGCGTTTCAGACTGTGCAGCACCGGCGGAC
This sequence comes from Oscillospiraceae bacterium, assembly GCA_015067705.1. Classification (GTDB taxonomy): domain Bacteria; phylum Bacillota; class Clostridia; order Oscillospirales; family QAMX01; genus Allobutyricicoccus. The sequence goes on from SVLW01000003.1 coordinate 55,132, forward strand.
TGGTGCGGATATCTTCAGAGATGAAGTTGGGGTACTCGTGGAAGGGATACTGCCAGATGCAGTCATAGGTGTGATAGTCGCCGACGCGGGGGTCGTTGGCCCATTCGCCGCCGGTGGGGGAAGAGAGATGATAGTACCGGCCGGGATCCAGTTCCGCCAGCAGGGCCGGATAATCCTCCTGCAGCACCACCTTGCCCTGGACATATTCATCCCGGAAGTAGAACTCACTGCCCATGACGCTCTCGTTGCCGCCGCACCACATGAGAAGCGCGGCATGATGCCGCAGGCGCAGGATCAGCTCCCGGCCCTCCCGGCGATAGAGCTTCCGATGCTCCTCGGTCTCCGGGAACATGCCGTGGCCGTGGAAGAACTCCTGCCACACGAAGATGCCCCGGCGGTCGCACTCGTCATAGAATTCATCCCGGTACGGGATGCCGCCCTCGCCCCAGATGCGCAGGAGATTCACATGGGCGTTCTGCGCCATGTCGAGGATGCGCCAGGCGCGGTCGTGCTGCCAGACATAGGTATAGGCCTGGAAGGGATCCATGCTGCCGCCCCAGAGGCGGATATTCTTACCGTTGACGCGGAAGCCCATGGAATAGGGCTGTTCGATATAGCGGAAGCCCACGTATTCCGTAAATCCGTCCGTGGCGCGGCCGTCCAGCAGAACCTCCACATCCACCCGGTAAAGGGGCTGTGCGCCGTAGCCAACCGGCCACCAGAGCTGGGGCTCATTTACCGGGATCACGATCTCCTCGTCCCATGCGTGGCCAACGGCCTCGCCGATGAGGGTGTCCTCCGGGTCATAAAGACAGACCTTGATATCCAGCTCGCCCGCCCGATAGCTGACGCCGGAGAGCTTGACTTTCAGAGAACCGGTGACCAGATCCTCCCGCAGATGGGCGCGCACCTCGTCCACGGTGATCTCCGCTTCGTCCGCGAGAATCAGTTCCACATTTTCATAAATGCCGATGGGCGTGTGATAGCCCACGATGCCCTGGTAAGAGCTGCCCTCGCCGGTATAGCCGGGGAAATCGTGGCGGGATTTGCGGAGCAGCTTGCACTTGTCCTGATCCTTCCACCACTCCGGATGCTCCATGCTGTCCAGCACGCCGTTTGCGTTATGGAAGTGCAAAAGCAGCACATTTTCCGTCTGCAGCACGTTCGTCACGTCGATGAGGTCGGAGACATAGAAATCGTTATGCTCCCCGATCTTCACGCCGTTTAAGTAAATATCCGCAAAGGTGTCCAGGCCGCCGAAGCGCAGATAGCTGCGCACGCCGGGGGTCTCACAGGAAAAGGTCCGGCGGTACACCCAGTCAAGCTTCGTCACCCACTCCGCACTCCGGCACCAGCCGATCTGGTACTCGGGGTCCAGCTTTCCATGATGGAGCAGGATCTCATGCACCTGCATGGGCATGGTGGGCGCGGCATACCATTCTGCCGCATCAAAGGAAACGGGGTCAATGGCGGCGGCCGGCGCCATACTGCCGATCTCCCATCCGTTTGTAAGCAGTCGTCTTTCTTTCATGATCATCCTCTGCCTTTCTCTTTACAGGCGGATCATGCCGTTTTTCAGCATGGCTTCCACGGCCTCGTGTACGGCCTCCATGCCGGTATAACCGGGGACATAGCCCAGGATCCGACGGGCCTTTTCACAGGAATAGTTATTGCAGTGGGAAATATGGCGATAGGTGCGGCTGACCTTTTCCTCGTCCGCGGTCAGCTTTGCCCACTCCGGCCAGGGCAGGAACTCCGCCCGGTTCTCCTTGCCGAAGTATTCGTACATATGGGCGGCATAGCCCGCCAGCGTGATGGCCTTGGGAGCGACCGCCAGGAAATCCTGGTCAAGGGCCGCATCGCGGTTGCGGATGGCCAGCTCGAACACCTGGGCCACGTCGTCCGCGTGGACATGATGCACGCACTCCACGCCCAGATTCGGGATATAGATGGTCTCGCCCCGGGCGATCTGGGCAAAGACGCCGGGATCGTGGTTGCCGGTAGGATTGATGCAGGTCCAGCCCGGACCGGAGATGTGGCCCGGCATCACGGCCGTATAGGGGAAGTCCCCGGTTTCATACTGCTCGTGGAGATATTCGATGCTGCGGATCTTGTCCCGGCCATAATCGTCGATGGGGTTACGGGGCGTATCCTCGTCGGCAGGCAGGGTGAAGGCGTTGCCGTGCTCCCAGATGGAGGAGGCGAAGAGATAGTGGGACAGATTCGTGCCCTTTAAGGCTTCCACGGTCTCCACGGTGGAGTGCCAGTCGAGACTGATCATATCCACCACCACGTCCGGATTCATGGCCGCTACTTTGCAGCCAAAGCCGTCGGCCTTCTCAAGCGCCAGACGGTCAAGCGACACCCGCTCCACTTCATTCCACTCCGGGAACAGGGTATAGGGCTCTTTCAAACCGCGGGAGATGGCGGTCACTTCATATCCCATGCGCACCAGACGCGGCACCAGATAGGTGCCCACATGGCCGGTGGCACCAATAACGACTGCTTTCATTCGCATATCCTCCTTACTTCACGTCGATGACGCCCCGGGCGATCATGGAGCTGACGCACTCGGTGACGGCCTGCATGATGGAATAGCGGGGGGCATAGCCCAGCATGCGGCGGGCCTTTTCACAGGAATAATTGTCGCTGTGGGCCAGATGGGAATAGGTGCTATTGATATAGGATTCCGCCGCGGCGGTCTTTTTCCACTCTTCCCAGGGGAGGTATTCGATGTTGGCCTCACGGCCGAACCAGGAGTACATGGCCTCGGCAAAGCCGCGGAGGGTCATGGCGTGGGGCGCCACCGCCAGGAAGTCCTGGTCAAGGGCCTCGGTGCGGCGGATGATGGCGCGGTGGAACACCTGGGCCACGTCGTCCGCGTGGACATGATGGACGCACTCCATGCCGAAATGCGGGATATAGATCTTTTCACCGCGGCCGATCTTGCCGAAGATCTCCGGGTCAAAGTTGCCGGTGGGGTTGATGCAGGTCCAGCCGGGGCCGGTGATGTGGCCGGGCATGACGGAGGTATAGGGGAAGCCTTCCTTCACAAACTGCTCGTGCAGGAAATTGACGCTGGCCAGCTTGTCCTTACCGTAATTGCAAATGGGATGGCGGGGCATATCCTCGTCCATGGGGACAGTGGTGTTTGCGCCATGCTCCCAGATGGAGGAGGCGAAGAGATAATGGGACAGGTTCGTGTTTTTGAGGGCCGCCACGGTGGACTTCGTGCTCTCGACGCTATAGCTGATGAGATCCACCACCACGTCGGCATTCATGGCCGCGATCTTCTTTCCGAAGGTACCGGCCTTTTCCTCTTCCGTGCGGTCCAGCACCACGCGCTCCACTTCGTTCCACTCGCCCACATGAGTATAGGGCTGGGACAGGCCGCGGGACACTGCCACCACGTCAAAGCCCTGCCGTACCAGACGGGGCACCAGATACGTACCGGTATGACCGGTTGCACCAATCACAACTGCTTTCATGATCACATTCTCCTTTTCAATATTTCAAAATGTTCTTTTTTCGTTATGCCTGCTGTTCGCGCAAAAATTCATCCAGAATGTCCGCCGCGGCCTGGACACAGCCGGGGCAGGGGCGGGTGGCCAGATATTCCGGGGTGTGTGCCTCCGGCACGGGGATGCTGGGGCCTTCCGGCAGACCCAGGATATCCCGGCAGAGGATGGTGTCATACTTTGCCCGGAACCGGGCGGCCAGATCCTGGATCATGGTATAATGCGCCACCTTGGCCTCGTGATCGGTGGGGGCATAGCCGCCGTAGAGGTGGCCGATCACCATAAAGATCCCGGACAGCGCGCCGCACACCTCGCGCAGCCGTCCCATACCGCCGCCAAAAGAAGACGACAGCCGCGCCGCATCCTCCATCGACATCCCATGCACATCACAGAAGGCACAGAACACCGACTGGGCGCAGTTATATCCGTCAAAGAAAAGCTGTTTGGCAATCTCGCCATGCGTTTTCATAAAAGTTCCTCCATAAGAAAAAGTCAGTTTCTGCCATCTAAACTATAGCAAGTTTCCGGGAAGTTTGCAAGTAAAAATGCCTTCCCCTTGAGGGGAAGGTGGCACGGCGAAGCCGTGACGGATGAGGTGGCCCCGGGATCAGAAGAATGTTTGAGGATGCAATACCTGTGATCTGACTTGTCGGCCACCTCATCAGTCGCCTTCGGCGACAGCGTCTCGCTGCGGCTCGGTCACGGCGTGGCTCTGACATGCCACTGGCATGTCATTCACTCCCACGCCGCCGCTTCGCTACCCCTCAAGGGGAAGCCTTTTTTGTGCCCAGCGGATATCATCCCGTCGGCGCGGCCGACACCGCAATTTTCAACTGTCCACTCTCAACTCTCAACTATAAAAAAGAACCCCGAAGGGTTCTTTTTTATACTAACCTGTCCAGGTCCTCTCTCGTACCCAGCACCATCAGGTGCTCGTCGTCCACGAAGACGTGGTTCGGGGAGTTGAGGGCATGGGTGCGGCCATTTTTCTGGAAGGCCAGGATATTCACGTTATACTTGCGCCGCACGTCCACCTCCGCGACCGTTTTACCGATCCAGCGATGAGGCACGGCGATCTCATAGATCACGATCTCGTCGGAGAGCTCGAAATAATCAAAAACATTGTCGTTGCTGGCGCGCACGGCGATGCGCTCGGACATATCCCGGTCGGGGAACACCACCTCATCCGCGCCGGCGCGGCGGAGGAACTTGGCATGAATATCCGTGGTGGCGCGGCTCACCACCCGGCGGGCGCCCATCTCCTTCAAAAGATCCGTCACCTGGAGACTGTTCTGGAAATTACTGCCCATACAGACGAAACAGGCGTCGAAATTGTTCACGCCAAAGGTGGCAAGCACCTCTTTCCGGGTGCAGTCGCCGATCTTTGCCGCCACGACGAGATCCAGAAGGTCATCCATGCGGGTCTCGTCCACATCCGCGATGACGATCTCATTGCCCAGTGCGGCCAGCTCCCGGCAGAGATAATGGGCGAAGCGCCCGATACCGATCAAAAGAAATGATTTCATTGGAATACTCCTATCCTATCGTAATTTTTTCCACCGGATCCATCACTTTGGGTCTGCGGCGGCGGGTGGAAAGGGCCGTTGCGAAGGAGAGACTGCCGACTCTGCCGCAGTACATCAAAAGCACCAGCAGATACTGCGCCGCCGGCAGGAGCTCTCTCGTGATACCCGTGGTCATGCCCGCCGTACCAATGGCGGAGCTGCATTCAAAGAGGATATCCGCAAGGGGGATCTCATGGTGCATCCCCGCGATCACAATCGCCGAGAGCAGCATCAGCAAAAGATTCGTGAAAAACACCGTGGCGGCCTTCTGAAGCGAGCCCACCTCCAGGCGTCTGCCGAACATGCCAAAAGCCGGCTTCTGCCGGATATAGGAAAAGCCATAGACCAGTAAGACCGCCAGCGTGGTGGTCTTGATACCGCCGGCGGTGGAGCCGGGGCTGCCGCCGATGAACATGAGGATGCAGGTGAGAAGCTTGGACGCGTCGGTGAGCGCGCCGGTGTCCGTGGTGTTAAAGCCCGCGGTGCGGGGGGTAATGGCGTCAAAGAAAGAGGTGAGGATCCGCTCGGTCCAGCTCATGTCCGCGGCCCAGCGCCGCTCCAGCAGGAAGAACGCCGCCGCGCCGAAGAAGATCAGCGCGAAAGTCACCGTAAGTACGATCTTGGTATGCAGTTGATACCGGGAGATGCGCAGACCCTTGCGGGAGAGATCGTCCCACACGAGGAAACCGATGCCGCCGATGACGATTAAAAGCATCACCGTCACGTTCACCAGGATATCGTCCGCATAGGGCGACAGGGACGCATAGGGCGTCAAGCGGCCCATCAGGTCAAAGCCCGCATTGCAGAAGGCAGACACCGACGTGAAAACCGCCGTCCAGAGTCCTTTCCAGAAGCCAAAGTCCGGAATAAAGCGGAAGGAAAGCGCCACGGCGCCCGCGCCCTCGAAGATGGCCGTGCCGATCATGATCTTTTTCGTCAGGCGCACGATGCCGCCGATGTGGGTGGAATTGATGCTCTCGGATAAAAGCTCCCGCTCCCGGATGCCGATCTTCCGCCGCATCAGCATGGCGAAGAGCGTGGCAATGGTCATAAAGCCGAGACCGCCCAACTGGATCAAAAGCAGGAGCACCACCTGGCCAAAGCCCGTCCAATAGCTGTAGGTATCCTGCAAAACAAGGCCCGTGACGCAGGAGGAGGAGGTGGCGGTGAAGAGTGCCTCCCGGAAGGTGGCGCCCTCCCCGTTTCGGGTCGAGATGGGCAGCATCAAAAGCAGCGTGCCCAGGGCGATGATCAAGAAAAAGCCCAGCGCAATGATCTGGGTCTGGGAAAAACGTAATTTTCGCATGATTTGCCTCCGCAGAAATCCGGGAGATGCCCGGCGTCCACTCTCATTATACCCGCCGCCCCGTCCCCCGTCAACCTTCCCGGTCGTTAAGCTTTTTCTGCACAGGGCGGGACCTTGCCGCATATACTGAAAAAGAAAGCGCGGCTGGCCTTGCCCGTCCTGCGCGTTTCGACAGAAAGGCAGGAACAAACTTTGTATGATTGTATGATAGTGCTCCGTTCCACCAGTGCCGCCCAGCGGGCGGTGCGGGGACTTTCGGAAAACGGCATCCCGGCGATTCCCGTGCGGCCGCCCGCCGCGCTCACCGGCAGTCCCTGCGCCCACGGCATCAAGTTCGACCGCCGCTTTCTTCCCACGGTGCAGTCGCTTCTCTCCCACTGGCAGCTGGATCCCCGGGGCGTATATGACTCTTATAAAGGATGACACCATGATTTTCTTTGACAACGCAGCCACTTCCTATCAAAAGCCGCCCGGCGTCTATCCCGCCATGCGGGAGGCCATGCAGAGCTGTGCCTCCGTGGGGCGGGGCGGCTATGCCGCGGCGGAGGCCGCCGCCTCCCGGGTCTATGACTGCCGGGAGGCCATCGCCGCCCTCTTCCACGTCCCCGACCCCCAAAAGGTGATCTTCACCTATAACGCCACCGTGGCCCTCAACATGGCCATCAAGGGCCTCATGACGGACGGCCACGCCGTGATCTCCGGCTATGAGCACAATGCGGTGGTGCGTCCCCTCTCCGCCCTGGCGCGTCAGGGCGTCACGTTCACGGCCGCCGCCTCTCCCCTCTTCCAGCCGGAAGAGCTCCTCTCCGCCTTCCGCCGGGCGGTGCGCCCGGACACGGAGCTTCTCATCTGCTGCCACGTCTCCAATGTCTTCGGCCAGATCGCCCCGGTGGAGGCGCTTGACGATCTGGCGTGGGAGCTGGGTCTGCCCCTCGTGATCGATGCGTCCCAGTCCGCCGGAATGCTGCCCCTCTCGGCAGAACGGCTCCGCGCCACGGAATTCATCTGCATGCCGGGGCACAAGGGTCTTTACGGCCCCCAGGGCACCGGCGTGATGCTGCATCTGGGCCAGCGGCCCTGCCGCACCCTCATCGAGGGCGGCACCGGCAGCGACTCCGCCTCCCTGTCCCAGCCCGGTTTTGATCCCGACCGCTTTGAAAGCGGCACCCACAATGTGGCGGGCATCGCGGGCCTTCTCGAGGGCGTGCGCTTTGTCCGGCGGGAGGGCGAGGCCGCCATCCTGGGCCGGGAGCGGCAGCTCACCCGCTATCTGGGGGAGGAGCTGCGCCGCCTGCCCGGCGTGCAGGTATTCCTCAGTCGGGATCCCGCCCTGCAGACAGGGGTATTGTCCTTCACCTGCCGGGATCTTCCGGCGGAGACCATGGCAGAGCGGCTGTCCTCCGCGGGCATTGCCGTGCGGGCGGGACTGCACTGTGCGCCGCTGGCCCACCTCACCGCGGGCACCTATCCCGGCGGCACCGTCCGCCTCTCCCCCGGCGCTTTCACGAAGCTCTCCGACGCGAACCGTCTCCTCTCCGCCGTCCGTGCCGCCCTGCGATAAGGCGCAAAAAGACCGTTTTTTCACCGGATGATCCGGCAGAAAAACGGTCTTTTACTCTGTTACAGGGTTTCCCGGTGATACTCCTCGCCGGAGAGCGTGCACCAACGCAGGACAGCGTCCTCCAGGAGCAGATAACTCCGCCGGCTTCCCTCCTTGGGGATGGAGACGGAGCCGGGATTACAGTAGAGATTCCCCTGGCCAAAGGGCTCCCAGGCCGGGATGTGGGTGTGGCCGTGGAGCAGGATGTCCCCCGGCTGCAGCGGCGGGAGGGATTTGGTGTGATAAACATGGCCATGGGTAGCATAAATGAGCCGCGCGCCCACGGGGATCACCGCATAGTCCGCCAGAATCGGGAAGGGCAGCACCATCTGGTCCACTTCCGTGTCGCAGTTGCCGCGGACGCAGAAAATCCGCTCCCGCATGACCGAGAGCTGGGCGATCACTTCCTTGGGGGCATAGCCCTCCGGCAGATCGTTGCGGGGGCCGTGATAGAGAATGTCCCCGAGGAGCAGCAGTCGGTCTGCCCCTTCGCGGGCAAACGCGGAGAGCAGTTCCCCGGTATAAAGCGCCGAGCCATGCAGGTCGGACGCGATCATCAGTTTCATCAGTCGTTCTCCTTATCGAAAAAAATCGGGCGGAGGGGATGCCTCCCGTCCGCCCGGAATGGATACCTTATCTTCTGCCTGCGCCGCCGCCGCGGGTTCTGCCGCCGCCGCCCAATCTGGTGCGGGAGGCAGGACGGGAGCTCATGGAGCTGCGGGCCGTGGGACGGCCGCCGAAGCTGGTGCGGCCGGAGCTGACCTGACGGCCGGAGCCGCCGGGACGCACGCCGGGATTGGCCGGGGCGGAACCGCCGCCCATGCGGCCCATGCCGCCGGGACGGGGGCCGGGAGATGCGGGCCGGGGAGCCGGGGCCGGACGTCTTGCCGGGGGCTTCTGGCTCCAGAAGGCCGGATGGAACACGCCGTAGCGATAGCCGCGCTTGCGCAGGGAGATGGATCTGGGAATCGCAATGGCCAGGAAGACCACCAATGCCAGCACCACAATGCCGATCAGGAAGCCGCCGGCGATCTTACCCACCAGGTTGCCCTTCTGAATCTGACCCTTATTTTCTTCTGCAAAGTCGTCCTTCTTCCCGTCGTCCTGACCGGCGTCGGGATCCAGAAGACCGTCGCTGCCGCCCTGGGTGCCGGAGGCGGCGCCCGTACCGGTGATATCCACCGCGTAGAAGTTGCCGAACCAGCCGAGGGTGGCGTCAAAGAACTTGGTCACGCCGCTGTCATAGCTGCCGGCGGCAAAATCCTGTTCCAGATACTGGGTGAGATAATCGCCCAGGAGGTTTGCGGTGAGCGCCAGAGAGATGCCGCTGCCCGCCATGGCCCAATAATCCGCCTCGCCAACGGACAGCAGCAGCAGCACGCCGTTATTCTGCTCGGCGCTGCCGATGCCCCACTGGTTCATGAGGTTGTAGGCATAGTCCTCGATATCCTTGCCGCCCAGGAATTCCATGGTGACCACCACGATCTGGCCGCCGGTGAGTTCCTCGAGACGATCGTTCATGCTGACAATATAATTTTCCGTCTCGTCAGACAGCACATTGGCATAGTCCGCCACATAAAAGGCCGCCGTGGGCTCCACCACTTCCATTTCCGTGGCCGCCGCCGCGCAGGTGAAAAGCAGCGTCAGCGCCAGCATCAGCGCCGCAAATCTGTTCCAAAGTTTCATAGTGTTTCGTCCTTATCCGTAGTATTCCGCGTTCCCCGTCAGGGTCAGCAGTTTGAGCAGTCTGGCCGGGAATTTTTTGAGCGTTCCCTCGTTTAACGCCCGCACCAGATCGTTATAGCCGTCGTGCTGGATCGTGTAGGCATAGGAGGTGAAGTCCGTCAGAATGCCTTTTCGATAGTCCTCGTCGGTCTCTGTGAGTGACGCGTTGAGAAGCGCCGCGTTCAAGTCGCTGACCGCCTCCGAGAGCTCCTCGTTTAAGTCATAGCATTTCTCCGGACGGGTCTCCCGCTGGAGCTTTGCCGAGAGCACCCGCACCCGGGACACGGCATCGTCCTCCGCGTCCAGATACCGCTCCGCCACCGTCACCAGATTATTGGCAAGCTGTGTCCGGCTGCCCAGATCGTGATAGATGCTCTGGCCGTCGCCGGCCACGCCGTAGACGAAGGCGTCCTCCGTCTCCCGGATCACCTCAGAAAGTGAGCGCCGCGCACCGCTTAAGATAGACAACGCGATCACGATCACACAGATGATCACCGCCACTTTTCGATTTTTCAGCATACCCGGCCTCCTTTCCGTTGTTTGTTCTGTTCTTTAGCCACGCAGTTCCAGAAGCTTCTGCTTCAGTTCTCCTTCAATGCGGCCAAGCTCTGCCTCTGCCGCATGACGGCGCTGGGCGCCCTCGTTCTGGATGGTCACCACCTCGTCCAAAGTGGCGATGAGCTTCTGATTGGTCTCCTGCAGGGTCTCGATATCCACGATGGCGCGCTCCGCCTCCCGGGCAGCCTCCGTGGTGCCGATGCGCAGCATCTCGGCATTTTTCTTAAGGAGTTCGTTGGTCATATTGGTAACGGCATTCTGTGCCTCGGTGGCAGCACGGGAATGCTCAAGACCCAGGGACAGCACCATCTGGCTCTTCCAGAGGGGGATGGTGTTGACGAGAGAGGACTGGATCTTCTCCACCATCAGGGCGTCGTTATTCTGCAGCATCCGGGTCTGGGGGCCCATCTGGATGGACACCATCCGGGTCAGCTCCAGATCATGGAGCTTCTTTTCAAAGCGGTTGCACTGGTTGGCAAGATCATTATAGGCCTGTGCGTCCTCCTGAAGGCCCGATGCCTCTGCCTTTGCCCGGAGGGCCGCCACCTCATTCTCCCGCACTTCCTGAAGCTTCTTTTTGCCCGCCAGGATGTACATGGTCAGTTCTTTATAATACTTAAGATTCAGCTCATACATCTGGTCAAGAAGCGCAATGTCCTTGAGAAGCGTCACCTGATGCTCCTCAAGCACCGCCACGATCTTGTCCACATTGGTCTCCGCCTTGGCGTACTGGGCACGCAGGGTGGTGATCTGGTCCTTTGCCCGGCGGAAGAGGCCGCGCCTGGGGGCCGTCATGTCCACGCCCTTGAGCTCGCCCACCAGATCGGACAGGGCCTCGCCGATCTCGCCCATATCCTTGGTGCGCACGCTCTGCAGGGCATCCTCGGAGAAGGTGGCCACATGCTTCTGGGCGGCGGCGCCGTACTGCAGGATCATCTGATTATCCGTCAGATCCAGCTTGTCCGCGAATTCCGCCACGGCGCGGCGCTCTGCCTCCGAGAGCATTTCTTCGTTGATGGCGGCGGGAGCGGCAGGGGCCTTTTCCGCCACCAGAGGTTTCGTTTCGGAAAGATCCGGGGTCAAAGTCAGTTCGGGGATAGTCTGATCCATCTTCTCTTCTCCTTTTCTCTCGCTCAGCCTTTCAGGTCAAAGGACGGGCCGGAAAAGCCCTCCCGCTCCATCATGCCTTCCAGTACGGTGATGTCCGCGGAAATGTCCATGGCCTCTTCGCTGAAGAGACTGTCCAACTGTTTCTCATAGGCGGCCACCACGGCGTCCAGGATATCCTCGATCTTGCGCATGGTGCTGCCGATATGTTCGCCCGAAACGCCCTGGGATCCCATGCGGTCATAGGCATTGAGGATCTTGATGGTGGTGGGCACATAGTAATTCACAAATTTTCTCGCCCGGGTCAGCTTGTGAGGATGGGCGGAGACGTGGGCAAAGATCTTGCCGGTGAGCTCCGTCAGGCGGCTGATCCGCCGGGAGATCTCCTCGTCCGCGATATTGTCGTTTAAGCGGTTCATCTCGGATACCGCGCGGCGGCCCTCTAAAATGAAGGCATCCAGCTCCTCATTGCCGGTGCCCTCGGGCTTCTTCGGCTCCTCGGCGGGGGCTTCCTCCACCTGGGGCTTCTCCGGCGCGGGGGGAAGCTCCTCATATCTCGGCTTCCAGATCTTCTTTGCCGCCTTTTTGGCCAGAAGGGACAGGAGGATCACCCAGATGAAATGCTTCGTCTGATAAAGGGGGAAACAGAGGCTGTAGACCGCCCAGACAGCGGCCACGGCATATACATCCATCACGGAAATCAGTTTGCGCTTCTTCGCCAAAGCACGGCTCCCTCCTCATCATCCGGCGGGGAAATCCACACGCCTTAATAGTCTTATTTTATCGGTTAGCCCCCCGCTTGTCAAGAAATATCCCACCCCGGCGCAATAAGTTCACAGATCATTCAAGGAATTTCGCCCCTTGACTTCCCGCGGGAATCTGCTATACTGTTATTGACATATGACAGAAAAGAGGGAATCCCATGAAAGTAGCAGTCACTTTTGAAAACGGACAGGTGTTCCAGCATTTTGGTCACACCTCTGCCTTTAAGGTGTATGAAATCGAGGACGGCCGGATCGTCAAGTCCGGTATTGCCGTCACAAATGGACAGGGTCACGGCGCTCTGGCCGGTGTGCTGCGCCGTCTGGGCGCGGACGCCCTGATCTGCGGCGGCATCGGCGGCGGCGCCAGAACCGCGCTCCAGGACGCCGGCATCACGCTCTATCCCGGTGTGAAGGGCGACGCGGATGAGGCCGTGGCCGCACTCATCGCCGGCACGCTCCCCTTCGATCCCAACACGGTCTGCAATCACCATCATGACCACGATCACGGCCACGACTGCGGCAGCCACGACTGCGGCAGTCACCATCACGGTGAAGGCCACGAATGCCGCCACGGCAAGTGCAACTGATTCTCCCGCAGCAAAAAACTCCCGGCGAAGCGTCCTGCCTCGCCGGGAGTTTCTTATGCCTGTTTTCTCCGGCAGCCATGGCGGCACACGCCGCGCTCACAGCTCTCCCGACGGCAGTTCTTGCCGCAGCAGCGCTCCGCCGCCTCACAGAGGGTCACTTCTCCGCCCCGGATCTCCAGTCGCTTGCCCTCTGCAAGCACCTCCGCCAGCTTCCGCCGGGCGGAGCCGTACACCGCCTGCACCGTGGTGCGGGCCACGCCCATCTGCACGGCGCAGTCCTCCTGGGTGCGCCCCAGAAGATCCATCAGGCGGATGGTCTCATATTCGTCCACGGTCATCTCCACCACGCCCCGGGCGGGCACCCCCTCCGGGGAAAAGCCCCGGATCTCCGGCAGGGCACAGACACGTCTTTTTTTCTGGGGTCTCGGCATGATGGCCGCCTCCTTTGGTCAATTCTATGGTATTATACCGCAAGAAACCGGCATATGTCAAATAAAGCCGCAAAAAATCCCTCCCCCGGCGGATTCGCGGGAGAGGGATCTTCTTTTTTATTCTGCTTTGTCCTGGCGCTTCACGCTCTTTCGGGGGGTGAATTTATTCTCCGTTCCTTTGAAGAGGCGCTTGATATTCTCTCTGTGGAGGATCACGATCCACACGGCGGCAAAGAGACCGGTGAACAGCATGATATCATTCTCCGGATGGAAGATCGCCACCCATACCGGATAGGTAGACACGGCAAGACAGGAGCCCAGGGACACATACCGGGTGGCAAACACCACCACCAGGAAGATGCCCAACAGGATCAATCCGATGCGCCAGTCCAGCACCAGCACCATCGCCTCCGCCGTCAGGATGCCCTTGCCGCCCCGGAAATCATAAAAGAGCGGGAACACATGACCCAGGATCACGAAGAGGAAAGCATAGAGACTGCCGGTTTCGCCGCCCAGCAGGCCGCAGAGGATCACCGCGATCACGCCCTTCAGCGCGTCGCCCAGCATCACCCACACCGTGGGGCCCAGGCCCAGCACACGATAGGCATTGGTGGTGCCGGCATTGCCGCTGCCGTAATTCCGCAGATCCGTACCGGTGAAAAGCTTCGTAATGATAATACCGAAATTCAGACTGCCCAGAAGATAAGAGAGGACAGCACAAAGAAGCATCATAGGAAATGACATGAAACTGCACCTTCTTCCGGGAGATTATTTCTCGTCGTCGTCCCGCTCGCGGATGGTCATGCGCACCGGCGTGCCGGTGAGGCCATAGACGCTGCGGATGCTGTTTTCGATATAGCGCTTATAGGAGAAGTGGAAGAGCTCCGCATCGTTGCAGAACAGCACGAAGTGGGGCGGACGAATGCCGGTCTGGGTGATATAATAGACCTTCAGGCGGCGGCCGCGATCCGTGGGCGGCTGGACCCGCATGACGGCATCCCGCAGCACATCGTTGAGAGCGCCGGTGGTGACGCGCAGAGAGCTCATCTCATAGGCGTTATTGATCATCTGGAAGAGATTGCCCACCCGCTGGCCGGTTTTCGCGGAGATAAAGACGATGGGGGCATAGTTCATATAGGCCAGATCCTGACGGATGCGCTTCTCGAACTTATCCATGGTCTTATCGTCTTTTTCGATGAGGTCCCACTTATTGATGACGATGATACAGGCCTTGCCCTTCTGATGGGCCAGACCCGCGATCTTGGTGTCCTGCTCCGTGACGCCGTCCTGGGCGTCGATCATGATGAGGCACACGTCAGAGCGCTCGATGGCCATGAGACTGCGGATAACGCTGTATTTTTCAATATCCTCGTCCACCTTTGCCTTGCGGCGCATACCGGCGGTGTCGATGATCACATACTTGCCGTATTCGTTTTCAAAGGAACTGTCGATGGCGTCCCGGGTGGTGCCGGCGATGTTGGAGACGATGACGCGCTCCTCGCCCAGAATGCAGTTCACAAGAGAGCTCTTGCCGGAGTTGGGCTTGCCGATGACGGCCACCTTAATGGCGTCGTCCTCCTCGTCCTCCTCCTCTTCCTCCGGGAAGTGCTCGAAGCAGGCGTCCAGCATATCGCCGGTGCCGTGGCCGTGGAGGGCGGAAAGGGCGATGGGGTCGCCGAGACCCATGCCGTAGAACTCATAGAAATCCGCAGGCGGCTCACCCACGGTGTCGATCTTATTGACGCAGAGGACAATGGGCTTGCCGCAGCGCTGGAGCATCACGGCCACATCGTCGTCCGCGGCGGTGACGCCGGACTTCACATCGGTAATAAAGATAATGACGTCGGCGCTGTCGATGGCGAGATTCGCCTGACGGCGCATGAATTTCAGCATTTCGTCGCCGGTGTGGGGCTCGATACCGCCGGTATCCACCACGATGAAGTCACGGCCGCGCCAATGGCATTCGCCATAAATACGGTCACGGGTGACGCCGGGCTGGTCATCCACGATGGAGACCTTATGTCCGGTCAGACGATTAAAAAGAAGGGACTTGCCCACATTGGGTCGGCCAACAATGGCCACAATCGGTTTTGCCATAGTATTTGTCCGCGGGATACGGACGCTCCTTTCTCCCATCCATGGCATCGGCGGGGATCGCCGCCGTTTCATGCCTCTGTGTGTGCCCTGAAGTTACTTGCCCAGCAGTGCGTCGCGGAAATCAAAGCCGTTCACGCGCACCGGAATCACCGGGACGCCCAGCGCCGCAGATAACTCCGTCACGGTCATATCGTCCAGGAAGAGCTCCTCGCCGTATTTCAGCATGGATTCCGTGATGAACACGCGCTCTCCCAGGGGCTTGTCCTTCAGGGCTCTTAGCAGATCCTGCCCGGTCAGAAGACCGGCCACGGTGATCTGAGAACCAAAGAAGCGGTTCTCCACCATGTAAACAGGATGTTCAGGTATAGTATCGCACTTTTCCAAAATGATATCAACCATTTTCCGCATATATTCTGCGGCGGCGACACCGGTGGCAATGGAAAAGGGACGAATCTCGGCGTCCCGCGGCACCAGTGCCGCGGCCTGTCTCACCTCGTCCTCAAAGGACGCCATGAGACCCACGCCGTTTTCGATCTGGGGATAATCTTCGTAATACTCCGGGTCCGGGATCGGCAGACCCGCTTTCAGATAAAACTCATCCGCGCAGTAGATCACGCGGCTGCCGAAGCGCTCCAGGCACTCCTCGCCATAGCGGTCCGCCACGGCAATGACCTCGCGCGCCTTTTCCGGCGTCACTGCCTGCAGGGGGCAAAGCCCCTCTCTGTGATCGGACAGGCCCACCGGCACGATGGACACGCTGGGCACCGCCGGGAACAGATCGACGAGATCCCGCAGGGATTTTTCCAGAAGCTCCCCGTCGTTAAAGCCGGGGCACAGAACGATCTGGCAGTTCATGCGGATGGAGTGCGCCGCCAGCATCTGCATCAGCTCCAGGCACTTCCCCGCCTTGGGGTTTTTCAGCATCCGGACTCTCGCCTCCGGATCCGTCACCTGGACACTGACGTTCACGGGACTGATGCGCATCTCCAGGATGCGGGTAATATCATAGTCCGTCAGATTCGTCAGAGTGATGTAGTTGCCCATGAGGAAGGACATCCGCACGTCGTCATCCTTAAAATACAGGGTGTCCCGCATGCCCTTCGGCAGCTGGTCGATAAAACAAAAGACGCACTTGTTCTGACAGTGGCGGGCGCTGTCCATGAGATAGTCCTCAAACTGCAGACCCAGCTCGTCCCCCTCGGGCTTTTTCACCCGCACGGTGCGTTCCTTTCCCGCCCGCAGAATGCGGAGCTTTAACCGGGATTCATAGGTATAATATTTCAGGTCGATCACGTCCCGGATCTCATGTCCGTTGACCGCGAGAATCTCATCTCCCGCCAGAAGCTTTGCCCGCGCGGCGGCGCCGCCCGGCTCTACGCTCAGAATCTTCATATCCGGCCCCATGCTCCTTTCCGCATCCTCCGGGGAATGCACTCCGAACACAAAAAACGGGAAGGCAGACAGCCTTCCCCTTCTTTGAAGTTATTTTGCAGACTCAGCAACCTTCACGACTTCGCGGCCACCGTAGTAACCACAAGCCTTGCACATTCTGTGAGACAGAACAGCCTGGCCGCAATTCGGGCACTTCACCATGCCCGGCAGTGCGAGCTTCCAATGAGCGCTGCGGCGCTTATCTCTCCGGGTCTTCGATACTCTTCTTTTAGGCTCAGCCATGTATGACACCTCCTTGGCAGATCTCAAAAGGGGTTATTCGCGGTATATATCCATTAAAATAGGATCAAAACTTATTTGCCTTTTTCGAGAAGCTCCGCCAGGGCGGCGAAACGCTCATCAACAGGCTTATTGCAGCCGCAGGGACCTTCGTTCAGGTCCGCGCCGCAGGTGGGACAAAGTCCCGGGCAGTCCTCGTCGCAGAGATAACTCATGTCTGCTTCGAGCACAATGGTCTCCGTTGCGATCTCGTCAAGATCCACCACGCCACTTTCCAGCAGGATGATCTCGTCGTTTTCGTCCTCGTTCTCCACTTCGTCCGCCATGGGACGCTCCACATGATAGGAAAGCGGGATCTCGAGCTCGCGCAGGCAGCGGGCACAGCGCGTACGGAGGGTAAACTCCACGTCCATATGCAGTTCATAGACATCCGCACGGTTCTGGGCGAATCCTGACACATGCACAGGCTCCGGAATCGGGCGCTCGCCATAAAGGTCAAGCTCCGAAAGCGCCAGCATATAGTCGAACGATACGGCTTCACCGACGGCTTTTCGAATCGGAAGAATATCCAGCCGCATTTTCCACCTCACAAAGCGCTACCTTTGCATTATAGCGCAGGGAAATTCGTTTGTCAATCATTATTTCTGCCCGAATATCGGTTTTTTTCCTGGCTTTTCTTGGGAGAGAACTGCCAAAAAACGATAGATTCCCCGGTCGGGTCTTTGATTGCGTGAAAAAACCGCGCACCGAAACGGATGCGCGGTTTTGGCTGCGTGACTAGGATTCGAACCCAGACAGACTGATCCAGAGTCAGTAGTGCTACCTTTACACAATCACGCATCGTCAAGCGACAGGTGTTATTATAGCGAAGACTTCCTCATTTGTCAATAGATTTTTTCAAAAAATTTTCAGGTTTTTTCCGCCCCCGCCGCGCCCCCTTCCGCCCGGGGCGAAGGACCCGCGTCCCGCCCTTTGTCGGGGCGCCGCCCTTACATTATATATAATACCCGTTTTCCGCAAAGGAAAACCCCCGGCGAACGGAATTTTTGTGAGAAAAATCAAAGAAATAACCCTTGCATTTTGCGGAAGGCTATGGTATGATAGTATGCGCTGTGGGTATGCCGGTCAGGCTGTTTTCTTCGGAAACGGTCACGGGACGGGCCTTCCCCGGCAGAAAATCAAGTTCTCAAAGAGGTGCCTCCGGCGCCGTTTTGGAGAATAGAAGTTTTAACCCTTTTAGTAGGAGGTGTCACTATGGCAAAGTGCCAGTTCTGCGGCAAGGGCGTTACCTTTGGCATCACCGTGTCGCACTCGCACATCCGTACTAACCGCACCTTCAAGCCGAACGTGAAGAGAGTCAAGGCTCTTGTGGACGGTGCTCCCAAGCACGTTTACGTCTGCACCAGATGCCTGCGCTCCGGTAAGGTCCAGCGCGCGGTCTAAGTACAACCAAAACCGATTGTTCCGCCGGTCGGTATAAAAATGAGACGGAAGCTGAGAAGGATAGTCCTCTGCCGTAAGTCGCGTGACGCAGGTAAGAATGTCTGAAATGAAGGGAGGATAAAACATCATGGATCTGATTAAGGCTCTGACTCAGTCCCAGCTCAAGGAGATTCCGGAGATTCACATTGGTGATACCCTGCGTATCCACAATAAGATCAAGGAAGGTACTCGCGAGAGAATCCAGCTCTTTGAAGGCACCCTGATCGCCAGAAAGCATGGCGGCATCAGCGAGACCATCACCCTGCGCCGTATCGCTTCCGGTATCGGCGTCGAGAAGACGTTCCCGCTCCATTCCCCGAACATTGCTAAGATCGAAGTGATTCGCCGCGGTAAGGTTCGTCGTGCGAAGCTCTACTATCTGCGTGGCAGAGTGGGTAAGGCAGCAAAGGTCAAACAGGATATCTAACTCAAACGAGTTTGAGCATTGGAGGGGGGCGGAAGCCTCCCTTTGTTGCATTTGGAGGAAAAACAGAATGAATCGGGACGAAAGAACGGGCGCCTCCCCCGAGGAACGCTCCCGGGATCTGCCGCTCTCCCCGGAGGAGACTGTCGGGGAAGCACCGGACATGACCGCCCCGGCGGAGACCCCGCCGGAGGATCGTCTGCCGCCGAAGGAAAAAAAGCCCCTGGATCTCCGGCGCGAGCTTTTTGACTGGTCGGAGGCACTGGTGACGGCGCTGATCCTGATCGTGGTGCTGTTTGCCTTTTTCGTGCGCTCCATCGGCGTATCCGGCGACAGCATGATCCACACGCTCCATAACGGCGACGGCCTCATCGTCAGCAATCTCTTCTATGAGCCGAAGGCCGGCGACATCGTGGTGATGACGAAAAAGACCTTTATGAAGGATTCCTTCGTGAAGCGCATCATCGCCACCGAGGGCCAGACCGTGGACATGGACTTTGAAAAGGGCATCGTCTATATCGACGGCGAGCCCCAGTACGAGCCCTATCTCCGGGAGCAGATGTGGAAGAGCGACGATTTCGAAGGCCCCATCACGGTGCCGGACGGGCACATCTTCGTGATGGGCGATAACCGCAACGGCTCTACCGACAGCCGCAGTGATCTGTGCGGCACGGTGGACGAACGCTATATTGTTGGCCGGGTGCTTCTGCGCATCTGGCCCCTTGCCGATTTCGGCACACCGGACTAAAGAAAGGCATTTCATGAATATACAGTGGTATCCCGGACATATGACAAAAACCCGGCGGATGCTGGAGGCAGAGCTTTCAAGCGTTGACGCCGTGTGTGAAGTGGTGGACGCGCGCATCCCCATGGCCAGCCGCAATCCGGACATTGACGCAATCGCCGGGCGTATGCCCCGCCTCATTGCCTTAAACCGGGTGGACCAGGCCGATCCCGCCGCCACGGCCCGCTGGCGCGCCTATTTCGAGGGCAAAGGGTACCGCGTCATCGAAACGGACAGCAAGTCCGGCCAGGGCACCCGCTCCTTCGAGCCTGCCGCCCGGGCCCTGCTCTCCGAAAAGCTGGAGCGCTATGAGGCAAAGGGCCAGAACCGCGCCCTGAAGCTCATGATCGTGGGCGTGCCGAACGTCGGCAAGTCCTCGCTCATCAACCGGCTCTCCGGCCGCAAATCCGCCAAAACCGAGGATCGCCCCGGCGTCACCCGCACCAAGCAGTGGATCACCGTTTCCGAGAACATCCTGCTTCTGGATACGCCCGGCATCCTCTGGCCGAAATTTGAAGATGAACAGATCGGTCTCCTCCTGGCCTTCACCGGCGCCGTCCGGGACGAGATCATGGATATGGAGACCCTGGCTTGGAATCTCATGAAAACCCTGGCCCGTGTGGCCCCTCACACCATAAAGAATCGTTATGGCGTGGAGCCCACGGATGATGCCTGGGAAGATCTGCAGACCTGTGCCAGACGCCGCGGTTTCTTAATCTCCGGCGGCGAGGCCGATACGGAGCGGATGTCCCGCGTCCTCATCGACGAGTACCGCAGCGGCAAGCTGGGCCGCATCACCCTGGAACTGCCGGAGGAGCAGCATGGAACAGAACCTGAATCTCTGGACGTTTGAGTCAGAAGTATACGGGGAAGAAACGGCCGCCTTTGGCGCCGGAGACTTTCTCATCTGCGGCGTGGATGAAGCGGGGCGCGGCCCTCTGGCCGGCCCGGTGTATGCCGCCGCGGTGATCCTGCCCTTCGGGGAGGAGATCCCCGGCCTCAACGACTCGAAAAAACTCACGGAGCGCCAGCGCGACCGGCTTTATGACGTGATCCGCCAGCGCGCCATTGCCTATGCCGTGGCCTCTGCCGACCAGGGCGAGATCGACCGGATCAACATTCTGGCCGCCGCCATGCTGGCCATGCGCCGGGCGGTGGAAGCCCTGCCCGTCAAGCCCGCCATGGCATTCGTGGACGGCAACCGGGATCCGAAACTTGGGATCCCCACCCGCACCATCGTCAAGGGCGATGCCAAGTCCGCCTCCATCGCCGCCGCCTCCATCCTGGCCAAGGTAGAGCGCGACCGCTTTATGCTGGAGGCCGCGCGTGACTATCCCCAATATGAATTCCAGCGCCACAAGGGCTATCCCACGGCGCTTCATTATGAACTGCTTGCAAAATACGGCCCCTGCCCCCTGCACCGTTTCAGCTTCCGCCTGGAGGCGAAGAAGTGAAGGCCGGGGAAACCGGCCGCTATGGCGAGGCCGAGGCCAGCCGCTATTTAGAGGAGCACGGCTACCGGATCCTCATGCGGAACTACCGCTCCCGCTATGGCGAGATCGATCTCGTGGCGGAGCAGGACGACACCGCGGTGTTTGTGGAGGTAAAGACCCGCCGGGACGCCGCCTTTGCGGACGCGGCCCAGGCCGTGGGCCCCTCGAAACAGGACAAACTGCGAAAGACCGCCCTCTTCTGGTTCCAGGAATTCGGCGAGCGCAATGCCCGCTTTGACGTGATCGAGGTCTATACCGGCACGGCCCTGCATACGGTTCTGGGGGAATCTTATGCGGCCAGGATCCGCCATATCGAAAACGCATTCTGACCGGGACAGGAGGCAAAAGATGCTCCCCCTTTTTGACGCACACTGCGACACGATTTATGAGCTGGATGCCCGGGGCTGCGGCCTTCGGGAAAACACGCTCCATCTGGATCTTCTCCGGCTCTCCCGCTATGCACATCCCGTGCAGGTCTTTACGCTCTTCTCCGACTTGGGAGAAGCCAGCGAAGCCCGGCATCCGGCGCAAAACGCCGAGACCTTCCGGCATCTCCTTTCGGTCTTTCACCGGGAGATGGACGCAAACCGCGACCTCGTCACCCATTGCCGCAGTGCCGCGGACATCGCCGCGGCGCACCGGGCGGGAAAGACCGCCGCGATTCTCGCGGTGGAGGGCGGCGAGCTGCTCTCCGGTCTCTCCCCCGAGGACGTGTACGATCTGGGCGTGCGCATCGTGACCCTGACCTGGAACTACGAAAACTCCCTCGGCGGCAGTCACAAGACCGGCGGCGGCCTCACCCCAAAAGGCCGGGACTTTGTCTGCCGGGCCGGGGAACTGGGCATCCTGATCGATGTGTCCCACGCCTCCGACGCCCTCTTCTGGGACGTGGCGGAGCTGGCGACACAACCCTTCCTCGCCAGCCACTCCAATGCCCGTGCCGTCTGCGGCCACAGCCGCAATCTGACGGATCAGCAGTTTCAGGCGCTCTGCCGCTCGGGCGGCGTGGCCGGTCTCAATTTATACGCTGACTTTTTATCAAACGGCCCCTGCACCATCTGTGATGCAGTGCGCCATATTGAACATTTCCTGGCCCTGGGCGGCGCGAAGCATATCGCGCTGGGCGGCGATCTGGACGGCTGTGACCGTCTGCCCGCCGGCATCCGGGGCGTACAGGATCTCTGCCGGATCGGGGAGGAACTCTCCCGCCTGGGATATTCCGACGACCTGATCCATGACCTTTTCTACAATAATCTGCACCGCGTATTCTCCGCGGTGACAGGCTGAATAAGGTGGGAATACGGATGAATTACACAAGTACCCGCAGCATCCTGGCAGCAAGTTCTGCCAAGGCCATTGCCTCCGGCATCGCGCCGGACGGCGGTCTCTACACCCCCACGGAGATCCCCGCACTGACCCTTGAGGATCTCGTGGCGATGCAGAGCCTCAGCTATTCGGAGCTGGCAGCCGACGTGCTGGCCCGCTTCATGACCGATTTTACCAAGGAAGAGCTTTTGGAGTACGCGCGTCTGGCCTATGACTCCGGCCGCTTCCTGCGTCCCGGCACCGACAGCCGTGAGGCCGTGGGCCTCCGGGAGCTCCACGACGGCGAGCATCTTTTAGAGCTCTACTTCGGCCCGACCTCCGCATTCAAGGACATGGCGCTGCAGATCATGCCCCGCCTGCTTACCGCTTCCTTAAAGAAGCTGGGCGAGGAACGCGGCGTGTGCATTCTGGTGGCCACCTCCGGCGACACCGGTAAGGCCGCTCTTGAGGGCTTCCGCGATGTAGAGGGCACCCGCATCGGCGTCTACTTCCCCGACGGCGGCGTCAGCGAGATCCAGCGCATGCAGATGGAAACCCAGGAGGGCAGCAATGTCCGCGTCTGGGCCGTCCAGGGCAATTTCGATGACTGCCAGACCGGCGTGAAGAACATCTTCGCCTCTGCGGATGCAAATGCCGAGATCGGCGCAAACGGCATCATGCTCTCCTCCGCAAACTCCATCAACTGGGGCCGTCTGGCTCCCCAGATCGTTTATTACATCTGGTCGTATCTGGAACTTTGCAAGCGCGGCGACATTTCCATGGGCCAGCAGGTGAATGTCTGCGTGCCCACCGGCAACTTCGGCAACATTCTGGCTGCCTATATTGCCCGCCGCATGGGTATGCCCTTCTCGAAGCTGATCTGCGCCTCCAACGCCAACAACGTCCTGACGGACTTTATCAAG
This sequence comes from Oscillospiraceae bacterium, assembly GCA_015067705.1. Taxonomy (GTDB): domain Bacteria; phylum Bacillota; class Clostridia; order Oscillospirales; family QAMX01; genus Allobutyricicoccus. The sequence goes on from SVLW01000003.1 coordinate 78,472, forward strand.
ACCGGCGTTTATGACCGCCGCCGCACCTTCTACCGCACCCTCTCCCCCTCCATGGATATCCTCATTTCCTCCAATGTAGAGCGTCTGCTCTATTACCTCACCGACGGCGATACCGCCTATGTGGCCGAAAAGATGCAGGAACTGAAGGAAACCGGCACCTACACCCTCACCGGCAAGGCACTCGAAGAGCTCCAGAGCGTGTTCCTCTCCGGCTGCTGTGACGACGAGATGACCGCCGACACCATCCGTGACGTCTGGGAAGAGAATCACTGCCTCATCGATACCCATACGGCCGTGGCGGTGCGCGTGCTCCGGGATATTTTACCGGAATACGAGACCATCATCGCCTCCACCGCCTCCGCCTATAAATTCTCCGACGGTGTGCTGGCCGCCCTCACCGGCGACCATGCCGACGGCTTTGACGCCATCGACCGGCTGCAGCACCATACCGGCTCCGCCGTTCCGGCACCCCTCGACTCCCTCCGCGGCCGCGCCGTGCGCTTTGACACGGTGATCGAAAAAGACCGCATGGAGTCCGCCGCCGTGGACTTCTGCCGGAGCTTTGACCTCTGATCCCCCTGTACCAGTTCAGAAAGGAGCGTGACCTGTGGCACTTTATACCCTGGCGGATCTCCACCTCTCCCTTGGCACCGACAAACCCATGGATGTGTTCGGCGGCGCCTGGAACGGGTATTTTGAAAAGCTGCAGGAGTCTCTCTCCTGTCTTTCGGAGGACGATCTCCTGGTGATCCCGGGGGATCTCTCCTGGGGCATGAATCTCCCCGGCGCCCTGCCGGATCTGCAGTTTCTCGACCGGCTCCCCGGACGCAAGCTTCTTGCCAAGGGAAACCACGATCTCTGGTGGGATACCGTGGCGAAAATGCGCCGCTTCTTTGAGGCAAACGGGATCACCACCATCGATTTCCTCCACAACAATGCCTTCCGCTATGGAAACGCCGCCATCGCCGGCACCCGGGGATGGTTCTTTGAGGAGGAGACCGGCGGCGCCCACGACGAGAAGATCATGAACCGCGAAGTCGGCCGCCTGCGCACCTCTCTCGAGGCCGCGCGCAAACTGGGGGCAGAGCGCATCTACTGCTTCATGCATTATCCGCCCATCTTCGGCAAGTACGAGTGTCCCGCCATTGTGAAAATGCTGGCGGAATACGGGGTGACGGCCTGCTATTACGGGCATCTGCACGGGCAGAGCCACAAAAGAGCCTGGGAAGGCGAATACGGCGGCGTGGACTATCGCCTGGTCGCCGCCGACTATCTGAATTTTCAGCCTTTTTTGGTTATGAATGAAAAATAATAGTGGCATAATCAAAAGAAATGTTGTATAATAAAATTTAGCAGAAATCTGCACATTATGAAGTCCACCGGAAAGGAGTCGCACCGCCACGATTTGAAAGGAAGCTGCGGTGCGGAAGAAGTATGGAACTGAAGAAGAACGAAAGAATCAATGGTTATACAGTAGAACTGGAAATCGGCGTCAGCAAGGAAGAGTTTGAGGCTGGTCTTGAGCAGGCTTACCGCAAGAACGTGGGCCAGATCCAGATCCCCGGCTTCCGTAAGGGCAAGGCCCCCCGCAAGATGATCGAGAAGATGTACGGCGCCACCGTGTTCTATGAGGACGGCGTGAACCTGGCTTATCCGGCCGCTTATGAAGCAGCCATCGAGGCCGCAGGCATCATCCCGGTTGACCAGGCAGAACTGGACATCGTGGACCTGTCCGCTGACGGCTTCACCTTCAAGGCCACCGTCACCGTCCGTCCCGAGGTTTCCGTTGACGGCTATAAGGACATCCGCGTCGAGAAGCACCAGCATGAGATCGGCGACGAGGCCGTTGAGGAAGAGATCCGCCGCATGGCAGAGCGCAGCGCCCGCATCGAGACCGTGGAGCGCGAGGCCCAGTCCGGCGACCTGGCAAACATCGACTACGAAGGCTCCGTGGACGGCGTGCCCTTCGACGGCGGCAAGGCAGAAGGCTATGACCTGAAGCTGGGCTCCGGCACCTTTATCCCGGGCTTTGAAGATCAGATCATCGGCCACAAGGCCGGCGACGAGTTCGACGTGAAGGTCACCTTCCCCGAGGAGTACCACTCCGAAGAGCTGGCCGGTAAGGAAGCTGTCTTCAAGACCGTTCTCCACGAAGTGAAGGAATCCATCCTGCCGGAGATCGACGATGAGTTCGCCAAGGACGTTTCCGAGTACGACACCATCGAAGAGCTGCGCAAGGAAACCCGTGAGAACCTCGAAAAGGCCAACGAGGCCCATGTGGAGCAGGCCTTTGAGTCTGAGATCTTTGAGAAGGTCGCAGAGCTCGTGAAGGACGAGATCCCCGAGGTCATGTTCAATAACACCATCGACAATCTGGTGCAGGACTTCGCCTATCGCATGAGCATGCAGGGCATCGGTCTTGAGCAGTATATGCAGATGACCGGCACCACCATGGAGCAGTTCCGCGAGAACTTCCGTGACCGTGCTGTCCAGCAGGTGAAGGTCGGCCTGGCTCTTGAGGCCATTGCCAAGCTCGAGGGCTTTGACGCCACCGAGGAAGAAGTGGACGCCGAGTATGAAAAGCTCGCCACCGAGCAGATGACGGTTGAGCAGATCAAGACCTATCTGAACGCCGCTTCCGTGAAGCAGGACATCATCACCGAGAAGGTCATCAACCTCTTAAAGGAAGTTGCCGCTCAGTAAGCAGCACCCAGCAAACACCCACCCTGTATGGCTCGTGACCCGGACCACGATACATACTTTGTCTATTAAAGGAGCGATCACACATGAGTTTAGTCCCTATGGTAGTCGAACAGACCAACCGCGGCGAGCGTTCGTATGACATTTTCTCCCGCCTCTTAAATGACCGCATCATTTTCTTAAGCGAGGAAGTCAACGACGTGACGGCGTCCCTCGTCGTCGCCCAGCTTCTCTATCTGGAGAGCCAGGATCCCGACCGCGACATCAGCTTCTATATCAACAGCCCCGGCGGTTCCATCAGCGCCGGCATGGCGATCTATGACACCATGCAGTATATCAAACCCGATGTCTCCACCATCTGCGTGGGCATGGCAGCCAGCATGGGCGCATTCCTTCTGGCCGCCGGCACCCCCGGCAAGCGCTTTGCGCTGCCCAATGCCGAGATCATGATCCACCAGCCTCTGGGCGGCATGCAGGGCCAGGCATCCGATATCGAGATCCATGCAAACCACATCATCCGGATCAAAAAGAAGATGAACACCCTGCTCTCCGAAATGACCGGAAAGCCCTATGAGCAGATCGTGCTGGACACGGAGCGCGATAACTTTATGACCGCGCAGGAGGCCATGGAATACGGCCTCATCGACCGCGTCATCACCAAGCGATAAATCAGAAATGATCAGGAGATGCGGGTCGGGCCCACAGGGCTTTCGATCCGCGTTTCCATACCGGCGGAAAATCCGCCAATATTCCCCTATTTGAGGTGTGTCATGGCAAAAAACGACGACCAGAAGAATCTGCGGTGCAGTTTCTGCGGCAAACGGCAGGATCAGGTCCAGCGGCTCATTGTGGGCCCCGGCGCCTATATCTGCGATGAGTGCATCGGCCTGTGCGTGGAGATCCTCCACGAGGGCGAGGAGGACGGCGCCGCCGCCCCCCACGGTCATCCGCACCACTCCGAGGCCGCACCGCCCACACTGATGCGCCCGAAGGAGATCAAGGCCGTTTTGGACGAATATGTCATCGGCCAGGACCGGGCCAAGATCGCCCTCTCCGTTGCCGTCTATAATCACTATAAGCGCATTTTCTACGCCCCCCGGGAGGACGACGGCGTAGAGATCCAGAAATCCAATGTCCTGCTTTTGGGCCCCACCGGCTGCGGCAAGACCTTCCTTGCCCAGACTCTGGCGCGCGTCCTGAATGTACCCTTCGCCATTGCCGACGCCACCACCCTGACAGAGGCCGGCTATGTGGGCGACGACGTGGAGAACATCCTCCTGCGACTCATTCAGGCCGCCGACTTTGACGTGGAGCGCGCCCAGCGCGGCATCATCTATATCGACGAGATCGACAAGATCGCCCGCAAGAGCGAGAATGTGTCCATCACCCGTGACGTCTCCGGCGAAGGCGTCCAGCAGGCACTTCTGAAAATCCTCGAGGGTACCGTGGCCAATGTGCCCCCCGGCGGCGGCCGCAAGCATCCCCATCAGGAATTCATCCAGATCGACACGTCCCAGATCCTCTTCATCTGCGGCGGTGCCTTCGACGGCCTTGACAAGATCATCGAGGCCCGCACCAACAAGTCCTCTCTGGGCTTTGGCGCCGAGATCCGCACCAAGGTGGAGAAGAGCGCCGGCGATATCTTAAAGGCCATCGAGCCCCACGATATCCTGAAATACGGCATCATCCCCGAACTTGTGGGCCGTCTCCCCGTGATCACCACGCTGGAGCCTCTCGACCGGGAGATGCTGGTGAACGTGCTGACCGAGCCGAAGAACTCCTTCGTCAAGCAGTACCAGAAGCTTCTGCGCCTGGACGGTATCGAGCTGGAATTTGAGCGGGAGGCTCTCGAAGCCATTGCCGACCGTGCCGTGGAGCGCGGCACCGGTGCCCGCGGCCTGCGCTCCATCATCGAGAGCGCCATGGGCGAGATCATGTTCGAGGCACCCTCTGACCCCACGGTGACCAGGATCACCGTGACCCGCGAGAGTGTCGAGGGCACAGAACCGCCCCTCATGCGCCGCGACCCCGCCCTGCAGAGCGCCGGCACGATCTGACCCATAACTGCATCCTGAAAACGACCCAGAGGCCGCCGAAACGCGGCGGCCTCTGCTTTTTCATATCGACCACTTTTTGAGGAATACCACATGACAGAACATTTGACCAACATGCCCCTGCTGCCTCTGCGCGGTCTGGTGCTCTATCCGGATATGGTGCTGCACTTTGATCTGGGCAGAGAGAGCTCCATCCGGGCGGCGGAGTATGCCATGGGGCACAACGAGCCGCTCTTCTTAATCGCCCAGCGGGAAGTCAAGGACGAGAATCCCACCCAGGACGAGCTTTATGAGATCGGCACCGTGGCCCATGTCCGCCAGATCCTCCGTCTGCCTGGCAACGACGTGCGCATCATGGTGGAGGGCTATCAGCGCGCCCGCCTCCATGCCATCACCGGCACGGAGCCCTATAAGTCCGCCGATGTGGAGCTCATCGACCCGACTCCCGCCCCCATCGGCAGCGCCCGCAGCGAGGCGCTTTACCGCCGGGTGCAGGAGACCTTTGAATCCTACGCAGGGCTTGCCCCCCGTCTGGCCCCGGAGGTCGTGATGAACGTGCTGGGCGCCGACGATCTGGGCTATCTCTGCGACTATATCGCCCAGAGCATCAATATCCGCTATCAGGTGAAGCAGCAGATCCTCGAAATCCTGGATCCCATGCGCCGCACCATGGAGATGATCTCCCTCCTTGCCGAGGAGATCGACGTCCTCCAGATCGGCCAGCGCATCTCCCAGAAGGTGAAGACCCAGATGGACAAGAACCAGCGGGATTATTTCCTGCGGGAACAGATCCGCGCCATCGAGGAAGAACTGGGCGAATACGACGAGGAAGAGGACGACGACCGCTTCCGCGAGCGGATTTTGGAACTGAAGCTTGATAAGAAGAGCGAGGAGCATCTTCTCAAGGAGGTCAAGCGCCTCTCCCGGATGCAGCCCACCTCTCCCGAGAGCAACGTGATCCATACATATCTCGACACTGTGCTTTCCCTCCCCTGGAACACCCGGGATGAGGAGCGTGCCGACCTGCCCGCCGCGCAGAAGATTCTCGATCGGGATCACTACGGCATGGAAAAGGTGAAGGAGCGCATTCTGGAATTCCTGGCGGTGCGAAAGCTGAACCCCGAATTAAAGGGCCAGATCATCTGCCTCATCGGCCCGCCCGGCGTGGGCAAAACCTCCGTGGGCGTGTCCATTGCCGAGGCACTGGGCCGCAAGTATGCCCGCCTGTCCTTAGGCGGCGTGCGGGATGAGGCCGATATCCGCGGCCACCGCAAGACCTATATCGGCGCCATGCCCGGCCGCATCATGACCGCCCTGTCCCATGCCGGCAGCGCCAACGCCCTGCTGCTTTTGGACGAGGTGGACAAGCTGGGCAGCGATTACCGGGGCGACCCCTCCGCGGCACTTCTTGAGGTGCTGGATCCCGAGCAGAACCGCGCCTTCCGCGATCATTATATCGAGGTGCCCTTCGATCTCTCCGATGTGCTCTTCATCGTCACTGCCAACACCGCCGACACCATCCCGCGGCCGCTTCTCGACCGTATGGAGGTCATCGAGATGCCCGGCTATACCGACGAAGAGAAGCTTCACATCGCAAAGGATCATCTCTTCCCCCGCCAGCTTTCCCGCCACGGTCTCCGCAAGACCCAGCTCCGCATCCAGGACAGCGCCTATTCCGCCATCTCGGCCCTTTATACCCGGGAGTCCGGCGTGCGCCAGCTGGAGCGTGAGGTGGCAAAGATCTGCCGCCGTGCCGCCAAGCAGTACGTGGACGAGCCGGAGCGTAAACGCATCACCGTCACCGCCAAAAACCTGCCCGATTATCTGGGCGCCCCCGTGTTCCAGCCGGACTACGTCAGCAAGGCAGACGAAGTGGGCGTGGTGAACGGCCTTGCCTGGACCCAGGTAGGCGGCGAGATGCTGCAGGTGGAGGTCAATGTGGTGGACGGCCAGGGCAAGCTGGAACTCACCGGCAATCTGGGCGACGTGATGAAGGAATCCGCCCATGCCGCCCTGTCCTATATCCGCAGCCGTGCCGCCATTCTCGGCATCGATCCCGATTTCTATAAAAAGAACGACATCCACATCCACTTCCCGGAGAGCGCCATCCCCAAGGACGGCCCCTCCGCCGGCATCACCATGGCCACCGCTCTGGTCTCCGCCCTGACGGGCCGGGAAGTGCGCCATGACGTGGCCATGACCGGCGAGATCTCTCTCCGCGGCCGGGTACTGCCCATCGGCGGACTCCGTGAAAAGACCATGGCGGCCTATCGCGCCGGCATGAAGACCGTGGTGATCCCCGAGGCCAACCGCAAGGATCTGGAGGACTGCGTCCCCGCCGTGCGGGAGGGCCTGCACTTCGTGCCTGCTTCCCATATGGATCAGGTGCTGGACGTGGCCCTGCTCCCCGCCCTCACCCCGGTGTGCGAGCCCGTGGTGGATCCCCTGGCCGAGCCGAAGCCCCGCGCCTCCCGCCGGGCCAGTCTCAGAAATTGAGGTGACGCCGTGATCAATCTGCAGAAAGCGGAATTTCTCCGCTCCGCCGCAGGTCTCGACGGCCTGCCGAAGGACGGCCTGCCCCAGATCGTCTTTGCCGGACGATCCAACGTGGGCAAGTCCTCCATCATCAATTGCCTGTTAAACCGCAAAAGTCTTGCCCGCACCAGTTCGATGCCCGGCAAGACCGCCAATATCAATCTCTACTCGATCGACCGCAAGCTCTATTTCTCCGACCTGCCCGGCTACGGCTTTGCCCAGGTGGGGCAGAAGGAACGGGAGCGCTGGGGGCGTATGATGAACCAATATTTCGCCGAGTGCCATGATATCGCGCTTGGCATCCTCGTGGTGGATCTCCGCCACAAGCCCACGGACGACGACGTGGCCATGGCGGGCGTCTTCCGCCAGGTGGGCATTCCCTTCGTGGTGGTGGCCAACAAGGCCGACAAGCTGAAAAATTCCCAGCGTGCTGAGTGCGAAGCACTGGTGCGGGAGACGCTTGAGGTCCCTCGCATCATCCCCTTCTCCGCCGTAAAGGCCCTGGGCCGCCAGGACGTCTTAAACGAGATCTTCGCCCGCGTGAAAGAAAACTAAACCACAACACCCCATCCGCGCCCGGATGGGGTGTCGCTTTTCCCTTGCAAGTTTTGTCGATTCCGCGTATACTGGTAGTGTACGAAATCATGAGGAGGATTCTGCCTTGAACTTTACCGGCGTTTTTTTCAGTATCACAGAGATCATCGGCACCATTGCCTTTGCGGTGTCCGGAGCCCTTTTGGCCATTGAACGGCGGCTTGATCTCTTCGGCGTTTTGTTCCTCAGTGTCATCACGGCGCTGGGCGGCGGCGTCATCCGGGATCTCATCATCGGCAGTATCCCGCCCTGGGCCTTCACGAACCCGGAATATCTGGCCCTGGCACTTTTCTCCGGACTCGCCACCTTTGTGGCGGTCTATATCTTCCGTGCCCGGTTCTCCGTGCTGAAGGAGCGGCTTTCTCAGATCAATAATTATTTCGACGCCCTGGGTCTTGCCGCCTTCTCCATGGTGGGCGCCGAGGTCTCTCTGGCCAGCTTCCCGGGCAACTGGGTGCTCTGCCTGTTTCTCGGCATGACCACCGGCATCGGCGGCGGCATTTTGCGAGATATCATGTCCCGGGAAGTCCCCTATGTATTCAAAAAGCACATCTACGGCGTGGCCTCCCTTGCCGGATGCGGGCTATACTGGGTGATCTGGACCCTCACCCGGCGAAACACCCTGGCCGCACTCCTGGGCATGGCGGTGGTGATCACGATCCGCGTCCTCGCCACCCACTTCCATTGGAACCTCCCCCGGATCCTGCTGTCGGAATCCAAAGAATAAAGGAAAGCCGGTCAACCACGGTTGACCGGCTTATATTTTATTCAACGATTTCCCCCTTCTTCTTCGGGGCGAGCTTCTCATAAGGCACACGCAGGAGGTACAGGCTCACGCCCGCCAGCACCGCCGCCGCCGCGCCCAGGATCAGAAGATCCACCGCCGCAGAGGGCGTCACGATCAGCGTGACCAGATATCCGCCCACCACATTGAACACCATGTGCATGAGGATCGACGCATAAAGGGAGCGGTATTTCATATAAACCAGCGTCATGGCTGCGCCGCCGATGATGGCATAGATCATCCAGATCAGCGCCCCGTGGAACGCGCCGAAGATCACGGCGCTGAGCAAGAGCGCCGCCATGGGCGGCATCACCCGGCAGAAGCGGGTGAAGGCCAGACCGCGGAAGATCACTTCCTCCAAAATCGGCGCAAACAGCACCGTCACAAAGAAGGTCAGCACGGACGTATCCACCGTGTTGGCATAAAGCGTCTCATAAGTGGCAAGCATTTCCTCCGGCCAGGGGATCACGGAGATCAGATAACAGGTGACCAGCGCCAGCGACGCCCCCAGGAGCACCACCGGCCACAGCATCGTGATCCGCACCGGCATGGCCCACACTTCCTCCCGCAGGCGCTTGCCCCGGGCCCGGAAAAATACCGTAAGCACCAGCATGGTGATCAGGAACGCGATCATAAGAAGCGGCCCCTGCGCCTCAAGGATGCGGGCGGTCACGTCCTCCATCATCTGCATCATGCCCGCCTCCGTGCTCATGGCATCGGGGTTTTCCATGGCCGACTGGAAGGAAAAATAAAAGGACAGGAAAAAGACCGCGATCTCCTGCCCCACCACATAGAGCAGAATGTACGCAAAGCCCTTGAATATGTCCCGAATATGTCGTTTCATCTCTGTCTCACCGCCTGTCGGAGTATTTCATTTTTCTCATTATACCATATTCCCGCGGATCTTTACACCGGGAAATCGTGAACTTTTTGCGTTTTCCCCGGGAAAGCTTGGCAAACCGGCAAAATCGGCGTATAATCAAGGAAAACGACTCATATAGGAGGAACTCCTTTTATGCTGACAAAAGCAGTGCGGCTGCACGGGGTGCGGGATCTGCGTCTCGAGACCATTGAGCTGCCGCCCATCGGTGATGATGAAATCCTGGCAAAAGTGGTGACGGACTCCATCTGTATGTCCACCTATAAGGCCGCGGTTCTGGGCCCCGCCCACAAGCGCGTGCCGGACGATGTGGCGGAGCATCCCACCATGGTGGGGCACGAATTCTGCGGCGAGCTTCTGGAAGTGGGCGCGCGCTGGCAGGAGAAATACGCCCCCGGCATGAAGTTCACCGTACAGGTGGCTCTGAATCTGCCGGATGATCCCTATCTCACTCCCGGCTATTCCTTCCCCTATATCGGCGGCAGCGCGGAATATATCATCCTCCCCGCCTGCGTCATGGAGCAGAACTGCCTCCTCACCTATCGGGGCGCGGATTATTTCGGTGGCTCGTTATCGGAGCCCATGAGCTGTATCGTAGGCACCTATCACGCCATGTATCACACAAAGCCCCTGCACTACACCCACGAGATGGGCATCCGGGAGGGCGGCCGTCTGGCGCTTCTGGGCGCCGCAGGCCCCATGGGTCTGGGCTCTATCGACTATGCCCTGCACTGTGACCGCCGCCCCGGCACACTGGTCGTCATGGATCAGGATCCCGTCCGGCTGGCCCGCGCCGCAGCGATCTATACCGTGGAGGAGGCCGCCCGCCAGGGCATCCGCCTTACCTATCTCTGCAACGCCGGCATGAGCGCAGAGGAAACCAAGGCAGAGCTGCTCCGTCTCTCGGACGGCGGCTTTGACGACGTGATCGTCTATGCCCCGGATCGTCCCCTGGTGGAGCTTGCCGACCGGGTGCTGAACCAGGACGGCTGCCTGAACTTCTTCTCCGGCCCGGCGGACACCACGTTCTCCGCCTCCATCAACTTCTTTGACGTACACTACAGCGCCCATCATGTGGTGGGCACCTCCGGCGGCAACACCGCCGATATGCAGGAGTCGCTGGACATGATGGCCGAGGGCCGCATCACCCCCGCCTCCATGGTCACCCACATCGGCGGCATGCCCTGTGTGGCCGAAACCACCCTGAACCAGCCCCATATCCCCGGCGGCAAAAAGCTCATTTACACTCACTCGAACCTGCCGCTCACTGCCATCGCCGACTTTGCAGAGCTGGGCAAAACCGATCCCTTATTTGCCCGCCTTGCGAAAAGCGTCGCCGCCCACAGCGGCCTCTGGAACCGGGAAGCCGAAGAAATCCTCCTCCAAAGCGGCAGATAACGCAAAAATACGCGCAAAAAACGCCCCGACAGCAGTATGTCGGGGCGTTTCTTATTTCTTACAGCAGGCTTTCGTACAGGGCCGCAATGTCCTCGGCGGTGACTTCCCGCTGGGTGTTGGCGGGACTGCCGCTGGCCAGCGCGTCGTGGGTCATCTTGGGGATAGCGGCGCGGAACGCGTCCGCATCAATGCCGTATTCCACCACGCCGGGCACCTTACAGGTGCGGCAGATCTCGGCCAGTGCCTCGATAAAGCGGTCGGCGGCATCCTCGTCCCGGTCGGCAGCGGTGGCCACGCCAATGACGCGGCCCAGATCCGCAAAGCGGGCAAGCGCGCCGGACTTTGCAAAGGCGATACAGGGTGAGAGTAGCATGGCGTTTGACAGGCCGTGGGCCACATGGAACAGGGCGCCGATGGGGCGGCTCATGCCATGGACGATGGTGACGGAGGCATTATTGATGGCGACGCCCGCCTCAAAGGCGGCGATGGCCATGTCCTCTCTTGCCGCCGCATTGCTGCCGTCTGAGAAGGCCGCAGGCAGAGAGCGGAACACCCGGCGCACCGCGGACAGCGCCATGGCGTCCGTCAGAGGCTGTGCCTTCTTCGAGGTATAGGACTCCACCGCGTGGGTCAGGGCGTCCAGACCCGTGGCGGCAGTAACTGCCGGCGGCACGCCCATGGAATAGGCGGGATCAATGATGGCCATGTCCGGGATCAGCTGCTCGCCCTTTAAGAGCATCTTCACGTTGGTTTCCACGTCCGTGATGATGGTGAATCTCGTGGCCTCGCTGCCGGTACCGGCAGTGGTGGGGATGGCGATCATCTTGGGGAAGTCCCCGGCGATTTCCTTCCCCATATAGTCCCGCAGCCGTCCGCCGCAGGCGGTGAGGGCCGCAATGGCCTTCATGGAATCCATGGGGCTGCCGCCGCCGATGGCAATGAGGAAGTCACAGTCCGCCCCGCGATAGGCCGCAAGGCCCGCATCGATCATGCGGTCGGTGGGCTCTCCGGTGACGTCGGAGAACACGGCGTAGGCTACGCCGATTTCGTCAAGCACCGCCGTCAGCTCCCGGAAGGCCGGCAGATTCCGGATCACGGGATCCGTGACGATGAGCGCCCGCTTGCCGCAGGCGGCGATCTGGGCGGCGGCACTGCGCACCGCGCCCTGCCCGGTGATGACGCGTCCGGGCATCAGAAATTCCGTACTCATAGGTATTCTTCCTTTCCCATCAAAGGATCTCGATCACAAAGTCCAGGGTATATACACCGCTCTTCACGCGGTCGCCCTCTGCCAGCACGGTGCTCCACGCCATATTGCTGCCAATGCCCGCATGGGCGGCGTCGATATGGAGCCAGCTCTCGCCGTGCTGCGGCAGCAGATGGTCATAGTCCGCATGGCGGTATTCCGCAATGGTATTATGATGCACGTCAAAGTGGAAGCCCCCGGGCGTCGATACCCGGATGCCCTGGCCCGCCTCGTTCGTCAGCTCCAGCCAGCGGGTGTCCTCATGTCCGCCGCACTCAGAGGGCGGAATGAAGGCAAAATGCTGTGCCGCAACCGTGGAGGTATAAAGGCCCATAGGTGCCGAGAGGATGCGGTCGCGGTAGTTCTCGTTCTCGCCGCGGCCATAATAGCGCAGCCGCTCAAAGCCCGCGGGAATCACAAATTCAAGGCCCGCACGGGACACATCATAGGCGCCGGTGTCCACATCAAGAGACACGCTGACCTCCATCCGGCCGCTGCCGTCGATGAGATAGCGGGTGCGGATCAGGCTCACATTCCCCAGGTCGCTCTCTGCGCGGCGCACCACTTCCACCAGTGCCCGCTCCCCTGCCGGAACAGCGGTGATGGACAGGACGCCTGCCGTCAGATGTTCTGCGTGACCCCAGAGATTTGCCCGTCCCCAGCCCTCCTGGCAGAAAAGACCGTCTCTCGGGCGGGACAGGGTCTCCCTGCCGGAATCCGTCGCAAGATAGAAGACGCCGTCCCGATCCATGGAGCGGATCAGGCCGCTTGCCTTCTCAAACACCACGCCGAAGTGCTCGCCGGAGACCGCAATGGCGGCGTCATCCTCTGCGATTGCCACCGGGGCGGCCTTGGGTGCCGCCTGCCAGCATCTGGCGCCCCGTCCCAGCGGGAACTGGTACACGCCCAGCACCGTACCGGCCGGGTCAAACCAGGTCTCTTCCCGGCGGATCACCGAGAAATTCACAAAATATTCCTTGCCCGCCTGCTTTTCAAAGGCAGGGAGCTCTGTCACATCATAATACTCGCCCGCGGCCAGCACCGGCAGGTCGCAGTCCTCCTCCCGGATCACCACGCCGTCCTCCAGAATGGCGGCGCGCAGGAGATAGGCGGAGCTGTCGCGATAGATTTCTTCGTTCCTCACGCGATAGCCGCGGTACATCGGCTCGCCCCGGAGCAGATCATCCGTGGTAATGCCGATGGGGCAGTATGCCTGACGCACTTCCCAGCCCACAGGCTTCACGGTGAGGTCCGGCAGCACGATGCCGTTATTGGTCATAAAGTGCGGCGCGGTCCAGTCGGTGAGATCCTCGTCAAAGGCGCCGCCGTAGGCGAAGAAGTCATTCCCGTTTTCATCCTTTGCCACCAGGCACTTGTCCTGCCAGTCCCAGATATAGCCGCCCTGGAACCGGGCATAGCGGCGTAGAAGCTCCTGGAAATGCTGCATTCCGCCGCCGGAATTGGCAATCTGATAGAGATACTCCACGAGGATCACCGGGCGGGTGTCATGCTCATCGGTGAGCAGACGGAGGATGTCCTCGATGGTGGCGTACATATTGCCCCGCACGTCGGAGATATTGGCGCCGGGATTGCCCGCCTCATACTGGCACAGGCGGCTGGGATCATATTCCTTCACCCATCCGTACATGGCGGCATGGTTGGCGCCGGTGCCGGACTCGTTGCCCAGAGACCAGGAATAAATAGACGCATGATTCTTATGGATCAGCACCATCCGGATCACCCGCTCCAGCATGGTGGTGCCCCAGGCCGGATCGTGGGTCAGTTCACCCTCCACGCCGTGGCTCTCGATATTGCACTCACAAATGGTAAAAAGGCCCAGCTCGTCGCAGAGATCAAACCACATGGGGCTGTCCGGATAGTGGCAGGTACGCACCGCATTGATGCCAAGCTGTTTCATCCGGCGGATCTCTTCGATCATGAATTCCCTGGACACGGTGCGGCCGTGATAGGCCTCGTGCTCGTGGCGGTTCACGCCGCGAATGATGAGACGCGCGCCATTGACATAGATCACGCCGTCCCGGACTTCCACATGCTTGAAGCCCACGCGGTCTGCTTCGCAGTCCAGTTCGCGGCCGTCACGGTCCCGGTATACTGCCGTCACCGTATAAAGGGCGGGGGATTCCGGGCACCAGGGGGATACCTTTTCAAGTTTCAGACGCACACGGGCCACGCCGGTATTGGGCTTTACGTCGTCCCGATACTGGGCAAAGAAAGTGGGCTTTCCGCGGCCCGTGGCCAGCGCATTGCCCGCCGCATCGTAAATCGTCACCGTCACTTCCGCATCGGCATAGCCGTCAAAACGCGCCACCTTGATGTCGGCGTCCAGCATACCGCCGCCGTACACCGGGTCATACTCCGCCCGCAGCTTCATATCCTCGATGCGGCGATGGGGCTTTGCCAGAAGTTCCACAGAACGGGTGATGCCGGAGAGATGCCAATAGTCCTGATCTTCGATATAGGAGGCCGTGGCATAGCGCATCACCTGCAAAGCCAGGGTATTCTCCCCTGCATGGAGATAAGGGGTGAGATCAAATTCGGAATAGAGCTTGCTGTCCTCGGCATAACCCACGGGGCTGCCGTTCACCCAGACATAATAGGCGGTCTCCACCGCGCCCAGATGCAGGATCACGTCCCGTCCGGCAAAGGCCTCCGGCACGGTGAAGCGGGTGCGGTAACAGCCGGTGGGGTTTTCCTTGGGGAGATAGGGCTGGTTCGGCACGCCGCGGCCCTCGGTCTCTCCATGGGGATAGAGGATGTGCTGTCCGCGGCTCTCATAGCTCCAGGGGAAGGGGGTGTTGGTATAAATGGGCTTGCCAAAGCCCTGTACTTCCCAGTTGCCCGGCACGGTGATATCGTCCCAGTCGGCGTCCCGGAAATCCTCCTGCCAGAAGGGCGTCACCGCCTCCGGCGTGGGCAGCCAGCGGAACTTCCACACGCCGTCTAAAGACAGCCGATAGGGCGAGGCCTCCCCCGCCAGGGCCGCGGCCTCAGAGGCAGGGGCCGCCCAAGGGGAATGGGCCAGCAATCTGCCGGAAGACGAAATACCTAAGGTCTCCCAGGCAGGCTTTCCAAAAAAGGATGCATACGGATTCATACGATACTCCTTAGAATTCTCTGGTTTTCCCGGCGCCGTCTGCGCGGGGTTCTTTTTTTCATTATACCATGTCTTTCCCAAAATGGAACGGCTTTTCCAAAATGAAGCCGTTTTTCCAAGAAAAGACCGCCTGCTCGATCAAACAGGTGGTCTTTCTGTCAATTCATGCGTAGATTCCCTCAGCAGGAAATCACCAGGGTGCCGATCTCCTGATCGTCCACCACGGTCTTGCCGTCCACCAGCCAGGCATTGGTGAAGGGCGTGGGGCCGATGGAGAAGATATGCTGGCCGCAGATCATGAGATTCTTGCAGTTCTCCACATAGCCCGCATAGGGGTTCTGGATATCGATGGCCTGCACGCGGTACTGGAACAGGTTCACGAACTCAATGTCGAAGCAGTCCTTGCAGTGGATGGAGCTGGCGTATTCGCTGCCCAGATCCTCTTCGGTCTGGATGGCGATCATCTTCCAGTTGGCGACCCGCTCCATCACCACTTCCATGTCGAGATGATGCTCGATGGAAATGAGATACATCTTGCCGGGGGCCTCGGTATCGCTGATGTAAATGCCGTCCTGGGCCCAGACGTCTGCCGTCCAGATGTTCTTGAAGACACCGGCGCCGCCGTCATGGATCCAGATGCTGTGGCCGCGGTCACGGCCCTTGCGCTGGACTCTGCCGCGGACGGACTGGCCGCCCACTACGTTCTTGCGGGGACCCATAGCCGCATGGGGGCCATGGATGAAGAGCACATCCTCCAGAATGGAATCCGGCTCTGCCATCCAGTCCACGGTATCAAGACCGGGATTGCGGCCGCCGTCAAAGCTAATGCCGCAAACGTGGTTGTGGCCGCCCTTGGGAGCAGTGAAAAGGGACTTGTGGTTCAGTCGATCGGTAAAGCCCGGGCACTCGTCGTCCAGGAGCAGTCGGGTGGAGAAGCAGTGGAGACCCACAATGGCGGTCTTTTCCCGCAGGGTGATGCCGCGGGTGAGACGATAGGCGCCCATGGGCACATAAATGTTATCGTACTCCGCAATGGCTTTTTCAAAGACTGCGGTATCGTCGGCCACGCCGTCGCCCACAGCGCCCAGCTCGCGGATGTTCACGCAGTCGGCAAGGGCGGGCATCTCCACATAATCAGGTGCCGGAGCCTCGCTCCACTCTGCCTCGGTGATCTCCTTCGTGAGGTCAAAGCGGCGGGTCTTATCCTGGTTCTGCACCGTGATCTTGAGACCCATGTCCATATTCACCTCATAAACCAGCAGTTCGGAGGTGATGGGGGTCACCATGATGTGATGGTTGAAGCGATAGCCAAAGGGCTCGTAGAACATGGCGGTGTCCCGGCAGACCACGCGGCGGGCATGGAGCCAGTTCTGGGGATAGCGGGTCATGTTCATGCAGACGCCGGCGGCGGAGAGATTGTCAAGACGGCAATCCTCCATGTAAAGGCGCTCGAACTCCTCGATATAATGGTTGTCCGTCTCCTTATTGGGCACATAGACGCCGTAGGGCGCATTCTTCAGCGTGACGCGCACCATGGTGAGACCGGCGCGGTAAGAAGAGATACAGGCGCGGCGCTGTCCCTCGAAAATGGAGTCGCCCAGATAGAACTGCCAGTAGGGCACGGTCTCGCCGGTGACGATACCGTAGGTACCGCCGAAGAAGCGGCAGCGCTCAATCTCGTTGCCCACCATCTCAACGGCGGCATAGGCGTCGTTCACATAGAAGTCCATGTCCTCCAAAGAGCAGAGCTGTGCAATGCGATAGCGGCAGGCCACAGCGCCGGGATTGCCGTGACCCAGATCGAAGTCGATATTCCGCACGCCGCCGTAGAAAGAGGTGTTCTGGGCGTCGCGCAGGGGATACTCGGGCTTCGGGGTGGCGTCGCGGAAGTGGAGAATGTACTTGGTATAGGGAGCCGGGCCTTCATAGCCGGGGGTGTTGTCCGCCAGAATGAAGCGCGGGCGCTTTTCGCCGTAGCCAAAGAGGCGGATGCCGCGCCACAGCTGCACGGTGTCGGAGAAGCGATAGGTGCCCTCCGGGATATAGATAATGCCGTGATACTTGGTTTCCACCAGTTCGTCAATGGCGCGCTGCAGCGCCGCGGTGTTGTCGCCGATGCCGTCCGGGCAAGCGCCATATGCCTCTGGCGTAAAGACCAGTGCCTCGGGATCATTGGGTTTCGTCAGAAAAATAGATTTGCCGTATTCCATGATTCTTTGTCCTCCTGTGGAGTGATTTCTGCATTCAGTATAGCATGACCCTCCCCCGTTTGCAACCGCCGAAGGTGACAAAATACGGCGGTGTGATGACACACCGCCGTTATCCTGCTCTTATGCCTTTCTCATTCTGAGAATATCCCCGGGCTGTACCGCAAAGGGCACCGCCGCGCCGTAATGCGCCGCGGGCGTGCGGGCGTCCTGGGTGGCTTCGCCGTTTTTGTCCGTCATCTCCCCCATCACCATACGCCGCACCGGCACGCCGGGGGAGAGGATCTCCACTTCGTTCCCAGTGTACACCCGGTTGCGCTGTTCAAACACCATGCGGCCCTCCGCCGCGTCATAGTCCTTCACCACGCCCGCGAATACGCAGTCCTGCCGGTATCCCGGCCCCGCGGCGGTCTCGTGCTGCAGCTCGCCAAAGTAAAATCCCCGGGTGAAGTCCCGGTGGCTCACGGCGGAGAGCTCCGCCATGGCGGCGTCCGTATCCGGTGTCTCGCCCCGCGCCAGGGCATCCATCACCTGCCGGTACGCATTCGTCACCGTGGCCACATAATAGGGCGACTTCATGCGCCCCTCGATCTTGAAGGACGACACCCCCGCGTCCTGCAGCTGGTCCAGGAAGCGGATGGCGCAGAGATCCCGGGAACTTAAAATCGTCATGCCCTCCCCGTCCTCATGAACCGGGAAATATTCGCCGGGGCGGGTCTCCTCCATGAGGGCATACTGCCAGCGGCAGGGCTGGGCGCATTCGCCCCGGTTGCCGCTGCGTCCGGCGAGGTAGGCGCTGATCATGCAGCGGCCGGAATAGGACATACACATGGCCCCATGCACAAAGGCCTCCAGTTCCAGATCCTCCGGCACCTTCGCCCGGAGCTCTGCAATCTGCGAAAGACTCATCTCCCGCGCCAATACCACCCGGGACGCACCCAGATCGCGGTACACCATGGCGGAGGCATAGTTCTGGCAGTTGGCCTGGGTGCTGACGTGCACCGGCAGCTCCGGCACCGCCCGTTTGATCTCCGCGATGACGCCGATATCCGACACGATCACCGCATCCACGCCGATGGCCTGAAGTTCTCTGGCATAAGGCGCGATCTCGGGGATCTCGCTGTTATAGGCATAGCAGTTCACGGTCACATAGACCTTTTTGCCCATGCGGTGCGCCGTCTCCACCGCCGTGGCCAGGCGCTCCATGGTGAAGCCCACGCCTGCCGCCCTGAGCTGCAGCTTCGGGCCGCCCAGATACACCGCGTCCGCCCCGAAGTGCAGCGCCGTCTCCAAACATTCCAGATCTCCCGCAGGAGCCAAAAGTTCCGGTTTATTCATAAACTTCCTCCGAAAAGCAATCACAAGTGAGGATAGTATACCAAATCCCGCGAAAAATCTCAAGTCCCCCGCATCAGCGGCAAAAAAACACCCGCAGGGAATCCTGCGGGTGTTCCGGTAAGGCGCGTTGCCTTAGTCCATCTGGGACGTATAGAGCTCATAGTATCTGCCCTTCTGGGCAATGAGCTCGTCATGGGTGCCGTTTTCCACGATCTGCTTATCCGCCACATAGAGGATGCGGCAGTTCTTGATGGTGGAAAGACGGTGGGCGATGATGAAGGACGTGCGGCCCTTCAGAAGGGCGTTCAGACCCTGCTGCACCAAAAGCTCGGTCTTGGTGTCGATGGCAGAGGTGGCTTCGTCCAGGATCAGGATCCGCGGGTCAGCCAGCAGGGTACGGGCAAAACTGATGAGCTGGCGCTGACCGGCAGACAGGGAGGAACCACGCTCGCGCACCTCGGTCTGATAGCCGTCGGGCATCTGGCGGATGAAGTCGTCCGCGTGAACGGCCTTCGCCGCGGCATAGACCTCCTCGTCGGTGGCGTCCAGACGGCCATAACGGATGTTGTCCATGATGGTGCCGGTGAAGAGGAAGGTATCCTGCAGCATCATACCCATCTGGGAACGCAGGGAGGAAATGGTGACGTCATAGATGGAGTGGCCATCGATGGTGATGGAGCCCTCCTGAATGTCATAGAAGCGGGCAAGCAGGGAGATGACCGTGCTCTTGCCGGCGCCGGTGGGGCCGACAAGCGCGATGCTCTCGCCGGGCTCCGCCACCAGATTCAGATGCTCCAGCACGTTGTTGCCGGCTTCATAGGCAAAGGTGACGTCGCGGAATTCCACGCGGCCGGAGATCTGGGGCAGTGCGTATGCGCCCTCGTGGTCGTCGATGGATACCGGCTCATCCAGCACCTGGAAGATACGCTCCAGATAGGCCGTGGTGTTGATGAGGTTGTTATACAGGTTACCCAGCATCTGAATCGGCATCCAGAAGCGGAAAACATAGCCGATAAAGGTGAGGATGGTACCAAGGGAGATATCCGCAAAGATATTGGCGGCGGCGGAATAATAAATGCCAAGCTTTACGGTGTTGGACAGAAGCGAGATCACCGGCCAGATGGTGCCGCCCAGCATGACGGCGCGCATCCAGGCATTCCGCACATCCTGTGCCAGACCGCCGTAGATCTCATAGTTCATGGCCTCACGGTCAAAGCTCTGGGTGACCTTCATACCGTTGATGGACTCATGGAGATAGGCGTTGATGTTGGAGTTCTTGTTGGAGAGCTTCTGGCGTGCGCGGCGCTGGGGGGACTTGATGAGGAACATAAAGCCCACGAAGAGCGGCATGGTGGCCAGGGTCAGAAGCGTCAGCTTCGGGCTGGTGATGAACATAAAGACGATGATCGCCAGCAAGCTGAAGGTTTCCAGAATGATATTGACGACGCCGTTTGAGAGGAAGTCGGCCACGGCATTGACGTAGTTCACCACGCGGGTGAGAATCTTGCCGTGGGGACGGGAGTCGTAATAATCAAAGGGAAGCTTCTGCAGATGCTCAAAGAGGTCATGACGGATCTCGGAGATGATGGTCTGACCCACGCGGTTGGTGATGAGGATACGCCAGCGGTTGATCAGAATAATGGCGGCCACGATCACCACAAAGGCGCCGGCCATGAGCCACAATCCCTTGATATTGCCGTTCGGGATCAGGTTATCCACCGCCATACCGGTGAACTGGGGCGTGATCAGGCTTAAAAGCGTGGAGACCACGCTGAGGAAGAGCGCAAAGATCAGCTGTTTGCCATAGCGCTTGATGTACTTAAAGGATCGTTTCAGATGGGTTGAGTCAAACGGAGAATCCAGTTCCTCGTCCACATTGAATTTATTACGCTTTTTGCGGGCATCCATCAGACTGCACCCCCTTCCTCGGTGATACCGTTCTGCAGGCAGTAAACACTGTAGTAATAGCCACGTTTTGCAAGCAGTTCCTCATGGGTGCCGCACTCAGAGATCCGGCCGTTTTCCAGAATGTAGATGCAGTCCGCATCACGCACAGAGGAAATACGCTGGGCAACGATGAGGGTGGTGGCTTTCTTCTTGCGGGCGCGCAGATGCTCCTGGATATAGGCCTCGGTGTCCATATCGACGGCGGAGGTGGTGTCGTCCAGGATCAGGATGGGCGTGTCATAGGCCAGCGCACGGGCCAGTGCGATTCTCTGCTTCTGGCCGCCGGACAGACCCACGCCGCGCTCACCAATGACAGTGTCATAGCCGTCCGGCGTGCGGCGGATAAAGCCGTCCGCGTCTGCGTCCACGGCGCACTCGATGACCTGCGCCTCTTCCATATCGGGATTACCGTAGGAGATGTTGGCGTCAATGGTCTCGGAGAACAGGAACACGTCCTGCATACTCATACCGATGATGCCGCGCAGGGCGTTTAAGTCATACTGACGGACATCCACGCCGTCCACATACACGGTGCCGGCGGTGGCGTCCATAAAGCGGGAAATCATGGACACCAGCGTGGTCTTGCCGCAGCCGGTGGGGCCCATGATGCCGATGGTCTGGCCCGCCTTTGCCTTCAGGTTGATATCCTGCAGCACGGGACCCTTGCTGGTGGGGTACTTATACTCCACATTGCGGAATTCGATATCGCCGCGGGGCGCCGTCGGACGATAGGCGCGGGCAGGATTCTCGATCTCCGGCTTTGCGAAGTAGATGGTCATGATCTTCTCGGCGGAGGCCAGGAAGCGCTGGTAGTCATTGATGACGGTACCGATCATGTTCATGGGGCCGGACAGCGCCCAGGACATGGACATGAAAAGGCTCAGGTCGCCCAGGGTCATCTCGCCGGTGATACAGAAGATGCCGCCGAAGAGCAGAAGCACCACGTTCAGGCAGTTGGAGAAACCGTCCAGAATCGGGGCATAGCGCTGCCAGGTACGGACAGTATTGATGGATGCATCCCGGAAGGCCAGGTTCTTCTCTTCAAAGCGCTCCATCTCATAGTCCTCGCGGACAAAGGCCTTGACCACGCGGTTGCCGGAGATATTCTCCTGGACGGTGGTATTGAGCTGAGACACGCATTCGCGCACCCGGTCGTGGGCGGGACGCATATGGCGGCGCACCTTCACCGTCAGAAACACGGTAAAAGGCGTGAAGAGCAGCGCCATCAGCGCCAGCTTCCAGTTATAGATCAAAAAGACGATCAGAGTCGCCGCAAAGGTCAGGAAGTTGGTGATGGACTGCGGGATCAGGAAAATGGTGAAGTGACGCACCCAGTCCAGGTCGCCGGTGAGCTTCATCATCAGGTCGCCGGTACGGTTGGCGCCATAGTAGTTCTGATCCATCTTCTGCAGCTTTGCATAAAGCTGCTTTCTCAGATCACGTTCCGTGTTCTGAGAGCCCAGTTCCAGTAAAAACTGGGACGAATAGGTGCAAATCACAAAAAGCACCGCACAGGCAATACAGCCGACACACAGCGGTCCCAAAAGACTCGTCTGCCCGCCATCGATGACGTCATCGATGATCATGGCATAGAGGATGGGACTGATGATGTTGAACACCACGCAGCAGACACTGAGTATCATGCCGAACACCATTTTGCCCATGTTTTCTCGGGCG
>SVLW01000039.1 GCA_015067705.1 Oscillospiraceae bacterium
GACCCGTGATCACCACCAGTTTATCGCGGGGGATCTCCACATCCACATTTTTCAGATTATGTTCTCTCGCACCCTTGATGCGAATTTTCTCCATCATTGCTGTCTCTCCCGATTTCTCGTTGATTTTACGCTGACGCCTGCCTGCTCCCGCTCCAGTTCCGCGATACGGTCACGCAGCTGGGCGGCGTATTCGAATTCCAGCATCTTGGCGGCGTTTTTCATATTCCGGCGCAGCTTTTCAATGAGCAGACCGCGCTCACGCGGCGTCATCTGGCGCTTCGGCTTTTCGTCCTCTTCATCCGATGCGGTGATCTCGATGAGATCGTATACATCCTTCTTAATAGTCTGCGGAATGATGCCGTGGGCCTCGTTATAGGCCATCTGGAGTTCTCTGCGGCGATTGGTCTCATCTATGGCATAGCGCATGGAGTCGGTGATGGTGTCTGCGTACATCAGCACACGGCCGTTGGCGTTACGGGCGGCACGGCCGATGATCTGGATCAGCGAGCGGCCGGAACGGAGGAAGCCCTCCCGGTCGGCATCCAGAATCGCCACCAGATCCACCTCCGGCATATCAAGACCCTCTCGCAGCAGGTTGACACCCACCAGCACATCGATCTCGCCCATTCTCAGTTCGCGGATCAGCTTCATGCGCTCTATGGTTTCGATTTCATGGTTGATATATTTGGCTTTGATGCCCACGTTGCCCAAGTACGCCGTGAGATCCTCGGTGGTTTTCACCGTCAGCGTCGTCACCAGGGCGCGGCTGCTGCGGGCGATACAGGCATTCAGTTCGCCGATGAGGTCGTCGATCTGGGTCTCTACAGGCCGCACGATCACCTCGGGATCCACAAGTCCCGTGGGGCGGATCACCTGCTCCACGATCTGGCCGGAACGCTCCACCTCATAATCGCCGGGGGTAGCGCTGACATACACCACCTGGCCGATCTTTTCCTCGAATTCGTCAAAGCTCAGGGGCCGGTTATCAAAGGCGCTGGGCAGGCGGAAGCCATAGTCGATCAGGGACTTTTTGCGGGCGTGGTCGCCGGCATACATGCCCCGCACCTGGGGCAGAGTCACATGAGACTCGTCCACCACCAGAAGGAAATCCTTGGGGAAATAATCGATGAGGGTATAGGGCGCGCTGCCCGGTTCCCGGCCGGAAATCACCCGGGAATAGTTCTCAATACCGGAGCAGAAGCCGATCTCTCCCAGCATTTCACAGTCGTACATGGTGCGCTCATGGATGCGCTGGGCCTCGATGAGCTTGTCGTTCTCCCGGAACCACTGCTCCCGCTGGGCCAGTTCCGCTTGGATCTCCTGAATGGCGCCCTCCAGTTTTTCCGGAGAGGACACATAGTGAGAGGCAGGGAACAGGATCTGATGGTTCAGGCGGCGCTCCACCTTACCGGTGAGCGTGTTGAACTCGCTGATGCGGTCAATCTCGTCCCCGAAGAATTCCACGCGGATTCCCACCTGGGTGGAATAGGCCGGGAAGATCTCCACAGTATCGCCCCGCACCCGGAAGGTATTACGGACGAAGTTCATATCATTCCGCTCATACTGAATGGCGGTAAGTTTCTTTAAGAGATTGTCCCGGCCATAGGCCATGCCGGGACGCATGGAAATACCCAGAGTCGTGTACTCCGCCGGATCACCCAGAGAGTAAATACAGGACACCGAGGCGACGATGATCACGTCCCGCCGCTCAAAAAGCGCGCTGGTGGCAGAGTGACGCAGACGGTCGATCTCGTCATTGATGGCAGAGTCCTTTTCGATATAGGTATCCGTGGTGGGAATATATGCCTCCGGCTGGTAATAATCGTAGTAGGATACGAAGTATTCCACCGCATTGTGAGGAAAGAGCTCCCGAAACTCCGAACAGAGCTGGGAAGCAAGCGTTTTATTATGGGCAAGCACCAGCGTGGGGCGCTGCACCCGTTCGATGAGCTTTGCAATGGTATAGGTCTTACCGGAACCGGTGACGCCCAGAAGTGTCTGTTCATCCAGTCCCATCTCAACGCCTGCCGCCAGTGCGTCGATGGCCTTGGGCTGGTCGCCCGCGGGCGCGTACTGACTGACTACCTCGAATTTGGGCATACTTCTCCCCTCCCTCTTTTCTGTCATCCCTATTATACAGAGAGAACATTTGTTTGTCAAGGACAGAAGCACCAACATGCGCGCTTGCATTCCCGCTTTTTTCGGCGTATAATAAATTTCTGACAAATACATGCACGAATCGAGGTTTTTATGGAACTTTATTGCTCTACCGGTGTATTCCTGGGCCGTATGAACGGCGGCAATTATCATCTTCTGACCGAATATGGACACCGTCTGCACTGTGACGGATTTGAATACATGATGTTCCCCATGTGGTATGGCAAGGAGGCGGAAATGGTGCGGGAACTTGTGGGCAGCGGTCTGCGCTTCCCGGTCTTTCACGCGGACAAAAGCGTGGGCGACGACATCAGTTCCCTGCCCGATGATGCGTTTTCCGCTTGTGTGGACAAGTGGCAGCGGAATCTGGAGACCGCCGCGGGACTGGGTGCCGGGAAAGTGGTGACTCATATCTGGGGCATCCCGGACTCTGACAAATACGCGGCGCGGCTTTATGAGCGGGTGCTGCGGCTGCGGGAAATCGCGGCGGGATACGGCCTTGATATGCTGGGCGAGAACTGCTGCTGTACCGAGCGCTCTCCCCTGCCCCATTTCCGGGAGCTGCAGCGCATGGAGCCAGGCCTCGGCTTCACCATTGACACCCGCCCCGCACAGTTTCATCAGGAACTGGAGGACTTATGCGCGGAAGACGCCCTCTGGCAGGGCGCGGTACGGCATCTGCATCTCAGCGACTACCACGGCGGCCTGAAGGACTGGAAGGCCCTTTATCCCATCCCTGCGCCGGGACGGGGCGACGTGGACTATCCCCGGTTCTTCGCCCATCTGAAAAAAGTGCAGTATCAGGGCAGCGCGTCGCTGGAGTCCCCCTGTATGAATCCGGATCGTCTGGACTGGGAGACCATCAACACCTACCTGGATTACCTCCGCGAGGGGCTTGGAGAACTTTTGGGCTGAGGGCGGTTCTTGACAAATGTCCACCTTTGTGGTATTTTTGAAAACGAAATTGAGTTTTGTTTTCAAAAAGGAGTTTTCCATGAACCAACGCCTGATCCCGCTGCTGCTCATCTGCTGCCTCCTGCTTTCCGGCTGTGGGGCGAATCCCCTGCCGCATGATGCGGAGGATACGCAGCTGCGTATTGTGACCTCCAGTTATCCGTCCTATGACTTCGCCCGGGCCATCGTAGGCAATACGGAGCATCTGCATATGCTGACCCGGCCCGGCATCGATCCCCATGAGTATGAGCCCACGCCCCAGAACATCATCGATCTGGAAACCTGTGACGTGTTCCTCTATAATGGCGGCGAAAGCGATGCATGGGTAGATCAGCTGCTGGGCAGTGTGGAGAATCCCGACCTGGTGATCGTCCGGATGATGGACTGTGCGGATCTTCTCTGGGAGGAGCATGAGGAGGAAGAGCACCACGACGAGGCCCATGATCACGAGGAGCGCCCGGACGAGCACGTCTGGCTTGACCCGGAAAACGTGATGAAGATTGCGGAAGTGATCTGCGATACGGTCTCGGAACTGGATCCCGCCGGTGCCGAAACCTATCAGAAAAACAGGGACACCTTCCTGGACGCCTTACAGGAACTGGACCAGACCATTCAGGAAATCGTTGACACTGCGGCGCGGAAAACCGTTGTGTTCGCGGACCGGTTCCCCGCCCGGTATTTCACCGAGGCCTATGGGCTCACCTGCTATGCGGCCTTCCCCGGCTGTTCCTCTCATACGGAGCCGGATGCGGATACCGTTGCCCGGCTGATCGACCGGATCCGGGAGGAGGAGATCCCCACGGTGTTCCGCGTACCCTATTCCAGCTCCACTCTGCCGGAGATCATCAGTGAGGAAACCGGCGCCACGATCCGCCTGTTCCATTCCTTCCACAACGTATCCCAGAAGGAATACGGCCGCGTCACCTATCTCGACGTCATGGCAGAAAATGCGGAAGCACTGAAATATGCCCTGAACTAACAGAAAACTCCCGAAGGAAGCTTCCTTCGGGAGTTCTTTTCTTGCACTTAGAGCTGTTCCACAGCGTCGGCCGCAGCCTCGAGGAAGTCGCCCTCGAAGAGCTCCACCAGACCCTGGTCGCAGAGCTTTGCGAATTCCGGGTTGATGGGCAGCTTTGCCAGCACCTTGAGACCATGTGCATCTGCAATGGAATCGATGTGGCTGTCGCCGTAGGGACGGATCTCCTTGCCGCAATCCGGGCAGGTGAGATAGCTCATGTTTTCCACCATGCCGATGATCGGGATGTTCATCAGTTCTGCCATACGCACGGCCTTGCCCACGATCATGGAGACCATGTCCTGGGGAGAGGTGACGACGATAATGCCGTCAACAGGCAGGGACTGGAACACCGTCAGAGGCACATCGCCGGTTCCGGGAGGCATGTCCACGAACATAAAGTCCACGTCCTTCCAGATGACCTGGCTCCAGAACTGCTGGACCAGATTGGCGATCATGGCGCCGCGCCAGACAATGGGGGCACCGGCATCCTCTAAGAGGAGGTTGGAGGAAATCACATCAATGCCCATCTTGGTGGCAACAGGAATGATGCCATGCTCGTCGCCATAGGCCACGCCCTTCAGACCGAACATATTCGGCACGGACGGACCGGTGACGTCTGCATCCAGAATGGCCGTGCGGTGACCGCGACGCATCATGGTGACTGCCATCAGGGCAGAGACCAGGCTCTTACCAACGCCGCCCTTACCGCTGACGACACCAATTACTTTCTTCACACTGGACATTTCATGCAGCTGAACTCTGAAATCTTCCGGACTGCTGCCGCGGGAGGCACAGTTTGCGGAACAGGTGCTGCAATCATGGGTACATTCTTCCACGGGGATCTGCTGTTCCTCGCAGGGAGTACCGCAATTTGCGCAATCGTGATTGCAAGTATCCATACTCATCTACGCTCCTTTTAATACACGCTGTAAAAAATTATACGCCCTTACCTGACAAATGTCAAGTAAGGGCGCAGATCAGTTTCTCCTGTGGGGATTATTTCCGAACCGGCACGATCTCGATCCAATAGCCGTCGGGATCTTCCAGGAAATAAATGCCCATGCCGGGATTTTCAAAGCAGATGGCGCCCATGGCCTCGTGCTTTTTATGGAGCTCTTCAAACTCATCAGTGACGAACGCCAGATGATATTCCTGCTCGCCCAGGTCATAGGGTTCCGTACGATCGGTCATATAGGTCAGCTCCAGAGTGAAATCGCTGATGCCGTCGCCCAGATAGACAATGTGGAAGGAGCCGTCGGCGGGCTTGATCTCCCGCACAGGCTTCAGACCCAGAGCCTCGTCATAGAACTTCAGGCTTCTTTCCAGATCAAACACATTAAAATTGAAATGATTGAACCGAATCATCTTCGTTCTCCTTTATTTCGTATTATAGGTATCTGCCAGATCTGCTACAGCCGCCACCACATGATCCTTCAGGCGGGAGGTGGCGATGCGCTTTTTCAGTTCTTCATAGTAGAGATCCTCGTCAAAGGGCAGCTCCACGGGTTTGCCCAGCCAGGCGGAGAGATGCATGGCATTGGAGAGCGTCAGACCGTTGATGCCTTCCTCGCCTCTTGCCACCAGAGGCTCGCCGCGCAGGATCGCACCGGCGAAGGCATTCAGCACACCCACATGCTGCTCGCTCTTGCCGTCGGTCTCCACCTCGGTCATAGTAAGCTTCGGTGCGCCGAAGGGAATGGTGCAGTTCTTCGACCACTCCTGCTCGCTGCACTCTGCCTTCCACATATAAAGCTTTCCGTTTTCACTGACCAGCTTGCCCTGGTCAAAGTTGATCTCAAAGCGGTTGGTGCCGGCGCAGTCGCCGGTGGTGGTGACGAAGGTGCCGGTGGCACCGTTCGGGTATTCCACATAGGCGGTGACGTCGTCCTCCACCTCGATGTCATGATACTTACCAAAGCTCATGAAGGCCTGCACCTTTTTGGGCATGCCGCAGATCCACTGCCAGTAGTCCAGGTTATGCGGGCACTGGTTCAAAAGCACGCCGCCGCCCTCGCCGGCCCAGGTGGCGCGCCAGGCGCCGGAATCGTAATAGGCCTGGGGGCGATACCAGTTGGTGATGATGAGACTGGTGCGGCGGATCTCGCCCAGCTCGCCGGATTCCACGATTTCCTTCATCTTGCGATAGATGTGATCGGTGCGCTGGTTGAACATCATGGCGAAGATGGCGTCGGACTGAGCCGCTGCCTCGTTCATCTCCCGCACCTGCTTGGTGTACACGCCGGCGGGCTTTTCGCTCATGGCATGAATGCCGCGCGAAAGTGCTGCCATCACATACTTGGGATGCTCATAATGCGGCACTGCCACGATGACGGCGTCCACGAGACCGCTGTCCAGCAGTTCCATACCGTCGGAGAAAATCGCCACGTCCGTGGGATAATTTTCTTTGGCAAACGTGCGGCGTTCCTCCGCAATGTCGGCGATTGCCGCCAGTTTCACATCCGGGCACTTGCCCTCCAGAATGTTCCGGCAATGACCGGAACCCATGTTGCCGATACCAATGATACCGAGTCTGACCTGATCCATACCGATTCCTCCCTTATCTAAGGCCTTTCGCCTTCAAATTCTCATAACTGCGGGCAAGACAGGCGAAGGGATCCTCGCCATAGCACTCGTCCTGCTCCACCAGTGCATATTCCGTACCGGCATCCTCTGCGGCTGCCAGAATGGCGTCAAAATTCATATTGCCCTCATATACCGGAGCCATGCGGATCCCCGCAAGACCGTTGCCCGGGGCAAAGGCCATATCCTTCAGATGAATACAGGGCACTCTGCCCTGCAGCTGGCGCAGCCACCACACCGGATCGCCGCCGCCCGCCTGCACCCAATAGGTATCAAGCGTCAGGCCCAGTTCTTCCGGTACAAAATCCGAGAGGATGCGCTCCAGCCAGATCTCGCGTCCCCGGCCCGTGCGGGCAAATTCCACATTATGATTGTGGTACATAAACCGCAGGCCAGAGGCGGCGATCGTTTTCGCCACCGGCAGATAGTCCCGCAAAAACGCGCCGTACCAGTCATCATCGCTCAGGCAGTTGGGCGCCATGCCGAGGCCGATATGCGGACAATCAAAGAGCCGATGCTCGGCAATGACGGCCTCCGTCTCCCCGGTGAGCCGGGGTCCCGGCGTATGGGTCAGCACGCAGGAGAGCCCGTTTGCCCGAAGCTGTTCTCTCAGCCATTCCGCCTCAAAGGCACAGGTGGCCGACACCTGGACGGTGCGATATCCGATCTCCGCTACTTTTTTCAGTGTTTCCGCAAAATCGGGCAAGGTCTGCGTAAAAGCCCGAACCGTGTAAAGCTGTGCGCCGATCTGCATACCGCCGCCTCCTTACTGTGCGATGATCGCCTTCAGGGCATTCACCGCCACATCAAAGGCCGCACGCTTGGAGGGATAGATGTCTTCCTTGATGCTGCGCTGTTCCCGCTCCAGCTGGGAAAGGCCGGCGAAGATGGCCAGATGCGGCTCGATGGAGAGCACTTCGCCGCCCTGGGCGCCGAATTTCTCCACAATCTCCGGCACATGACCGATGCCGCGGCCGGGCGCCACCACCTTGCCGTCGGCAAGGGCATCCTTGATATGCATATATTCCACATAGGGCGCGAGCATCTCCCAGGCAGACAGCGTCTCCTGACCGGCCTGGATGAAATTCGCGGGATCAAACACCGCCCGCAGTCCCGGCACGGACTGCAGAAGATCCAGGCACTCCGGCGCTTTCTCGCCGTAAATGCCTTTTTCGTTTTCGTGACAGAGCACCATGCCGCTGCCCTTCGCCTCTTCCACCAGAATGCTCAGGCGTTCCAACACCTGATCCCGGTATTTCGGGCGATCCTCGTCCCCCTTCGGCAGATAGAAGCTGAACATCCGCACGCACTTGGCGCCGAAAATCTGTCCTAATTCCAAGGTACGGCGGAACTGCTCCAGATGGGGCAGGAAGGGATCCGTAATGCCAATCTTGCCAATGGGAGAGCCCATGGACCACACGGCAATCCCGGCGGCGTCAAAGCGCGCCTTCAATTCCCGGGCGCCTTTGTCCGATAACTGAATGGCGGAGCCGGTCTCAAGACCACGGAGTTCGATATAGGGAATCCCGTTTTCGGTCAATGCCTGAATCTGTCCCGCGCTGTGGGGATCCGCCTCATCCGCAAATGCACTGAGTTTGAAAGGAACCATCCTTTATTCCTCCTTTTCGATAGTCAGAGCCTTCTTTTTGTATCATACCGCATTTTCCCCGGATTCACAAGACAAAACCAATATTTTAAGAAAACATTTTCCAAAAAACAGGGAAAACCATGCAAATATCTCCATTTCCTGCCGCGCTGCTTGCCAAGCACTTTCCCCGCCCGGTATAATAAAGTGAATCGATCACAGGAGGATTTCTTCATGTTTCAGTATGCAGCTTCCGTTGAAAAATGGGATGTTTTTGAAGTAACCGTTTCCGGCCGTGCAGACGGCAATCCCTTCGTGGATTATTCTATCCGCGGTGTGTTCCAGAGCGCGCAGGAGCGCGTGGAGACCGACGGTTTCTATGACGGCGACGGCATTTACCGCGTGCGCTTCATGCCGTCCATCGAGGGGGACTATACCTTCCGGGTGTTCGGCAGCTTCTCCGACGAGGAGTATACCGGCAATTTCACCGTCACGCCTGCGTCCGCGAACAATCACGGCCCGGTGCGCGTGGCCAACACCTTCCACTTCGCCTATGAGGACGGCACGCCCTATTATCCCGTGGGCACCACCTGTTACGTCTGGACGCACCAGCCCCAGGAACTGCAGGAAAAGACCCTGGAAGAGCTTTCCAAGGGCTATTTTAACAAGATTCGCTTCTGCGTGTTCCCGAAGCACTATGACTATAACTTCCGCGATCCCATCACCTTCCCCTATGAAGGCACGCCCTGCGACAATTCCGGCCTCAACCGGGATAACTTCGGCACCTATCTCCCCTCCAATCCCGAAAACAAATGGGATTTCAAGCGCTTCAATCCGGAGCACTTCCGCCTCTTTGAAAACCGCATCCGTGATCTCCGGGACATGGGCATCGAGGCCGACCTGATCATCATGCATCCCTACGATCGCTGGGGATTCAGCGAGATGGACGCCGAGAGCGACGACCTTTACTGGAACTATGTCATCGCCCGCTTCGCCGCCTACCGCAACGTGTGGTGGAGCCTTGCCAACGAATTTGAGTTCGTGCGGAAAAAGACCATGGCAGACTGGGAGCGCTATGCCCATATCCTCTGCAAAAAGGATCCCTATCATCACCTGCGCTCCATCCATAATGCCTTCAACTTCTACGACTACAATAAACCCTGGATCACCCATGCCTGCATCCAACTGCAGGACAAGAAGCCGCTGGAGCTTTTACCCGACTGGCGCGAGATGTACCGGAAGCCCATCGTGGTGGATGAAATGCGCTATGAGGGCAACATCGAGCATGGCTGGGGCAACATCACCGCGGAAGAAATGGTGCGCCGATTCTGGGAAGTCACGCTCATGGGCGCTTACGGCGGCCACGGCGAAACCTATATGCACCCGGATAACATCCTCTGGTGGTCCCACGGCGGCGAGCTGCATGGCGAGTCCGGTCCCCGTCTGAAATTCCTGCAGCAGATCTTAAACGAGTCTCCCTACATCGGTCTCGATCCCTGCGGCGAATACCTCACTGCCGCCTCCAAGGTAGCCTTCGCCCCCAACACCTATCGTCTCCTCTACTTCGGTTACACCCGTCCGTCCTATAAGCGCTTCTATTATGACGACGAGCACGACTATCAGGTGGAGGTTATCGATACCTGGAACATGACCATCGAAAACCGCGGCATCTTCCGCGGCCGCTTCGATATTGATCTCCCCAGCCGCCAGTACATGGCAATCCGCATTAAGATGGTAGACTAAAAAAGATTCGCCCCGGAGAAACTCCGGGGCGAACCTTTTTATAATCAAAGTTGTTCCTTCCATCAATCACGCATAAACGCATCTATCTTTGACAAAATCTCTTCATTGGTTTGATATGCAAAATTATCGGCCTGAATCGATAATGTTCTGCCCGGTATCTGCTCACTTCTCAAAGACTCAATACAACTCTTAAAGTCCTCGAAAACATCAATCGTTGTACTTAAATGTACCGGATGTCTGTTTTCATGATACATCCGATTCAAATATCTCTTATGTAGAATCTCAACATTCCCGCGAAGTACAAGCGTAAGCACTTCATAATCGTGTTCCAGCGCAATTTCATGCATTCTTTCTAATTCTGCAGTATGGAAATTGGATTCCAAAATCAGATTTTTCTTTAACTTCCCAAATTCCGAAAAAATAAAGAACATCAGTTCCATTGTTGCACCTGATAATTTCTTATTTTCTTCTCTGTTGGTAAACCCAATTGTGTCTCCCAGTACCTCTTTGATGGAATCCTTGAAAAACACATTTACATCATATCTTTCAGACAACATTCTTGCAAAAGTGGATTTTCCTGCTGCCAAATCTCCCATAATCAATAACAGTTTTTGCATCGAGCACCTCACCATATTCTTGCGCTTCCTTTGTCTCACTGTAACACATTTTATCGCAGATTTCAATTCCGAAAGAATCGACAACATTTTCTCTTTCAATATATGAACGGAAACAGTTTTCCACTTTTCCTTGTTTTTTCCCCGCCTTCATGGTAAGATATAAAAGATATCTGGATATGAATGAGGTTTTTCTATGAATCCCGAGATTTTAGCCGAATTGAAGCCCAAGATCCGCGAAGTGGGTCTGCAGCACGGTGTGGTAAACCGTGTGCGTAATCTGATTGCAAACTCCAAGCCCAATCCTGAGAAGCTCTTCGTCATCGAGGGGATCTGGGCACACAATAAAGCCGTGATGACCGATCTCCCGGTAGTGTCCTTTGTGATCTGCCCGGAGTATATCTACACCCCGGAGTCCGAGGCGCTGGTGCGCCATTTCGCCACACTGGTGGACGAGATCTATGTGGTCTCCGCAAAGACCTTTGACCGCTTCAGTGAGCGGGACAAGCCCGACGGCCTCCTCTCCATCTGCCGCTTCCCCGTGCGGCATCCGGACGATCTCAACCTACCGGAGAATGCCTGTGTGGTGGTGCTGGACGGTCTGGAGATCCCCGGCAATATCGGCACCATTGTCCGTACCTGCGACGGCGCCAACGTGGATGCGGTTTTAGTGTGCAACCGCCGTGCCCGCCTTTCCCATCCCAAGGTGGTGAAGGGCAGCATGGGCGCCGCCTTCCGGATCCCCATTGTGGAGTTCAATGACGGCGTGGACTGCTCCGCCTGGCTGAGAGAGCATGGCTTCTCCATTTATCTGGCCGATACCCGTGCCGAAAAGGCCTACTACGAACATGAATACAAAGGCCGCTGTGCCCTCATCATGGGCAGTGAGCGCTATGGCATTCACAAGGAATGGTATCAGCATGACTACAATATGCTGATGATCCCCATGCTGGGCATCTGCGACTCCCTGAACGTGGGCGTCGCCGCCTCCATCCTGATTTATGAGGCCAGCCTGCAGATCAAGGGTATGAAATAACGACTCCCCCTCCGCATCGCCTGCGGAGGGGGTTTTCTCGTGCAATACGGGCAAGAATGCGCCGCTTTTTAGCGATATTTTCATCATTTCTCGCCTTGATTTTCCGACCCTTCAAACGTATAATGGCTTTAGTACGATAACAGAGTAAAAGAAGGGAACATCATGAAAACGAAAGAAAAGTCCAAATTCCGCCTATTTTTGGAAAAGCGCAATATTTTGCTCTCGCCCAAGGTCTATTTCATTGACGCCATGAGCAGTATGGCATTGGGTCTCTTTGCGTCTCTCCTGATCGCCACCATTCTCGACACCCTCAGCACCTGGATGAACTGGGCCTTCCTGGCAGAAGCCGCCTCTTTTGCAAAATCCGCCACCGGCGCGGCTCTGGGCGTGGCCATCGCCTATGCCCTGAAGGCGCCGCCTCTGGTGCTGGTGTCCGCCGCCGCAGTGGGCTATGCGGGCAATAATCTGGGCGCCACCTTTCTGATCGACGGCGCAGAAAAAGTGCTGACTGCCGGTCCTGCCGGTGCGTTTGTGGCCGCCATCATCGCCGTGGAGCTGGGCAAACTGGTATCCAAGGCCACGAAGGTCGATATTCTCGTCACCCCCACCGTTACCATTCTGGCCGGTACGGCCATTGCCAAGCTGGCCTGCCCCACCATTGCATACCTCATGTACGTCCTGGGCAACTTCGTCAACACCGCCACCGAGATGCAGCCCCTGCTCATGGGCATCATCGTGGCAGTTGTGGTTGGCATCGTGCTGACGCTGCCCATTTCTTCCGCTGCGCTCTGCGCCATGATCTCCATCTCCGGCCTGGCCGGCGGTGCGGCAACCGTTGGCTGCTGCGCCCAGATGGTGGGCTTTGCCGTCATCAGTTTCCGGGAAAACCGCTGGAGCGGTCTGGTGGCCCAGGGTCTGGGTACCTCCATGCTTCAGATGGGCAATATCTGCCGCCGTCCCGCCATTTGGATCCCGCCCACGCTGGCCGCCGCGGTCTGCGGCCCGCTGTCCACCATGCTCTTCAAGCTGGAATGTGTGGGCGTCTCCGCCGGTATGGGCACCTGCGGTATGGTGGGCCCCCTGGGGATCCTCAGCGCTATGCCGGAGGGCGGCACCATGATGTGGATCGGCATCCTGGTGGCCTGTATCCTTCTGCCGGCGCTCCTCTCCCTGCTCTTTGACGCCATCCTGAGAAAGATCGGCTGGATCCATGAGGGCGATATGAAACTGGAACTCTAAAGGAGTCTCTATGCAGGAACATACCTTTTACCACGTCGTCACCGACCGTCCCATGACGCTGCACCAGCGCATCCTGTTTGATCAGGAGCACCACAGCGGCGTGTGGCAGCGGGTGATGGACAAACTTCCCATCGTGGAAGAAATCTACGCCAATCCCGAGGCCTATCGGGACGTGACCCTGGAGCACCACACGGACGTGGCGCTGAGGGAGCTGGCATTGGAGGAAGTACGACTGGCGGAATATCCGCAGTATCCTTCCCGAATGGCCTGTCTCTATGTATCAAAGACCCTGAAAGAGAGCGAGGACTGGTTTGACTTCTTCACGCGCATCGGCCGTCCCACTTTTCAGATTGTAAAGCTCCGCGTTCGCGGGAATGTCTTTGAAGGAGACGCCGTCAAGTGCTTTGACGGCACACCGGATCATGAGGAAAATCTCCGCATGGCCCGTCGTTACTGGAAAAACGATCCCGCCGACGATGAGGAACGCACCATCACGGAAGTGTTGGTGGATGGCGAACTGGAAGTGGTGGAGATCGTAAAATCGATACTATAAAAAACGACCCCCTCACGCACTCCATCTGGTGCGCGAGGGGGTTTTCTATTACATCGTGCGAATATAGGCCGCCGCGGCGGTGGCGGCGATGGCGCCGTCGGAGGCAGCGGTGATGATCTGGCGCAGGTGCTTGGTGCGGGTATCGCCTGCGGCGTACACGCCGGGGACGTTGGTCTCGCAGTTCTCCCCTGCCTTGATATAGCCATCTTCCAGTTCAATGACATCTGCAAAGATCTCGTTCTCCGGCTCCATGCCAATGGCCACGAACACGGCATCCACGGCCAGGTCATAGCTCTCGCCGCCGTCGGTGCGCTGCAGCGTCACACCCTGGACGCGGCCCTCGCCGTAGATCTTCTCCGGCAGGCTGGAATAAAGGATCTCGATCTTTTCATGGGCCAGAACGCGGTCGGCCTCAATGCTCTGCACACGCAATGCACCGCGGCGATAGATGAGATACACCTTCTCGCAGATCTCCGCCAGATAAAGCGCGTCCTCCAAAGCGGTGTTGCCGCCGCCGATGACGCAGACGGTGCGGCCGCGGAAGAAGTTGCCGTCGCACACGCCGCAATAGGACACGCCGCGGCCCAGGTATTCTTCCTCGCCGGGACAGCCCAGCTTCCGGCGCTTGGCGCCGTTTGCGATGATGACGGTCTTGGCCTCATAGCTGCCCTTTTTGGTGGTGACGGTCTTGATGTCATCCTGCACAGCAAAACCGGTGACGGCCTCCATGCGGATATCCGTGCCGAAGGACTCTGCCTGGCGGCGCAGATCGTCCGCAAAGCGCCATCCCTCGATCTTCTGCACGGCGGGATAATTCTCAATTTCCGAGGTGGTAATGGTCTGGCCGCCGCAGGTGAGGGATTCCAGCACCAGGGGCTTCACGCCCGCGCGGGCGGCATAGAGCGCAGCAGTCAGGCCCGCAGGGCCGCCGCCGATAATGATCAGATCATGCATACGTCTTGCTCCTTCCTTCGTTCCGGTATCGGATCCTTCCGGGGAATTTCATTTTACTATATGATACAAAATTAGTATCAGATATGCAAGTGCCTCTTTTTGTTCGATACGCAGCCGTGCTTCCACACAAATTATTCTTTCCAGACAAAGTTGTGTTTGATACATTCGCCGCCGTCGATGATGATGCTCTGGCCGGTGCAGAAGGTGTTGGTCACGGTCATGAAATAGGCCCACTGGGCAATTTCCTCCGGCGTGGCCCATTTTTTCAGGGGCGTTTCCTCCATGATCTCCGCCCAGAGTTCTTCGTCCTCGATGACGCAGGCATTTAAGGGCGTCAGCACGCCGCCGGGATCGATGCTGTTGCAGGTGGCGCCGTATGCCGCCACGCGCATGGCCACATTCTTGGTATAGGCGATCACACCGCCCTTACTGGCGCAGTATTCCGGGAATTCCGAACCGGTGTGGGCACTGGCAGAGCCCACATTCAGAATAGACCGGATGCCGGGCCGGACGCCGTAATGCTCCGTAATCCGGATCAGTGCCTTGAGATTGATATCGATATCCGCCTCGTTCTGGGTGCCGGCGTTATTGATGAGGATCTCCACGCCATCTATGACGGGATAGTGCTCCCAGTCCCGCACGTCGCACAGATAGTGGGTATACCGGGGATGATCGATGGTGGATGCCTGGCGATCCATGCCCGCCACGTCGTGTCCGTTCTGCAGAAACGCTTCCGCAATGGCCTTCCCGATGCCCTGGGAAGTGCCGGTGATCAGTACTTTCATCTTACCATTCCTCTTTGATATATTCCAGATAGGCCTCGCCCACATACTCGGCTCTCCATCGCATGAGAATGCGATAGCCGATGGGCGAGAAGAGAATCTCCATCAAAAGCTCCGCCACCGCGCCGGTCAGGGCACACATGGCGCACTGCAGAATCGTCCAGTGGAAGCCATCCCAGTAAATCGGAGCGAAGAATCCGAAAACAATGACGGAAAAGAGAAAATTATCCAGAAACTGCCCGATAAAGGTGGAGATATAGGCCGGCGCCGCATAGGCCAGCCGGCTGTCGGGACGGCGGTGAAAGGCCTTTCCGATGCTCCAGTTCAGAAAATTATTGATCACCGCAGATATCAAAAACGCAATGGTACTGCCCAGCAGGATGAACCAGGTACCGCCAAAGATGGAATCAAACGCAGCATAGTCATTGGCCTGGGACGGGATGGCGCTGGCGATATAAAAGATCACGCAGGTGAGCAAATTGATGGCTGCCGCCAGGAAGGAGATCCGATTGGACGCCTTGGGGCCGAAATACTTGGTGATGATATCCATGCACAGAAAGGACAGCCAGGAGATGAGGATTCCGCCATCCAGCGCGATCCAGTCGGTTTTCAGAAGCGTCTTGTTGGCCAGGAGATTCATCGAGATCACGCTCACCACAAAGAGGGTCACCACCGTGGCGGGAATGCTGTGCAGCAGCACCGCGGTCTCCTCCCGCTCCCTTGTATAAAAGCTTCGGCAAGCCGCCAAAAGCCCGGATCCCTGTCGTCTGTCCCGCATTCCTGTTCCTCCCGGTTTCACTGTCAACAGGGAAATTATACCCCATCCACCCGGATTATGCAATCCCCGGTATCCGTCAAAGAAAAGAACCCCCGCGGAAAACCACAGGAAAACGGTTTTCCGCGGGGGATTCATTCCTTTCACTCAGATGCGGAGATTCTCGACAGAGGTTTCTTCGCGGACGATGTGGCAGGCATGCTTCAGGATTTCCATCAGCTCCATGAGGTAATCGGTGAGCTCGTCCAGATTCTTCTCCGGATTGCGGCGATATGCCTCGATCTTTGCCGTGGGCGGGTATGCCATAGGCACCAGCTCGCCGGCCTCCAGCATATTGGCGATAAACTCGCAGACCTCCAGCACTTCCTCGCAGTCGCCGGAACGATCGTGGAAGTTGCTCTGGCGAACCTTGATGAGGGTGCGCTTGGCAAGGAGGGTTGCGCGGTTTACATAATTTTCCTGGTTCACGTCGGCACGCAGCGCAGTGGCGGTGCGGTTGCGGTGGAAGCCCAGGATGGAGGAGACGATAGCGGGGTCACGGATGGTGCCGTCCGGATAGCAGACGCCGTGGGCCTTGCTCCAGCAGTCGGAACCGATCATCAGCTCGAAGAGATACCAGCCGACCTTGTATTCGTCGTGCAGCTCAATGGCCATGTCATAGGGGTTGGCGCGGGCCAGGCAGGCCATCTCGTTATCCACCACGGGCTTGCCGTACTTCTTGCCCAGGGCAATGGCATCTTCCAGCACGCCGCGCAGACGGGCGCGGGTGGCGGAATAATCGTGGAACACAATGACGTCCACCAGTTCTGCGGTGCGGCTGGCCTCGGTCTCCCAGATGAAGATATTGCCGATACCGATGTCATGATCCGGGTCCACGGACTTCACATACTTGCAGAAGTGACGGATGAACTCCCAGGTCTTTTCCTGACGCTCGCGCAGCACCTCGAGATTGGGCTTTTCGCGGAAATCCTGGTTATAGGACGGCTCTTCGTCATACCAGGTGACGAAGTTATTGGTATAGCCGGGCTCGTTGGAGATATCCCAGAAGAGGAGACCCTCTTCCTGGCCGATAGCGGCATAGAGATCATCAAAATACTTCTCGCCGACCACCCAGCAAGTGGGATCCAGAATGGTCTGGGAAAGCGGACGCAGACCGGTCTCATCCGGCTCGAAGGAACGGACTTCGTTCTCGATAAAGCTGCAGCCGAAATACACAATGGGATTGGTAGAGACGCCATGCGCCCAGGCCGTGCGGATAAAGTCCTTCACGTTTGCCAGGAACTGCTGAGGGTTCTCCTTGTAGCAGCGGAAGGGCAGGAAGATACGGGCGCTATTGAGATGCAGGCGCTCGGCATAGCCCATATCGCGCTCGATCACATCATGATGATAATTGCTCCAGAACACATAATCGTTCCAGGAATCGGGCTGAGTGTAATTAAAACCACGCAGAGAGCTGTAGTCGACAACTTTTTTCATATTCACATTCCTTTCTTTCGTGAATTTCTCTAAGCTCATTCAAACAGAAAACCCGGCCTCCGTCAAGGCTTTTGGAAAAAACAGACTCTATTTTCCCGTTCCTTTTGAAATGCGCGGACAAACCGGAAACATGGTGCAGACCGCACGCGGCAAAAACGCCGCGCCGTGGGCACTCCCCCGCGGCGCGGCGATATGCTGTTTGATTTCTCAGGGCAGCACGATCCTGTCGCGGCCTGTCTCCAGAAGATAATTGCGGGAGCGCAGCAGCGCGGCCAGGGCGAAGTCATCCGCAGGCATTGCGGCAGCGCGAATCGCGGCGGCGCCCTCATGATTCACACCCGGATGATGGAAGTCGGATCCGGCGGTGACGAGGGAAATGCCGTTTTCCTGGGCGTAGAGCGACGCAATGCTCACCCGGGAGTTATGATTCGGGTGCATATTAAAGACCTCCACGCCGTCGAGCAAGGCCGGATCGATGGGTTCTATGCCGCCGCGCATGGGATGCGCCTGGATAAAGACGCTGTCCGGCATGGCATATTTCCGGCGGAATGCATTCAGTCCCTGCGGCAGGTATGCATAGATCTCCCGCAGCATCCGGGCATCCACGCCGTAAATCAGATAATCATTATGATTTTCGTCAAAGCGGATCTCCGCACCCAGATAGACCCGGATGCCGATCTCTTCGCCGTGGCGGCGGGCCGCCTCGAAGTCCGCAAGATACCAGTCCACATAGTCTTCCGTCGTCATGTCCTCCCGATGCGTGAAGTGATTGGTGATGGTCACGGCGGAATAGCCCAGACGGTAATAGGTCTCCATCACCTCCCGGGCCGTCACTTCGCTGCAGGGGCTGACGGGACTGGTGTGGGCATGGAGCTCGATGCGGTGCGGATAGGCCGCAAGAAGCGCCGCCTTCGCGGAGGCAATGGTCTGAATCGTTCCCTGTGTCGGGGCGGCGGCGCCCGTCAGAAAGGCATGTGCTTCCCGCAGAACGCGCTTCACGCGATCCAGTTGGATAATCTCCAGGGCTTCCTCATAGGGAAGGAAGCGAATGCTCCTGAGTTCTGTTTCCAGAGGAACCGGCGTCTGATCCTCATAGGTAGCGAGGAAGTATACGATATTCTTCATGCCGCCGGCCACCGGACGATAATCCTCCGTGCGGAAGCCATCCAGGAACCGCACGCGCAGCCGCGTTTCCTCCCAGATCTCCCGGGCGGCGGTCTCATGCTCCGTCTCCGTGCCCTCCATATGGCCCTTGGGGAAGCCGAACACACCTTTTACAGATTCAATGATCAGATATTTCAGGGCGCCGTCGATTTTTTGATAAACAACAGCGCCACAGGATGTTTCTTTATACATAGAAGTTCCTCCTTATATGGAGATTGGAATCAACACGTATTGTGAAGCTTGGCTGCGCCAAGTGAAGTGATGCCTACGGCATCGTGAAGCAGCTCCTGCGGAGCAGTGAAGCAAAGTGTTCCGCATCTCGTGCCGAAGGCACACTTCACGCAGGTCGTGCACTTCACTTGCGA
The DNA here is from genome assembly GCA_015067705.1 of Oscillospiraceae bacterium. GTDB lineage: Bacteria > Bacillota > Clostridia > Oscillospirales > QAMX01 > Allobutyricicoccus. Next base: position 18,996 of record SVLW01000039.1, read on the forward strand.
AGCATACTTCACGTTTCGCTTGCGGAACACTTCACTCGAAAAAAGCACCATTTGTCATAAGACAAATGGTGCTTTTTTCGTGGCTCCCCCTGTTGGACTCGAACCAACGACACCGCGGTTAACAGCCGCGTGCTCTACCGACTGAGCTAAGGAGGAGTGTCGGCGCCGACCAATTTTCC
>SVLW01000040.1 GCA_015067705.1 Oscillospiraceae bacterium
GCCGTTTATCTACGGTCTCTACTGGAAGCGCGCCACCAAGGCCTCTGTCTGGGTCAGCTTTATCTTCGGCGCAGGCATCATGCTGCTGAACATGCTGTTCCGCTCCTCCTTCCCGGTGATCCTCCAGTCCCCCATCAACTGCGGCGCATTCGCCATGCTGGCGGGTCTCGTGCTCGTGCCGGTGGTCTCCCTCTTCACCAAGGCGCCGGAGCGTGCCCGCGTGGATGAGATGTTTGACTGCTATAACACCATGGTCACCGTCCCCGCCAAGGAAGCACTGGGCGACTCGGAAGAATAAAAAATGGTATCAAAAAAGGAACTGTCCAAAGGCAGTTCCGAATAAGAAAACATAGATTTTGGCCCGTAAGCAGATGCTTACGGGCCAAAACGCGTCAGCGCCGAAAAAAGAGAGATTTTCGCCGGAATCGAGGCATTTTCTCGCAGTGCTACTTTGTGTATCACAAGAGAAAATAACGATGAGTCCGGCGAAAAGATCCTTTTTGCGGGCTATGGTTTCTTGTTTGGGACTGCCTAATGGACAGTTCCTTTTTTATATGCTTTACTTTGCCTGCTCGATCAAAAGATCAATGGCGTCCAGGTATCCTCTCAGGCCTCTGCCGCAGATCATGGCGACGCAGGCTTCGCGGATATAGGACACCCGGCGGAATGCGTCCCGACTCTCCACGTCGGAGATATGCACCTCTACGGTGGGGATGGACACCGCCTTCACGGCGTCCAGGATCGCTACACTGGTGTGGGTATAGGCGGCGGGATTGAAGACGATACCGTCCACTTTTTCAAAATAGGCGGCCTGGATCTTGTCCACCAGATCCCCCTCGTGATTGGACTGATAGCACTCCACTTCCACGCCGCGCTCGGCGCAATGGGTACGGATCATCTCCAGCAGAGTGTCATAGGTCTCGCGGCCGTAGATATCCGGCTCGCGGATGCCCAGCATATTGATGTTGGGGCCGTTTAAGACCAGAAGTTTCATGATTACACCTCCAGAATCCGGCGCACGGTTTCCTCCGGTGTGCCGTCGTTTGCGATGATGGCGTCCGCCGCGGCGCGATAGAGCGGCAGGCGCTCGGCATAAATCTCCTCAATGGGACGGGACTGGGAGATGGGACGTCCCGCAGAGGGAAGCTGTGACAGCGCCCGCTCCAGGAAGATCACGCGGCTGTTCTGCCGCAGGGCGCGGCGATTCTCCTCCCGCAGGAGGACGCCGCCGCCGGTGGCGACGATGAGGCCGCTCTCACGAGCGGTATCCGCCACCACCTGTGCCTCCAGATCCCGGAAGGCGGCCTCGCCGTCCCGGGCGAAGATCTCCGGAATACTGCATCCGGCACGCTCCACGATCAGGGCGTCGGTGTCCACGAAACACCGGCCGGTCTCTGCCGCCAGGAGCTCGCCCACGGTGGACTTGCCGCAGCCGGGCATCCCCACCAGCACCAGATTGCACATCTGACGGGTGAGGCGGGAGAGCACGTCCTCGATCATGGCCTCGTCGATCTCCTTGCCGGAGAAGTGTCCCACGGCGGGGGCCGCCTGGGCCACCAGCATGGGCAGTCCGCCGCTGGCAGGTATGCCCGCCGCCTCCGCATCCAGGATCAGATTGGTGCGGTGGGGGTTATAGATCACGTCCAGGACTCCCACGCAGCGGGGAAAGTCCGCAAGATTGATGAGTTTGCCCTCGTTATGGGGATACATCCCCACGGGCGTGGTATTGATGAGGATCTCCGCGTCACTGTGACGGGAGAGATTTTCGTAATGATTCTCGCCGGAGCGGGAGACAATGACGATCTCCCGCGCCCCCTGATCCGCCGCCACCCGGCGGGCGGTGAGAGAGGTGCCGCCGGAGCCCAGGATCACCACTTTGCGTCCCGCAAAGGAGATCCCGGCGCGGCGCGCCATGTAGGAAAAGCCGTAGTAATCGGTATTGTCGCCCACAAGACGCCCTTCCGCATCCCGGTAAAGGGTGTTGACGCTGCCGATGGCCTGTGCGGAGGGAGAAAGCCGGTCACAGAAGGGAATCACCGTCTGTTTATAGGGAATCGTTACATTAAATCCGCCTGCGTCCGGACGGAAGATCAGATCCCGAAGGCCCTCTTCCGGGGTCTCGTAGAGATCATAGGTATAGTCCGCCATCCACTCATGGATGATCTTCGAATAGCTGTGACGCAGGGTCTTGCCCAAAAGTCCGTAAATCATACTTCGTGATAACACCCCAGGAATACAAAGCCCTCATCGGTGTGAGAAAGCTCCGCCAGCAGATGGATGACCTCGTCGTTCCAGACGGAGGCCTCCAGATCCAGATAGAACATGAATTCAAAGTCGCGGCCGGCAATGGGCTTGCTCTCCAGCTTTGTGAGGTTCACGCCCAGGGCGGCAAACTTGGAAATCAGGCGATAGAGTGCGCCGGGCTTATGGGGCGTGGCGCACATGAGACTGATGCGGTTGGCGCCGGGATAGATCTCCAGGTCGCGGCTGATGCAGATGAAGCGGGTATGGTTATTTTCGTTATTCTGTACGTGCTCTTCCACCATGGTGAGACCATAGAGCGCGCCGCACTCATGCGAACAGATGGCGGCCAGATCCGTCCGGTCGCTCTCCGCCACGGCCTTGGCGGCAAGGGCGGTGTTATCGTACTTGGTAACGCGGATCTCCGGATGGGCATGGAGGAATTCGCTGCACTGGCTGATGGCCTGCTCGTGAGAGATGATCTCGCGGATCTCGGAGAATTTCACGCCGGGACGGGCCAGCAGATTGTGATTGACCTGCAGCTTACAGCCGCCCACGATGTGGAAGCGATAGTTCTTCATCAGGTTGTAGACATCGTTGACGGAGCCGCCGGTGCTGTTTTCAATGGGCAGCACGCCATAGCGGCAGAGGCCCTGATCCACGGCCTGGAACACGCCCTCAAAATTGCGGAAATACAGGATATTCGGCAGGGCGAAGAGCTTGTCACAGGCCTGCTGGGTGAAGGAGCCCTCCACGCCGGGGCAGGCCACCAGTGCGGTCTCGGGAAAAAGCTTTGGCGTGCGCTCCGCCGCCGCGCGGATCTCGCTGACAAAGGCGGAGCCGGTGTTCATCTGGCGGCTCTGATAAGAGCGGCTCAGATCCATCAGGGTGCCATAGAGGACGCGGGCATAGGTGGAGAGTTCTTCTCCCGCCTGTTCGGACACGCGGAGCAGCACCTCCCGCTCCCGGCCGGGATGGAAAATGGGGAGATCATGTTCCATCTTATATGCCACGATATCGCGGCTGATCTGCATACGCTTGCGGAAAAGCTCCACCAGCGCGGCATCGGTTTCGTCAATTTCTTTGCGGAGATTCTGAAGGTCCATGGTCTTACACTCCTTTATTCAGTAAATCAAGCAGGGTGATGGCGGCGGCGGCCTCGATACAGGGCACGGCCCGGGGCACGATACAGGGATCGTGGCGGCCATGCACAGAGAGCTTTGCATCCTCCCCGCGCAGCAGGGAGACGGAATCCTGCTCCTTTGCGATGGAGGGTGTGGGCTTTACGGCCACGCGGAAGAGAAGCGGCATGCCGGTGGTGATGCCGCCGAGAACACCACCTGCGTGATTGGTGGCGGTGCGGACTGTGCCGTCTTTCATGTAATAAGGATCATTGTGGGTGCTGCCGGTCATTTCGGCGGCGGCGAAGCCTGCGCCGAATTCGATGCCGCGGATGGCGGGAATGCCGAACACATTCCGGGCAATGCAGTTCTCGACACCGTCCATCATGGGATCGCCCAGCCCTACGGGAAGACCCGTAGCCACGCACTCGATGATGCCGCCTACGGAGTCCCCCGCGGCGGCGGCCGCGGCGATCTCCGCCAGCATGGCCTCCCCCGCCTCCTCCGACAGCGTAGCAAGGCGGCGGCCGGCGGCCGCAGCGAGGGCATCCATGTCCGGATGTACCGGATCGATGGCGTGGTCCTGCACGCCGTGGATGGTGGCGATGTGGGCGCCCACGCGGATGCCGCGTCGGGCAAGGATCTGCAGCGCGATGCCGCCCGCGATGCAAAGGGGCGCCGTCAGGCGGCCGGAGAAGTGTCCGCCGCCGGAGATATCGTTATGCCCGCCGTACTTGACGGCGGCGGGATAATCCGCATGGCCGGGACGGGGCGTGTCCATGAGGCCCTGATAGTCCCCGCTGCGGGTGTTGGTGTTTTCAATGATGGCGGCCAGCGGCGCGCCGTTGGTCTTTCCTGCCGTCAGGCCGGAGAGCACACGGACGGCATCCGCCTCTTTCCGGGAGGTGGTGTGCGCGCCCTGTCCCGGGGCGCGGCGGGCCATAAAGCGGGCCAGTTCCTCCGGGTCAACGACCTCCCCTGCCGGGAGACCGTCCACCAGAACGCCGATGGCGGCGCCATGGGACTCGCCAAAAATGCTGACCTTAATGGTTTCACCAAAGAGTGATGCCATGGGTGATCCCTCCTAAGTTCTGAAAATCGGTAAAGAAGCCGGGATAGGATTTAGTGACGGCCTGGGCGCCGTCGATCTGCACGGGCGCGTCGCAGATGAGCGAGGCAATGGCGGCGGACATGACGATGCGGTGGTCGCCCGCACCGTCCACGGTACCTCCGGCCAGACGGCCGGTACCATGGATCCGCAGTTCATCGGGGAATTCCTCCGCCTGTCCGCCCAGCGCGCGGATCATGGCGGCGGTGGAGGCGATGCGGTCGCTCTCCTTATCCCGGAGACGGGCGGCGCCCGTCAGGCGGGTTTCGCCCACAGCCGCACAGGCCAGAATGCCGAGGATGGGGAAAAGATCCGGGATCTGATCCACATCGATGGTCTGTCCGGTGAGCGCGCCGGGGGAAACCGTCACGGCGTCGCCGGATTTTTGGACTTCCGCGCCGAATGCGGCCAGAAGCTCTGCGATGCCGCGGTCCCGCTGGGCGGAATCGGGGCGGAGTCCCGTCACGGTAACGGGGCCGGAAATGGCCCCTGCCGCCAGATAGAAGGCCGCGCCGGACCAGTCACCCTCAATGGCGACGCCGGTGGGCGGAGTATAGTGCTGGTTCCCGGGGATGAAGAAACCATCCTCCGTGCGATGGGTGATCACGCCGAAGCGGGAAAGCGTGTCCCGGGTGAGGTCGATATAGCCCTCACTGGAAAGCGTACCCGCCACATGAATGCGGCTGTCGCCGGGCAGCAGCGGCAGAGCGAAGAGCAGGCCGCTGAAATACTGAGAGGAGGCATTGCCAGGGAGATGATAGTCCCCCGGCGCGGGACAGCCGGTGACCGTGAGAGGCAGGCTGTCGCCGGACACGCGGGTGCCGTGGGCGCGGAGGGCGTCCAGAATAGGTGTCACCTGCCGCTGAGGCAGTCGGCCGTGGCCGGTGAAGGATGCGCCGCCCAGAACCGCCGCCACCGGCAGCAGGAAGCGCAGCGTGGAACCGCTCTCGCCGCAGTCCAGCTGCGGCAGGCCCGCGGGTTTTCCCGGGATCAGGGTACAGCCGCTGTCCGCATCGCCCCGGATCACCGCACCCAATGCCCTGAGACAGGCCATGGTGGCGTCAATATCCGCATTGGTGACAAAGGGGGCGAAGGAGGTGGGCGCATCCGAGAGGGCCGCGCAGATGAATGCGCGGTGCGCCGCGGACTTGGAAGAGACCGCCGGGAGCGTGCCGCAGAGGCGGCCCGGCGTGATGGCGAGGGTGCTCATAAATCTTCCTCCATGCCCAGGGCGAAGAAGGATTCCAGTTCGTCCACGGGGAGTTTCTGTTCGACACAGGTGCCTGTTTTGGTAGGCACGATGACGGTGATGCTGCCGCCGCGGCGTTTTTTATCCGCCAATGCTGCGGCGGCCAGTGCGGACGCCGGATAGGGAGAGGCGGTGGGCAGACCGTATTTCTCCAACACTGCCGCAATGCGGCGGGCGCTGTCGTCCTGACAGAGTCCGGCGCGGGTGGCCGCGCGGGCCATCAGCGCCATGCCCATGGCCACGGCGTGACCGTGGGAGATCCTGTAATTGCTGCAGGCCTCCATGGCGTGGCCTGCGGTATGTCCGAAATTGAGCAGTTGGCGCAGGCCGGTATCATGCTCGTCCTGCTCCACAATGCGGGCCTTGTGAGCCACGCAGGCGGAGACGATCTCCGTCATGTCAAGCGTCTCTGCGGTTTCAAAGAGGCGGAAGAGCGCCTCGTCACAGATGGCGCCGTATTTGATGCTTTCCGCCAGACCATCCCGGAAGATCTCCGGCGTGAGGGTATCGAAGGTGTCAAGATCGCAGAGCACCCGGATGGGCTGGTAGAACGCGCCCACGATATTCTTGCGTCCGGCGAAGTCAATGGCGGTTTTTCCGCCCACGGAGGAATCCACCGCGGCGAGGAGCGTCGTGGGGATCTGGACGTAGCGCACGCCCCGGAGATACAGGGAGGACGCCAGACCCGTCATGTCGCCGGTGACGCCGCCGCCCAGGGCAAGCACCAGATCGGTGCGGGTGAGCCCTGCCTCGGCAAGGGCCGTGAGGATACCCGCCAGGGTGTCAAGATTCTTCTGCTCCTCCCCCGCCGGGAAGATGTGGGAAGAGACGGAAAATCCGGCGTCGGTGAGGCTTTTCTGTACTGTATCGAGATAAAGGGGTGCGACATTGGAATCCGTTACAATCAGGGCGCGGCAGGGCGGGATCACTTCCCGCACCAGTTCTCCGGCCATGGGCAGCAGCCCGCGGCCGATCGTCACCTCATAAGGGCTTCCGGTTTTAACCTGTACCCGTTTCATGCTTTCGTTCCTCTCACCACTTCCACGATGCGGTCCACGTCCTGCATCAGTTTCCGGAAGGCGTCCGGCGTCAGGGACTGGGGGCCGTCGCAGAGGGCGCGGGCGGGATTATTGTGTACTTCGATGATCAGGCCGTCGGCGCCTGCGGCGGCAGCGGCCATGGACATGGGCTTTACATATTTGGCCACGCCGGTGCCGTGGCTGGGATCCAGAATGATGGGCAGATGGGTGCGGCCCTTGAGCACGGGGATGGCCGACACATCCAGCGTGTTGCGGGTGTAGGTCTCGAAGGTGCGGATGCCGCGCTCGCAGAGAATGACCTGTTCATTGCCGCCGGCCATGATGTACTCGGCGCTCATAAGGAGCTCCTCCAGGGTGCTGGAGAGGCCGCGCTTTAAGAGGATGGGCTTTCCGGTATGGCCCATTTCCTTCAGAAGCTCGAAGTTCTGCATATTGCGGGCGCCGATCTGGATCACGTCCACATCGTCGAAATATTTCAGCTGGGAGAGATCCATGATCTCCGTGACGATGGGCAGGCCGGAGGCCTTTTTCGCCTCCACCAGCAGGCGGATGCCCTCCGGGCCGAGGCCCTGGAAGGAATAGGGAGAGGTGCGGGGCTTGAAGGCGCCGCCGCGGAGCATTCCGGCACCGGCGGCCTTGACGGCCAGGGCAACCTCGATGATCTGTTCTTCGGTCTCAACGGAGCAGGGGCCGGCGATGGCCAGGAAGTTGCCGCCGCCGATTTTGGCGCCGCCCACCTCGATGACGGTATCGTCCTCGTGGAACATCCGGTTTGCATTCTTATAAGGCTCCTGGATGCGCTGCACGTTCTCCACGATCTCAAGCGCCTTGATCATATCGATATCCAGTTTGGAGGTGTCGCCCACCAGGCCGATGATGGTGTGCAGAGAGCCCTCGGTGATATGGGTTTCCACGCCCATGGCCTGGAGCCACAGGATCAACTGGTTGGTCTGTTCTTTTTTCACATTGTTTTTCAGCTGGACGATCATTTGACTACTTCCTTTCTTTTGGGGATAAACGGCTGTTTATCCAAACAAAAAAGCCCCGGCAGCGAGTATGCTGCGGGGCTTCTCATGGCGTTTATTTGTTACACCAACCGGAGCTCATTCATTTGCAGACATACTCGAAAAGACCTTGCCCATAAAGTAAGCAAAGCCAAAAAAGCGGGTAAAGTATGCAGCTGCAAGATGATTCTTCTGCATGCGTAAAAACTCCATCAGGTGTTATAAGATGCTCTTACTATACCACCGGTAATCAGATTTGTAAAGAGTAAATTTTCACGTTCCTCGATTTTTTATTCGTCCCGGACTTGTCTATTCCGATGAAAGACGCTATACTGGAGATACCTTTTTGAAAAGGTTCAATCTGATATCGCATAAAGGAAGCAGATACATGACGACCCGTTTATTTGATCTCGACAGTCATCTCCGCGCATTTGACGCGGTCATTCTTTCCTGTGAGCCGGGAGAGGACGGCACCTATCTGGTGATCCCCGACCGGACGGCCTTTTTCCCGGAGGCAGGCGGACAGCCCGCCGACACCGGCACGCTGGGCGACGCCCGGGTTCTGGACGTGCAGGAAAAGGCCCACGACATTCTGGTGCATGTGGTGGATCGTCCGCTCCCCGTGGGAGACGCCGTACACGGCGAACTGGACTGGGAGCCCAGACTCCGCAAGATGCAGAACCACTCCGGCGAGCATATCATCTCCGGCCTGATCCACAAATACCACGGCTTTCAAAATACTGGCTTCCACATCGGCAGTCAGGACGTGACCCTGGACTTTGACGGCGTCATCGAACGGGAGGAGCTCCGGCGCATTGAGTATCTGGCTAATGTAGCGGTGGCGGAGAATGTGGCGGTGACGGCGGAATATCCCGACCCGGCGCTTTTACCCGACATGGAATACCGCAGCAAGCTGGAGCTGACGGAGAATGTACGCATCGTCACCATCGAGGGCTATGACTGCTGCGCCTGCTGTGCGCCCCATGTGAAGCGCTCCGGCGAGATCGGCATGATCAAGCTGCTCGATTATATTCATTATAAAGGCGGCATCCGCATTCATATGCAGTGCGGCCTGGATGCCTGGGACGATTATAACGAGAAGTATGACAATATCGCGGCCATTGCGGCCTCACTTTCTGTGAAGCAGCAGGACGCAGCGCTGGGCGTGGCCCGGCTGCAGGAAGCGCTGGCCCAGCAGAAGCAGACCATCACAGCCCTCAAGAAAGAACTGGTGCAGGCAAAGCTCCAGGCCCTGACGCCGGATGCGTCCGGCATTCTGCTCTTCGAGCCTACGCTTGATATGGACGGTCTCCGCGCCATGGCGGAGGGCGCCGCGGCGGTTCGCGGCGGCATCTGCATTGTTTTCTCCGGCAGTGAGAAAGCGGGCTATCAGTACGCCGCGGCGGCGAAAAATGCCGATCTGCGGAGCTTCGCAAAGGAGATGAACGCCGCGCTCACAGGCCGCGGCGGCGGCAGCCCTCTCATGGTGCAGGGCAGCGTGAAAGCGGGAGAACGCGAGATCCGCGCATGGTTTGCGAACCGAATAGAACGTAAAGTGCTCAACATTATGAGGTAAAGTATGGGCAAAAGACTTTCGGAAATGACACTAGAGGAACTATGGCTGTTGTTCCCTATTTATTTAACTGCGCATCAGACTTGTTGGAAAGACTGGTATGCTGAGGAGGAAGCCGAAATACGCAATATTCTCACGCAAGCCAAACAGATTAGTCATATTGGCAGTACAGCGGTATCTACGATCTGGGCAAAGCCTATCATTGATATTTTAGTGGAAGTTCCCAGTACTTGCAAACTAACTGACTATATGTCCCTGTTGACTGCGCATGGATATATTTGCATGAGCCAAAGTCAAAACAGAATGTCCTTCAACAAAGGATATACCGAAAACGGGTTTGCAGAGCGAGTGTTTCATTTGCATCTTCGGTATATCGGCGATCACGATGAGCTATATTTTCGGGATTACCTGATCGATCACCCTGATACAGCGAAAGCTTATGAAGCTATGAAGCTGCTGCTCTGGAAAAAACACGAGCACGATCGAGATGCTTATACGAAAGAGAAAACAACGTTCGTCTATAAGTATACGCAGGAGGCAAAACGTATTTATCAAAACAGATATTGACCTAAAAATGTCCTGCACAGATATATATCTGTGCAGGACATTTTTGATGGATTTTAATCTTTCTCAGTGCTGAATCAGCGTAAATGCGCGGTCGTTATCTTTGTCCACAGTGAGGGTGCCGGATTTGTCATCCCAGCGGAATTCCGTCACGCGGTATTCGCCCTGCTCATAGCCATAGCCGTCACCGGCGTCTTCATAATAGGAGAAGCTGGCGTCGGCGCCCGGATAGACGTGGAGCTCCAGCTCCGCCTCGTCCAGCTGGTCGGCGCAGGTCAGGCCGCTTGCCATGGGAAGGATGGAACCGGCGCGGACGAAGAGGGGGATGCGGTCCATGGGGGCCTCGGCAAAGATGGTCTGGCCGCCGGCATAGACCCGGTCGGAATGGAAGTCCACCCAGTCACAACCCGCCGGCAGATAGACCTCCCGGCCATAGCGTTCGGGCGTGATGGGACGGGAACCGGCCTCATAGTAGAAGGGCTCCGTAATGGGGCAGACCAGCAGGCTCTGGCCCAGCATATATTCATCGGCAATTTCATAAACCCTGGAGTCGTGGGCAAAGTCAAAGGCCAGGAGGCGCAGCATGGTGCCGTCCTCGCGCCAGACCTTACCGGCCCAGGAATAGATGTACGGCAGGAGGCGATAGCGCAGGCGGTTTGCCGCCGCCAGTGCCTCATAGAAGGGATCGCCCTCATCGCCATAGTGCCACATCTCGCGGCGCACATCGGTGCCGTGACTGCGGAACATGGGCAGGAATGCGCCCAACTGGAACCAGCGCACATAGAGCTCCCGGAAGCCCAGGTCATCAAGGCCCTCGGGATAATCGCCGTTCCAGAACCAGGAGGGGCCCTTTTTGACAAAGAATGCGCCGATATCCATGGTCCAGTAGGGCAGGCCGCTGGCGGAGAACGAAAGGCCCTCGGCGATCTGATTCCGCAGGGTGCTCCAGGAGGCGGCGGTATCGCCGGACCAGAGGACGGTGCCATAACGCTGGCCGCCGGTGAAGGTGCTGCGGGTCAGGTTACAGACGCGCTTTTCCTCCGTGGCGCTGCGCTGGCCCTCATACATGGTGCTGGCATGGACGAGGCCGTAGGCATTGGTGATATCACTGGGCACCGCCTTAGAGGCGTCCCGGACAAATTCGGCATAGGCGACGGCCTTGGGCGGCTTGACCTTATGGCCCCATTCGGGGGTGAAGGGCTCACTGGAGTCGCACCACCAGGCATCCACGCCGTGATCGAAGAGACCCGCCTTCGCCTGTTTCCAGTAAAGGGCGCGGGCGGCAGGATCGTATACATTATAAATATCGCTGGCAGGCAGAAGGAGGCCGACCTCGGCAAATTCGTCGTTATTGGCGGTGCCTTCTGCCATATTGGGCCAGATGGAGACCATCAGGCGGGCGTTCAGGTCGTGGAGATCCCGCGTCATGGCGTCGGGATCCGGGAAGCGGGCGGGATCCAGAGTCTTCTGGCCCCACTGGCCGTCGATCCAGGACCACCAGTCCAGCACAATGCAGTCAAGGCCCAGGCCCCGGCGGCGGTATTCCTTCGTCACGGCCACCAGTTCCTCCTGAGACTCAAAGCGCTCCTGGGACTGGACATAGCCGAAGGCCCAGCGGGGCAGCATCACGGCGCGGCCGGTGAGGAAGCGATAGCCCGCGATGACGCCATCCAGATTGCCGCCGGCAATGAAGTAAAAGTCCTGCTGTTCATCGGCTTCCGTATAGAAATAAGTACCCTCGTCGCCGTCTGAGAAAATGGCGGTGGAGTCGGTGCCGGAGAGGAGACCATAGCCACGGGTGGAGACAAAGAAGGGCACGGCGATCTTCATATTGGCCTGATGCACATACTGGGTAGTGCCGCGCAGAGCGAAGGCGCCGTCGTCGGACTGACCCAGGCCGTAGATCTGCTCTCCCTTCGCAAACTGCAGATGGAGCCAGGTGTGGTAAAGCTTCCGGTCAAAGACGGTGCTGGCCTGGCGGATCACGCGCTTCACGCCATCGGCGGTGGCGATTTCCTCCACCTGGGTATTCTCATCGATCACCGTCTTGACGGCGTCAAAGGATTCCAGTTCCCGGCTCTCCCGCTCCCGTTCGGCCAGGAGCAGACGGCCCTCGCCGTCAAAATAGCGGATGGAGGCGTATTCCCGGCTCACCACGGCGCGAAGGCCCGGCAGCACCAGCGCGATGCTGTCGTCGGTTTCCTCCACCGTCCATCCGGTGACGGTCTCATCGGTGACAAAGCCAAGGCCGGTCTTATCACTGAGGGCTTCCCGCTGGGTATAGCTGACGCGGAGGATGTTCTCCCGCTTGGGGGACAGGCGGAGAACGCCGCCCGCCTCCGTGCGGAGGTGAAGGCCGTCCGCCTCGCAGGAATGGGAGAGAATACGATTGCTTTTTCGGACATCAACGATCATCATAAGTCATTCACCTGTGTTCCATAGTTTACTGCGCGGCCTGTACCGTGCCCTCCGTGACACCGCTGCCATTGAAGGCATCCACGCGGATATAGTAGGGTACGCCGCTGTTTAAGTAGCGCATCGTGAGTTCATTTTTGCCATAGCAGAGCGTGGCGTGATAGAGCTTATCCGGCGCAATGCCCCAGAGGACGTGATAGCCGTCGGCGCCCTCCACAGCGTCCCAGGAGAGCGCGGTCACGCAGTCATCTTCCTGACGGCAGATTTTCACATTCGCGGGGGCGGCGGGGGCAGTGCCGTCCCGGTGGCCAAAGACGCGCAGCGCAGTCATGGCAAAACTGCCGTAATAGGGCATCTCGGTGGAGGTGACGCGGAGATAACGCAGGCGGCGGCCCTCTTCAAACACCACAAAGTCGTGGGCCAGATTGGTCTCGGCCTCCCGCTTGTCGCAGAGGATCTCCCAGGTTTCGCCGTCCACAGAACCCTCCAGCAGCCAGCGATGGCGGATGAAGCGCTCTTCCTCGGGCACCATGCTGAAGTGGCCGAAGGGAATACCCAGGAGCTCGGCGCGGTCATGATCACAGAAATTCAGCTGAACAGCGCGGACATCGTCCACGGTCTCCAGATCCAGCACGATCCACTCGCCCGCTCTTCTGCGGGATGCCGCCCAATAGCTGCGGCTGTCCTCATCGGTGAGGTTTTCCGTGGGATAGCCCTTGATGGTGGAAGAAGCGGTGACGGGCTTTTGATAGGAGAGCAGCATCCATCCGGTGAAGGTGCTGTTGGGATCGGCGGCCTCTTCCGGCAGATAGTGGGGATAATCCGCAAAGCGCTGGTCGCAGTACATGACGCCGTCGGCGTCAAAGCCCACGGGGAAGAGACCCATCTGGCGGTTTGAGAAGGGCGCGGCGCCGATCATGGTGGAGGCGTGCCAGTAGTTGCCATAGGCATCCTGGAAGGTGCTGCCGTGGCCGGCGCCCTGGTAGAAGCCGCCGCGCACGGTGGAGAAGGGACTGGTTTCCGCATAGGTGAAGGGGCCAAGGGGGCTTTCGGCCACATAGTAGCCGTCGGAATAGACCTGCAGCTCCGTGGCGGGCGCGGCATACTGGAGATAATATTTGCCGTCATGCTTGGTCATATAGGGGCCCTCGATCCAGGGGGCGGGATAGTCAAGGCCCGGGGCGTCGGTCTCGCCCACGCGGAGATAGCCCACGTTCATGTCGTTGTCCCATCCGTTTCGCTCCCAGCCATGGGCAGCGTAATTCATTTCAATGAGCACTTTCCGCTCGCCGATGGGCATCAGGGTCTCGGCATCCAGCTCAATGCCCCAGATGGGATCCACATTGTGACAGCCCCAGTAGAGATAGACGCGGCCGTCGTCATCCTGGAAGAGATTGGGATCCCAGAAGTCAAAGCCGGGCTCTGCAAAGAACTCGAACTTTTCGTGCATGGGGTCCTTGCTGCGGGTGATCCAGCTGCGGCCGCGGGAGGAGGCGGAGTGATAGAGATACTCACCGATGACACAGCCGTCGCCGGCGGCGCCGGGCATCAGGCCGATATCCTCCTGGGGGCCGGGATACCAGGTGTGGAGGTCATCGGACCACCAGAAACCATGCATGGAACCAAAGACGTAATACCGCCCCTTGTAACGCACCACGGCGGGATCGCCGAAGCCGCGATGAGGCACCGGCACACTGGCGCCGAAGCCAAAGCCCGGCTGGGTTTTCGAGGTGTCGATCTTTGTGGGAGAGTGCATATTCAAGGGATTACAGATGATCTTTTTCATAATGATCTCCTTTCACGCGCTATGTGCGGGCATCAAAATTATTTGTTCTTTTTAAGTTTCCGGAACAGTCTGCGGATACCGCTGTCGGGATTGTTCCAGAAGCGTTTGCGGGGCGGCAGATAGAGGAGTTCGCCGCTGTCGGGATCAATGGAGGCCAGACCATGGTATTCCGCAGAGGGCACCGGCAGATGCTTTTTCTCCAAAGACCGCCGACAGAAGGCAGACACCAGAGAGATCAGCAGGGCGAAAAGCGGCACGCCGATGATCATGCCCGCAAAGCCGAAGATACCGCTGCAGAATATAATGGAAAACATGACCCAGAAACTGGGGATGCCCACGGCGCCGCTTAAAATACGCGGGCCCAGCACATTGCCGTCAAACTGCTGGAGAGCAAAGACGAAGATCACGAAGTAGAGGCACTGGATGGGGCTGACGGTGAGGATCAGAAGCGCACTGGGAATGGCGCCGATGAAGGGGCCGAAGAAGGGAATCACATTGGTGACGCCGATAATCACCGCCACCAGCATGGGATAGGGCATCCCGGCAATGATCATAAAGAAATAGCAGATGAAGCCGATGATCAGGGAATCCAGAAGCTTGCCGGAGATGAATCCGCCGAAGGTTTTATGCACATAGCGCATATTATTCAGAAACACATTGGCGGTCTTTACAGGCAGGATACTATAGGTGAGCTTTTTGGCCTGCATGGCGAAGATATTTTTACTGAGCAGCATGTAAATCGCGGCGATGATGCCGATGAGGGCGTCCATCAGGAAGGTGAAGGTGCTCATAATGGTGACCAGGATGCCGCTTGACAGGCTGTTCATCAGTTCCGTGACCTTGGGCAGCAGAGAGGATTCCGCCCAGGCGCTGAGATTTCCCATATAGCGGGTCAGAAGATCCGTGACTATCCGCTCCACCTCGGGGTTATCCGCCAGGAGCTTTTCCGCCCAGGCAACGATCTTCCTGCCGGTTTCCGGCGCAGCCACGATAATCGAGAGAATGCTCTGGGAGATCTCCGGCAGCACCAGGAAGCCAAAGCCCACCAGGAGGGCAAAAAACGTCAGCATGGTCAGCGTGACGGACAGGGCGTTTGTGACGATATGCAGCCAGCGGTTGGCCTTTTCCGACCATCTTCTCCGGCGGATCAGATCGCGGAAGGCATGGCAGAGGAAGTTATAAACCGGCAGGAGCAGATACGCCAGCACGAAGCCGATGGTAAAGGGCTGCAGGATCTGCCCGATCCGGACAAACAGCCGTCTGATTTGATCGAACCGGTCAATGGCGAACACCAAAAGGATACTGGCCGCCACCACACCGAAGGCAGTCAGACCGATCAACAGATATTTTTTTCTTTGTTCCGTATTCATCACGCGGACCCTCCCCTGCGCCAGTTTTCTCCATTATATCACAGGATCCCGTTCCTGCCTACTGGCTTTCGCGGTTTTCTTGTGTAATATGAATAGTTTTTCCCGATTTTTTCCGCAGGAGTTTCATAAGATGAATAAACTTTTTGTTTTTTACGAAATAAAGCTTGCATATTATTCGCAGTAGTGTATAATAAACGCATCAACTGATCTGCGAATTATCGGGATCACAATAGATTGGGAGGAAACCTACCTATGAAAAAGACCCTGAAACTGATTGCCCTGATGCTGGCAGCCATGATGATGCTGGCAATGTTTGCCGGTTGTTCCGCCGATAAGGCCGAGGACGCCGACGTTCTGACTGTTGCACTTTCCCCTGACTTCTCCCCCATGGAGTTCGTTGACACCTCCAAGTCCGGTCAGGACCAGTTCGTTGGTTTTGACGTAACTCTGGCCAAGTTCATTGCCGAGGAAATGGGCAAGGAACTGGTGATCAAGGCCATGTCCTTTGACGCCTGCCAGACCGCCGTTCAGCTGGGCAGCGTTGACATGTCCATCTCCGGCTTCTCCTGGACTCCTGAGCGTGCCGAGAACTTCCTGCTGTCTGACTACTACTATGCCGGCGAAAACGAGACCGAGCAGACCATCATCGTTCTGGCTGAGAAGGCCGGTACCTTTGCTGCCGCCGAGGACTTCTCCGGTCTGACCGTTGCTGCACAGTCCGCTTCCCTGCAGATGAACCTTTGCACCAGCCAGCTCCCCGAGGACACCGAGATCGCCGAGTACAAGGCCATTGACGACGCCGTTCTGGCGCTCAAGACCGGTAAGGTGGACGCCGTGGCAGTTGCCACCGGTAACGGCGAGGCCATCATCGCCAATAACCCCGACCTGGGTATGTCCGGCTTCAACTTTGAGGTGGACGAGGCCGCCGAGAACAACGTCATTCTGCTGAACAAGGAGAGCGAAGAGCTCCTTGCAGAGGTCAACGAGATCCTGGCAAAGGCTCTTGAGGCCGGCTACTACGGCGAGTGGTATGCCGAGGCCCAGGAACTGGCCGGCATCGACACCGCTGCTGACGTTGCATACGACGAAGAAGGTAACGTTGTCGAATAAGCGAATTTCTGATACATAAGGATCATACGGCCGGCGGAATCTCCGCCGGCCGTGTCGACTGTCATTAACCGGATGGAGGATTGACCTCATGTCGCTGAAAACAATCATTGCAAACATCGTCAAGATCATGTCCGAATACTGGGACGTGTTCCTGATCGAGGGCGTCAGTTATACGCTGATTCTCTCTATAATCACCGTCTTCTTCGGCGCGATCATCGGTGCGCTCCTGGCCATGGCCAAGCGTTCCCGGATCAAGCCTCTGGGATGGATCGTGACCGGCTTCGTGGAAGTCATCCGCGGCACCCCGATCCTCCTGCAGCTCTACTTTGGTTACTTTGTGCTGCCGCTCCTCTTCCCCGCGCTGGGTCTGACGGAGTTTTCGTCTATCTGCATCGCGCTGGTGATCAACTCTTCCGCCTATGTGTCCGAGGTCATCCGTTCCGGTATCCAGGCCGTTGACCAGGGTCAGACGGAGGCCGCCCGCAGTCTGGGTCTCAATGGCCGCCAGACCATGATGCGCATCGTGCTGCCCCAGGCCATCAAGAACATTCTCCCGGCACTGGGCAACGAGTTCGTTATGATCATCAAGGAGACCTCCCTGGCCTCCACCTTCTTCATCGGCGACCTGATGACCTCTTACTTAAAGGTCAAGGGCATCACCTATCTGTCCTTTGAATGTCTCCTGATCGTCGGTGTCATTTACTTTGTTATCACGTTCACGCTCAGCAAGATCGTTGCTGCATTTGAGAGGAGGATGAGATCCGGTGAGTGAGATGATGATCCGTACCGAGAATTTACATAAGAGCTTTGGTTCTCTTCATGTCTTAAAGGGCGTTTCCGAGCATATCGCTCCCCAGGAAGTCGTCTCCATCATTGGCCCGTCCGGCAGCGGCAAGAGCACCTTCCTGCGCTGTCTGAACCTTCTGGAAGTGCCGGAAGAGGGCAAGATCTTCTTCGAGGGCGTGGAGATCACCGATAAAAAAGTGGATGTGAACATCCATCGCCAGAAAATGGGCATGGTGTTCCAGCTCTTTAACGTATTCCCCCATCTCTCCGTGAAGGAGAATATCACGCTGGCCCCTGTGATGCTGAAGAAAAAGAGCAAGGCAGAGGCAGACGACATGGCCATGGAACTCTTGAACCGTGTCGGTCTGGCAGACAAGGCCGAGAATAAGCCCGGCCGTCTCTCCGGCGGTCAGAAGCAGCGTCTGGCCATCGTCCGCGCGCTGGCCATGGAACCGGATGTGATGCTCTTTGACGAGCCCACCTCCGCACTGGACCCCGAAATGGTGGGCGAGGTGCTGGACGTCATCAAGGGCCTGGTGAAAGGCGGCATGACCTCCGTTATCGTGACCCATGAAATGGGCTTTGCCAAAGAAGTGTCCGACCGGGTGCTCTTCATGGACGACGGCATGGTGGTGGAATCCGGCACGCCGTCCGAGATCTTCAATACGCCTCAGAATCCCCGCACGAAGGATTTCCTGAGCAAAGTTCTGATCTAAGTTTATTTTTTCAGGAAAGCCGCCCGAACCAGGCGGCTTTCCCTGTATCGAAAGAAAAAGAGAAGTGGAGGATCCCATTATGCTGAAAAAAGAAGCACTCTCCGTCATCGACGAAAAACAGCAGATTTTCACAGACGTCAGCGACAAGATCTGGGAATATGCAGAGCTTTCCCTGCTGGAATACCAGTCCATGGAGCTTTACTGCAAGGTGCTTGCGGAAAACGGCTTCCAGGTGGAAAAGAATCTCTGCGGCGTGCCCACGGCCTTCTCCGGCAGCTTTGGCAGCGGCCGACCCGTGATCGGCATCCTGGGCGAGTTTGACGCGCTCTCGGGCCTTTCCCAGAAGTGCGGCGTCGCACAGCGGGACGAGCTGGTGGCCGGCGGCAACGGCCACGGCTGCGGCCACAATATGCTGGGCGCCGGTTCTCTGGCGGCGGCATTCGCCGTGAAGGCATATCTTGAGAAGTCCGGAAAGAGCGGCACCGTGATCTTCTTCGGCTGTCCCGGTGAAGAGGGCGGAGCCGGCAAGGCCTTTATGGCCCGTGACCGCTCCTGGGAGAAGCTGGACGCGGCGCTCTCCTGGCATCCCGAGGATCATAACAAGGTGACCACCGGTTCCTGCATTTCCTGCATCCAGGTGGAATATAAGTTCACCGGCATCGCCGCCCATGCGGCAGGCAATCCCGAGGCCGGCCGCAGCGCTCTGGACGCGGTGGAACTGATGAACATCGGCGTGCAGTTCCTGCGGGAGCATATGGCGGATTCCGCCCGCATCCACTATGCCATCACCGACGCCGGCGGCAACTCCCCCAACGTGGTCCAGCCCACCGCCCAGGTGCTTTACATGGTGCGCGACCATAAGGTGCGGGAGGCCATGCGCCTGCAGGAGCGGGTGGACAAGATCGCAGAGGCCGCCGCCATGATGACCGAGACGAAGCTCACCCGCCGCTTCATCGACGGCACCGCCAACACCGTCTCCAATGCCCGTCTAGAGAAGCTTCTTT
>SVLW01000041.1 GCA_015067705.1 Oscillospiraceae bacterium
AGGATCCCGTCCCGCATTCTCTCGCCATCAGCGGCCGGGTGCAGGGACTCATCGACGTGCCCATCATCCTTTGGTCGGTGGATCCCACCTCGGGTAAGGTCATGTCCGGCGAGAGAATGCGGGACGGGATCCTGCGGACGGTGCACGACGGGTGCATCATCCTGCTCCACGATACGTCAAAGGCCAATCTCCAGGCCGCCGTGGAATCCATCGACGCCATGTTGGCGGAGGGATACCAGTTTGTTACCGTAGAGGAGCTGTTCCGCCTGAAGGGCCAGGAGCCCCAGGCCGGGCAGATCTATCATAAACTCTCCGGCCCCACTGTAGAGGCCTATTTTGACGAGTCCAATCTCTCGGAGCATTGGGCATACGAGGATATTCTGGCGGTGCAGGAGGCCGGGATCATGGAGGGCGACGAGGAGGGCTTCCGCCCGAACCGCGGCATGACGAGAGCCGAAGTGATGACGGTGCTTCACCGTCTGGCGGGCAAGCCCGAATGCGAAACGGCCGTGCCTTTCCAGGATGTGAAGAAGAATGACTGGTATGAGGAAGCTGTGGCCTGGGCCGTGGAGGAGGGCATCACCTCCGGCATCTCCGCCACCACCTTCTATCCCCAGGGATACGTCACCAAGGAGCAGTTTTATACCTTCTTCGCCCGCTTCCTGGAGGCCATGGAGGCGGAACTGCCGACCACTGAGACGGCAGCAGTGGCCGGCGACGAGGACGCCGCCGACTGGGCCAAAGCACCCATCGCCGCCCTTCGCGCCCAGGGCTTCGTCAGCCGGGAGGAAGTGGCCCGCTTCGCCCCCAAGTCCGGCATGACCAGAGCAGAAGCGGCGGAGATGATCGGATGGTACCTTGGGGCGAAAAATACGGACGAGAAGAGTGGACAGTTGACAGTGGAAAGTGGACAGTGAAGGTAAGCCTTCCCCTTGAGGGGAAGGTGGCTCGCGAAGCGAGACGGATGAGGTGGCCCAGAAGTCAGAACGCAGCCAACACATCTCATCACGGTCATCTTGTCCCGGGGCCACCTCATCAGTCGCCTGTGGCGACAGCTTCCCCTCAAGGGGAAGCCTTCTGGCGCGCGGCGACTCCGCAACTGTCAACTCTCCACTCTCCACTGTCAACGAAAAAAGGCTTCCATACGGAAGCCTTTTTTCTTATCGGTACTTCTCGATCTGGCCGCGGGCCAGTTCGTCACAGCGGTTGTTGTTTACGTTTTCGGCGTGGCCCTTCACCCAGTGATAGTGCACGGTGTGCACTTCGTCGCAGAGGTGGAGGAGCTTTTCAAAGAGGTCGGTGTTCAGCGCGGGGGACTTATCCGCCTTTCGCCAGCCACGGGCTTTCCATCCCTTTGCCCAGCCCTTTTGCATGGAATCGATGAGATACTTGGAGTCGGAGTAAAGCTCCACAATGCAGGGCTCCTTCAAAAGCTCCAGCGCGCGGATGGCGGCGGTGAGCTCCATGCGGTTATTGGTGGTCTCCCGCTCGCCGCCGGAGATCTCCCGGCGCTTTTCGCCGTAGGTCAGAATGGCCGCCCAGCCGCCGGGGCCGGGATTACCGGAACAGGCGCCGTCGGTATATATGATGACTGTTTTCATAGCGCTTGCCTTTCTGTTGGTTCCCATCAGGGGAAGAGATAGCCTTCTGTCAGCAGACGATCCGCAAGAATCGCGCCGAAGGCATGGGCGGCGTCTGCGGACAGGCCGCAGCACTGGCGGTAAAGCGCCTGTGCCTCGGTCTCGTCCGTGGCATTCACCCAGATGCGCTCAAAGTGCGAGAGGAACAGCGCCGCATCCTGGCCCTTTTCCTCACTGGCGCCCTCGCCCAGAGTATCATCGCCATAAAGCACCGCACCCATACGCAGCTCACTTAAGCTCCGCAGTTCCGCCGCAAAGGCGGAGATCACCGCCCGGGGCGTTTCCTCCGTCTCGAGCCAGGCAATGGTGTCCGTATTGCCGGAATGGGGGAAGGAGAGATGATCGAGGATCAGCTCGTCCGCGCCGCAGGAGATGGCGAAGCGGCAGCGCTCCAGCACCGCCTCCCGGGCGGCAGGCTCATAGGGGTTCAGCCAGGTGCAGTAGCCATGATCGATGAAGAGATTGCCCTCAGCGTCACAGCAGGCCAGGGCGGGCTGTTCACGGGCCGTGACGTCGTCCCGGAAGCAGGAGATCCAGGCCACCAGGCGCAGTCCCGCCGCGTCACAGGCTGCCCGGGCGGATTCCAGTTCGCTGCGGCTGACGGCGGCGCCGTCCGCGGGCTTCACCGGCACCACGGCGGCGGTATAGCCCGCCGAATGCAGGGCGGCGGCATCGGCCAGGATCTCCTCCGCGCTGCGGCCGGATACCTCCAAAATGCCGCCCGCCAGATGGCCGGCGCCCTCAGGCGGCAGCTCGCCCATATCGATGCTGACCCGGGGGCCCGCATTGGGATCGATCTGAGGCAGGGGCGCGTCGGCATGTTCCTCCGCCGCATCCGTGTCCGCCTCTTCCCGGGTGGCCAGCCGGATGCCCTCCGGCGTGAAGATCAGATATTCCTGTAAAACGAAAAAGGCTCCCCCTGCCAATAACAGCACGATAAGCGCGGCGATCCATTTACGGCTGCCGCGCTTACGTTTTTTGCGTTTCACTTCATAGGGCCTTGGGATGGGAGCCGGGGTTTTCTGGTTCGTCAAAAGAGGACCCTCCCGGAAAAAATTTAGGAATTTGCGCTGCCGTCACGCTTTGCCACCACGAAGAAGTTCTCCTCGTTGCGGATGATGCCGCGGGGGCAGGCCTCCATACAGGCACCACAGGCGGTGCACTTGTCATAGTCGATGCGGGCCAGGTTATTCTCCACATGGATCGCGTCGTGGGGGCACTTCTTCTCGCAGATCTTACAGCCGATACAGCCCACCTCGCACATACCGCGCACATAGGCGCCGCGGTCGCGGGAGGAGCAGTTGACGGAGATTGGCTTGTTGGCGGGGATCAGCGCAATGGTCTTTCGGGGGCAGCCCGCCACGCACTTGCCGCAGCCGGTACACAGGTCGCGGTTTACGATGGCATGACCGTCCTTGAGATAAATGGCGTTGAACTGGCAAGTCTGGACGCAGTCGCCATAGCCCAGACAGGCGAAGGAGCATTCCACGGGGCCGCCTGCGGTACGGGAGGCCGCATAGCAGGTCTGGACGCCGGTATAATTGAAACGATGGGCGGTGAGATTGCCGCCGGAGCAGTAGACATGGGCCACGCGCCGTTCGCGGGTGTCCGCCTCCACGCCCAGGATCTTTGCAATGCCCTGTGCCACCGCCGGGCCGCCTGCGGTGCAGGCATTGGGGGCGGCGTCGCCGCGGATGACGGCGTTTGCATAGGCCGTACAGCCCGCAAAGCCACAGCCGCCGCAGTTGGCATGGGGCAGGATCTCCTCGATCTTGCCCACGCGCTCATCCACATGAATGGCAAAGACACGGGAGGCAACGGCCAAAAGGCCGCCGATCAGAAGCGCCAGCGCACCGAGCGTCAGCGCCGCTTTCAGTACCATTTCCAGCATAACTTGCTTCCTTTCTCGCTTTACCGCGTCAGCCGAAGAGCTTCATGCCCTGGAATCCCATAAACGCCATGGAAAGAAGCGCCGCGGTGACCAGTGCAATGGGGAAGCCTTCGAAGCACTTGGGATACTCACTGAATTCGATCCGTTCCCGGACGGAAGCAAAGATCACGATGGCCAGCAGGAAGCCCACGCCGGACATGGTGCCATAGGTCACGGACTGGATGAAGTTATAACCATTGTCCACATTCAGGATGGCAACGCCCAGCACCGCACAGTTGGTGGTGATCAGGGGCAGATAGATGCCCAGTGCCTGATAAAGCGCCGGAATGGCCTTCTGCAGGAACATTTCCACCAGCTGTACCAGACCCGCGATCAGCAGAATGAAGGCCGCGGTCTGCATATACTCCAGTTCATAGGGAACCAGGAGGAAGGTGTTCACCGCATAGGTCAGGGCGCTGGCCATGGCCATAACGAAGGTGACCGCAATGCCCATACCGGCGGCGGTGGAGACCTTCTTGGAAACACCTAAGAAAGGACAGATACCCAAAAACTTAATGAGAACGAAATTCTCAATGAGGATGGCTGTCATGGACAGGGAGAAAAATTCTGTCATGGTCATATCAGTTTTTCTCCTTTCTCTCTGCCTTCTGGCGCAGGAACTGCACCAGAGCAATGATGAGACCCAGCGTCAGGAAGCCGCCGGGAGCCAGCACCATGATGGAGGCCGGGGTGAAGGCCTCACCAAAGATCTTGAATCCATAGAGTGTGCCGTTGCCCAGGATCTCACGCACAATGGCGATGGCGCACAGCGCCAGCGTGAAGCCCACGCCCATGGAAAGACCGTCCACAAAGGAGGGGATCACGGCATTCTTGGAGGCAAAGGACTCGGCACGGGCCAGAATGATACAGTTGACCACGATGAGCGGGATATAGAGGCCCAGGCTCTTGGAGAGCGCGGGCAGCATGGCCTGCATCAAGAGGTCAATGATGGTGACAAAGCTTGCGATGATCACCACATAGGCGGCGATACGCACCTTCTGGGGAATGAATTTCCGGAGGAGGGATACCACGACGTTGGAGCAGGCCAGAACGGCCGTGGCCGCAAGGCCCATGCCCACGGCATTTTCCAGGGAAGTGGTGACGGCCAGCGTGGGACACATACCCAGAAGCTGGACAAAGGTGGGGTTATTCTCAATAATGCCGGAGGTAAACAGTTTGACCAGATTTCTTCTTCTTGCCATATCGGTTTCCTCCTTTCTTATGCCACGTTTCCGGCGGCGCGCAGAGCGGCCTGGACACCGGCGGTGATGCCTCTTGAGGAAACAGTAGCGCCGGAGACTGCGGAGATCTGACCCTCAGCGGCGGCGCCCTTCACAAGCTGCAGCGTGCCGGTCTTGCCCACATACTGGGACAGGTATTCCGGCGTCTGTGCCTTGGTGCCAAGGCCGGGGGTTTCGGACTGTTCGGTGATGACGATGCCGGTGACGGCCAGATCGGGATCGATGCCCACGGTCATCACCAGTTCGCCGCCAAATCCACGGGGAGAAACCAGCACTACATAGCCGTCGTCATCCGCAAGATAAATGGCGTCCACGTCATTTTCTTCCATGAAAGCGGGATCCAGGCGGCCGGAGATTTCATTGAAATGCTCGGCGTCCGGCAGCACCTGGCGCATGGACTGGGCCAGGGCTTCCGCCTGGATCTCGGCGATTTTATCCTTGGTCAGTGCGTTGACCACGCCCAGAAGCGAGGAGCAGACCAGCGCAATCACCAAAAGCGTCAGCACCATGCTGAAGAGTTCTTTCCGTTCCCGGTACTTCATTTCTGCTCAGCCCCCTTTTTTTCAGACTTTTTCGAAAGCAGGTCTCGAGTCTTTTCCCGGAGCTTTGCAAAGGGCTTGACGCCGTAGCGGCGGGGACGGCAGACACGGTCGATCATCCAGACCATGGCGTTCATCAGAAGGATGGCAAAGCTGACGCCCTCGTTATAAGAGCCGAAGTAGCGGATGGCCATGGTGATGATGCCGCAGCCGATACCATAGACCCACTGGCCGCCGGCAGTTGCCGGAGAAGTGGTGAAGTCGGTGGCCATAAAGACCGCCGCCATAATGAGGCCGCCGCACAGAAGCTGTGCCAGCATCCACTGGACGGCGTCGCCGCCCTGGGGGAAGAGCAGGGAAATGATGGCCACCGTGGCCAGATAGGACACAGGGATGCGGGGATTGATGACCCGGCGGGCCAGTAAGTACGCAAAACCCGCAAGCTGGGCAAGCTTGGAGGTCTCACCGATACAGCCGCTGGCCTGACCGAGGAGCATGGCCACAAAGTCGATACCGGCGGTGGTGCCTTCCTTTAAGGTGGCCATGGGGGTGGCGCTGGTGACGGTGTCCGCCACATTGGCAAACCAGGGCAGATCCGTATGGGGCAGAGTCCAGGTGGTCATATAGGACGACCAGGCCAGGAACAGGAACACACGGGCGGCCAGCGCGGGATTGAAGATATTCTTGCCAAGTCCGCCGTAGAGCTGCTTGACAATGACGATGGCGAAGAACGAGCCCACCACCGGCAGCCACAGCGGCACGGAAACCGGCAGATTACAGGCCAGAAGCACACCCGTCACCGCGGCGGACAGGTCGCCGATGGGATTGGGGCGATGGGTCACCAGGCAGTAAAGCCACTCCCACAGGAGGCAGGAGCCCACGGTGATGGCGGTGATGACAAAGGCGCGGGGGCCAAACATGAAGATACCGACTAAAATCGCAGGCGCCAGCGCGATCAAAACGTCCAGCATGACGCTGCGGATATGCTCCGCGCTGCGTACATGAGGCGAGGACGTGACAGTCGGCATTGTACGGGTTTTATCCATAACTTTTAATACCCTCTCTCTTTCCTTATCTGCGGCGGCGTTCCATGGTCTTGGCTTTCGCAATGCGGAACATCTGTGTCAGGTGCAGACTGCCGGGGCACACATGGGTGCAGGCGCCGCACTCCATGCAGTCCACCACGTTCAGCTTCTCGCACTCATCCCAGCGGTTGTGGGAGGCGTAGAGATACATATAGGTGGGCAGAAGGTGCATGGGACAGGCATTGATACAGCGGCCGCAGCGGATGCAGATGGGCTGGTCCACCAGGCGGTCTTCGTTCTCCGCAAAGGCCAGGAAGGCATTGGTGCCGCGGATGACGGGGATCTGATCGGTAAACTGGGCGGAGCCCATCATGGGGCCGCCGGTGACATACTTATGGGCCTCCTTGTCATAGCCGCTGCAGGCGGCCACCAGGTCAGCCATAGGCGTACCGATGGGAGCGCGGAGATTTTTCGGCAGGGCGATGGCGGAGCCGGAGACCGTCACCACGCGGGTGATGTCCGGCATGCCGTAAGTAAAGGCGCGGTAGATGGTGGCGGTGGTGTCTACATTAAAGACCACGCACTGCACGTCCACCGGCAGCTTGGTAGGCGGGACCTCGCGGCCCGTGAGGGCACGGATCAGCTGTTTTTCGCCGCCCTGGGGGTATTTGGTCTTGAGAACTTCGATCTTGATGCGGTTATCCGCGCCGATTGCGCGCTTTAAGGACTCCACGGCATCCAGCTTGTTATCTTCAATGGCGATGACGCAGCGGATGCGGGGGAAGATGCGCAGCAGGATGCGGATGCCGCCGATGACCTCGTCCGCCTGCTCCAGCATGACGCGATGGTCGGCGGTGATATAGGGCTCGCACTCTGCGGCGTTGACGATGAGGGTGTCCACCTTGCCCATGGCGGCACGGATCTTGACGTGGGTGGGGAAGGTGGCGCCGCCGTGGCCGACGATGCCGGCCTCGCGCACCAGGGATACCATCTCGTCCGGCGTCATCATCTGCCAGTCCATGGCACGGGGCAGGGGCTCGAACTCGTCCTGGAAGTCGTTTTCAATGCTCACCGTCATAACGCGGGAGCCATTGGGATGATAGGCCAGGGCCACGGACTTCACCGTGCCGGACACCGATGCATGGATGGGTGCGGCAACATAGCCGGTGGTCTCGCCGATCTTCTGTCCCTTCTTCACATGGTCGCCCACCTTCACCGTGGGTTCACAGGGCAGACCGATGTGCATGGACATGGGGATATGGACCATTTTCGGGGCGGGAACGTTTTCGATTGCCCGTCCGGCGGTCACTTTATGAGCGGCAGGATGCACGCCGCCTGGGAACGTGTGTGCCATAAGGCTTCACCTCGCTTGATGGATCAGGATGGTTTTGCTCCTATATTATAGCGTGGGAAAAAGCAGATTGCAAGGGAATCTTGCATATTTGACGAATTATTAAGGAGAATTTCCAAATAAATAAGGCATCTTGGTGAAAATTACCGAATCTCCGCATCTCCGTGCAGATTGCCGTTCCCGGTGAAATTCAGGTAATTGGCGTCATCCCGCACACACACCACCACCCGCGGCCGATGCTGTGCCAGATAGTCGGAGAGGGAGACGTCCCCATAATACCGCAGATCCAAAGACCGCGTCTCGTCAAAACCGGTATAAAAGGCGGTTTCGATGGTGTTGGTATAGCTGTCGCCGAAGATCAGGGCAGAGGACAGCGCGGGGCGGTCGGTGGTGATGACGGTCTCCGCCATATCGCCGCCGGTGAAAATGCCATAGGACACGGGTTCCGACCCGGTCTCGGGCAGTGCGATAAGCGGCGCATTCTCCGTGCCGTCATAGTCGCGGCGGGAATACGCCACCTCCGGCGCGCGGTCATAGACCAGAAGTTCCTCCGTCATACCGCCCAGGCCGTAAAGCTTGCGGCCCCGGGATCCATAGAAGGGATTCGGGAGGGCGCGGTACGTCACGTCCGAGAGATGATCCGGGATCTCGATCCCCATCCCCCGCAGCGCGTCAAAGATGGCCCGGCAGGTCTCCACGCTGCCCGGC
The DNA here is from genome assembly GCA_015067705.1 of Oscillospiraceae bacterium. Taxonomy (GTDB): domain Bacteria; phylum Bacillota; class Clostridia; order Oscillospirales; family QAMX01; genus Allobutyricicoccus. The sequence continues at coordinate 8,435 of SVLW01000041.1, forward strand.
AGATCCATATGATGATCGGTGTGGAAATAGAATGCGGCGGGATCCGCAAAGACCTCGTTCATGTCAAGCCAGGCGACTCCGCGCTCGTCAAGGGCCGCGAAGAAGGCATCTCTTGCGGCGTCCAGTCCTTCGCCCACATAGTCCATATAATCGGGATAGCCCGCCCGACAGGCGGAATACTGATTGGGCACACCCACATAGAGGAACACGCCGCCGTATGCGGCCACCTGTTCGGAGAGCGCGGAGAGGGCGTCCGCCATGCGGGCGGCATCCGCCGCGACGCTGCCCGGATCGATGCCCGTCACATAGGGCAGGAGCGCCTCGTCCGACACCAGTACGTCATTGACGAAGGGGCGGGAAAGCGCGGTCTGCAGAGCGGCGTCGGCGCGGAGCAGACGGTCCCTCTGCCACACCCGATCCCGGAGATAGGCCTCCCAGGCCTCGAAATACTCGCCGGAGAGCAGTCCCGACAGGGTCAGTCCCGGGCGGCCCGCCAGATTGCGGTTTTCATATAAGGAATAAACCGGCTCCGCCGTGGCGCTTGCCAGCGTCAACACCGGTACTGCCAAAAGCACCAGCGCGCAGAAAAGGAGAAAGGCGATTCGCAGTGTTTTCATCATCGGTTCTCCTTTCCTTAGAATCGGAAGTAAATAAAGGGATTGAAGGAAGAGCTCACCACGGAGAGCAGGGACAGGAGGAAGAGCGCCGCGGCGCCCAGCGTCACCAGCGGTTCATAATACCGGCGGCCGGACAGCTTTCCCCGGATCCACGGGGCCACAGGCAGGGAGAACAGCACACAGAGGATCCACTCCGGCAGATACTGGCGAAGATAGTATACCGCCTGGCCGAGGTCCCGACTGTGTTCCGGCAGGCGGAAGAGCGCAGCGAGATAGCCCGCGGTGTGGGCGAGGGAGGTGGTGTTAAAGAGCACCCAGCCCAGAATCACAAAGAAGAGGGTGTAAAGATGCCCCACCGCCCGGGGCAGACGCTCCAGCCAGCGCAGAAGGAAGCACTTCTCCAGAATCAGAAGGCCCGCGAAGAGCACGCCCCACAGGACGAAGTTCCATGCCGCGCCGTGCCAGAGACCGGTGAGGGCCCAGACCACGGCAATATTGAATAGCTGCCGCGGCAAGCCCCGGCGGGAACCGCCCAGGGGGATATACACATAGTCCCGGAACCAACTGCTCAGCGAGATATGCCAGCGCCGCCAGAACTCCGTAACCGACCGGGCAATATAGGGATAGTTGAAATTCTCCAGGAAATGAAAGCCGAAGATCCGGCCCAGGCCGATGGCCATATCGGAATAGCCGGAGAAGTCGAAGAAAATATGGAAGGTATAGGCCAGCGCCCCCACCCAGGCCACGGGAGCCGCCAGCGCGGCGGGATCCTCCGCGAATACCGCCGACGCGATCTCGCCCATGGCATTGGAAAGGAGCATCTTTTTGGCAAGGCCGTAGAGGAAGCGCCGGGCGCCCTCTGCGGCGTCGGTCAGGGTCTCCCGGCGGTCCAGAAGCTCCGCCGCCACAGTCTCATAGCGCACGATGGGGCCCGCCACCAACTGGGGGTACATGGAAATATAGGCAGCGATGTGCAGGAGATTCTTCTGCACCGGCACGGTACCTTTCCAAACGTCCAGCACATAGCTGAGTCCCTGGAAAGTGAAGAAGGAAATGCCAATGGGCATGACGATGCCGGTCATGGGCAGGGACAGGCCGAAGAGCGCATTGCAGTTTTCAAGGACAAAGTCCGCGTATTTGAACACGCCGAGAATGCCCAGATTGAAGCAGAGCGCCAGGATCAGGAAGAGCCTGCGCCGCCGCCGGGCAATCAGCCGCGCGGCGAAATAGTTGCCGCAGATGGAGGCGAGCATGAGAAAAATGCCCAGGGGCTCTCCGAAGAAGTAGAAAAAGAGACTGCATCCCAGAAGCACCAGATTGCGCCCGCTCCGACAGCGGGCGGGCACCGCGAAATAGCATAAAATCGAGATCATCAAAAAGGCGAACAGAAACGCCATACTGCTGAATACCATAAAACCTCCGGATTCCTGCCCGGGAAGGTCCCGGCGGGATTCCTTTATTATAGCGTATTTCCCGGGTTTTCGCCACAGGGAAAAGTCAATCCGCCGGGATTTTCCGAAAATTAGGCAAAAAAGCGAGCCTAAAAAAGGCTCGCTTTTGCAAAATCAAGCTTATTTCAGATCCAGGAATGCGCGGTGGAGGGGGCTCCATCTGCGGCTGGCGTTGATGACGGAGAAGACGGCGAAGAGCAGGAGATTGTGGGCGATCATACAGGCCCAGGCACCGGCCAGGCCGAAGGAGAAGATCTGGGTCATGAGGAAGGTGCCCACGATGCGCACGCCCCACATCCCAAGAATATTCACCACAAAGGGCGTCACGGTCTTGCCCACGCCCTGCATCATGCCCTCCAGCACGATGGACACGCCATAGAAGGGCTCTGACACCGCCACCATCCGCAGCACCACGCTGCCCAGGCGGATCACGTCGTCATTCTGGGAGAAGATACGCATCATCTGGGGCGCAAAGGCGAAGAGCAGCGCGCCGGAGGCAGTCATCAGCACCAGTTCAATGAGGATCACGGTGCTGCGCAGATCCCGGATGCGCTTTTCATCCCGGGCGCCCAAGGCGTTGCCCGCCAGAGTGGCCGCGGCGGTCTGCATGCCAAAGCCGGGGATATAGAAGGCGGACTCCACGGTATTGGCAATGGTATGGGCGGCGGTGGAGATCTCACCCAGAGAGTTGATCATGGCGGCGAAGGCCACATAGCCCAGTGACGTCCCAAAGCGCTGCAGCATATTGGGCAGGGCCACCCGCAGACAGGGCAGGAGCACCTCCCGGTCGGGGCGGAGCCGCTGTCCCTTGGGGGACACCACGGGATGCCGCCAGACAGCCACGGTCATGCACACGCCGCCCACCGTAAAGGCCACGGCACTGGCAATGGCCGCGCCCAAAACGCCCCAGCCGCAGCCGGGCATCCAGACAGACAGGCCGAAGAGGGAAATGGTGCGCGTGGGATAGATCATCAGGAAATTTAAGACCACGTTGACCAGATTCACCAGAATCCCCACCCGCATGGGGGTCTTGGTATCGCCTACGGCGCGGAGCACCGTGCCAAAAATGATGCTGGCGGCGCGGGGCAGCATGGGCAGATAGAGGATGAAAAAATAGCGGGCGGCGATGTCCTGAATCGTGGGATCCACCTGCATCCAGATGGGCACCTGGCGGCTGAGGGCCAGAGTCAGCACCGTGAAGAAGCTGCCGGACACCAAAACGGCCAGCACGGCCTGAGACGCCACCCGGGAGGCAAGCTTCCGGTCGCCCGCGCCATAGGCCCGGGCCACAAAGGACAGAAGACCCACGCCCAGCGCCGACACCGTGGAACCAATGAGCCAGTTCACGGTGGTGGTGGCGCCCACGGCGGCGGTGGCCTGAGTGCCCAGAGAACCCACCATGGCGGTATCGATATACTGCACGGCGGTCTGCATCAGCTGTTCCAGCATGGTGGGCCATGCCAGAGCAAAAATCACCGGAAGAAGGCTCCATTCTATCCCAAAAAGACGTTTTTTCTGCATAATCTTCTAAAATCCCCATTTTTCAAAACTGTATTGAGTATATCCTGTTCCGGCGGGAAAGTCAAGTCACGCCGGGAACTGCCTAAGGGCAGTTCCGAATAAGTAAACATAGATTTTGCCCCATAAGCAGATGCTTATGGGGCAAAACGCGTCAGCGCCGAAAAAAGAGAGATTTTCGCCGGAATCGAGGCATTTTCCTGCAGTACTACTTTGTGTAATACAAAGGAAAATAACGATGAGGCCGGCGAAAAGATCCTTTTTTCGGGCTATGGTTTCTTGTTTGGAACTGCCTAAGGGCGGCGGGCGAAATTCTTTCCTTTCCCTTAATTTCTCCCCAAAGGACTGGAATTTTTCTCCATCCTGTGCTATGCTGTCCAGTAGAGTATCAAAAAAGGAGTGACAGCACGATGGCATATTGCAGCAAATGCGGCGCGGAGCTTCAGACCGGCGTACGCTTCTGTCAGGCCTGCGGCGCAGCCGTGGCGCCGGACGGATCGGCCCCCGGCCAGACCGGTGAGCGCTTCCGCCAGCAGGCAGAGGCAATTTTTGAGGAATTCCGTCAGGCGGAGGACAGCACCGCCGCCTATCCCATGGGGGATATTCAGAAGAATAAGGGCATGGCCGTACTGGGCTATCTGGGACTTTTGTTCCTGATCCCGCTCCTGGCCGCCAAGGACTCTCCCTTTGCCCGCTTCCACACCAATCAGGGCCTGGTTATTTTCCTGTGCTCTGCGGCCTATGAGATTGTGCAGAAAATTCTGGTGGGCGTGGCCAGTCTGGTGTTCCTGCCTCTGGGCGGGATTCTGGAGGTCGTGCTGGAGATTTTATCTCTGGTCTTTTTGGTCTATGTGATCCTGGGCGTGGTATACGCCGCAAAGGGCAAGGCCAAGGAACTGCCTATTGTGGGAAAAATTCATATTCTCCGCTGAAACAGCGAAGAACCCCGACGGAATCGACCAAAACCGATTCTGTCGGGGTTCCTTTTTATCGCAGGGCTTTTCTGCGGCGGATGCGGGAGAGGAGGAGTCCCGTGAGGGCGAAGAGCACGAACACCGCCGCGTTGGCGGCCACCACGCTGGCCCCTGCCGGGAGACTGTAGAGATACGAGGCGGAGAGACCCACCGCCACGCACACCACGGAGATCACCGCCGACACCACGATCACGCTGAAAAACCGGCGGCACACCCGCATGGCGGAGAGCGCCGGGAAAATGATAAGACTGGAGATCAAAAGCGTACCCATGAGCCGCATACCCAGCACCACGGTCACCGCCGTGAGCACGGAGAGCAGGGTGTCATAAAAGCCCGTATGGGTGCCCGTGGCCCGGGCAAAGCTTTCGTCAAAGGTGACGGTGAAGATCTTATGATAAAAGAGGATATAAAGGATCAGCACCAGACCGCTGAGCACCGCGGCAAAGATCACGTCCTCCCGGCTCATGGCGAGAATGCTGCCGAATAAATAGGCGGAGATATCCGTGTTCATGCCGGTGAGACTGGTCACCAGGACGCCCGCCGCCAGCGCGGAGGTGGACACCAGCGCGATGGCGCTGTCGCCCCGGATGCCGCCCCGGTCCCGGATGCGCAAGAGCAGGAAGGCCGCCGCCACAACGATCGGCACGGATACCGCCAGCGGCGCCAGATTGGCCGCCGCGGCAATGGCCAGGGCGCCAAAGCCCACATGGGAAAGTCCGTCGCCGATGAGGGCATAATTCTTTAAGACCAGACTGACGCCCAGAAGCGCCGCGCAGAGGGCGATGAGCACGCCGGCGAGAAGGGCGCGGGAGAGAAAGTCATAGCCAAAAAAGGCCGCAATCAGATCATGCATGGTATTCCTCCCCCAAAAAATGTTTGCCCAGGTCGCTGCGGAAATAGTCCTCCGCAGTGCCGAAGAAGCGCATCTCGGTTTTCAGATGCAGGATGCGGGTGGCGCTGTCGGCGGCGCTGTGCACGTCATGGGACACCATGACGATGGTGATGCCCTCCTCCCGGTTCAGCCGGTGAAGCAGGCGGTACATATGCGCCGTGGCCACGGGATCGAGGCCGGACACCGGCTCGTCCAGCAAAAGGATCTTACTGGTGGCGCAAAGCGCCCGGGCCAGAAGGACCCGCTGCTGCTGACCGCCGGAGAGCTCCCGATAGCTGCGCCGCTCAAGCCCCAGAAGCTCCATTTTCTCAAGGTTTTCCGCCGCGCGCATGCGGTCTTTTTTGGTATAAAAGGGCAGCTTGCCCCGGTTCAGACAGCCGGACAGCACCACTTCCCGGACGGAAGCGGGAAATTCCCGCTGGATCTGGGTCTGCTGGGGCAGATAGCCGATTTCGTTCTGCCGCAGGCCGTCGCCGAAGCGGATGCTGCCCCGGGCAGGCGCCTTCAGGCCCAGAAGACCCTTGATGAGGGTGCTCTTGCCGCTGCCGTTCTCGCCCAGGATACAGAGATAGTCCCCCGCCTCCACGGAAAAGGTCAGATCCCGCAGGGCGACGGTGTTTTCATAGGTCATAAAGACATCCTGACAGGAGATCAGCGCCATCTTATGCCTCCTCTTCTGCCGCCGCGCAGTCGGCGCAGAGGCCGTAGAGCACGGTCTTCAGACTGTCCACCCGGAATCCGTGGTGGGCGGCGATATGATGATCAAGCTCCGAGAGAAACTCGCAGTCGGCATGGATCAGCCGGCCGCAGCGGGTGCATTTCAAATGGAAATGATGCTCACAGCTCTCGTGCTCTCGGATATACTGCCAGCAGGCCGCGCTGGACTCGTCGATGACGTACTTGCGTAAAACGCCCTCGTTCTCCAGGCGCTCCAGGCATCGGTACACCGTAGACGGAGCGATGCTCTGCCCCTGTGCCCGCAGATAATCCACCACGCCCGCCGCCGTGATGTGTTCGCCCTCGTGGACGGTGAAATATTCCAAAATGGCTTCCTTCTGCCGCGTCTTATAGCCGCCTGCCGCCATACTGTTCCCTCCAATTTGAAAATGAAACGCAATTTCGGATGTTACCATACCACGATTTTCGGGACCTGTCAAGGTTTATTTCCAAATGATTGCGTTTTTGCCCAAAAAAACACGGCGGCTGTCCGGTTTTCCCGCCGGGAGATGCGCTGCGCCGCCGTTTCTCCGGTTTTCCCGTGCCATGGGGAAATGGGAAAATATCTCTTTTCTCGAAACGCGTTCCGGAATATCCTTGACAGAGGGGGGAAAATAGAGTAAACTAATGAAAAATAGTCTTGTTAACAATGTTAACATCCGACCCATTCTATACCACCGGAGGCCGCTATGTCCAAGTATATCATTCTCACCGATTCTTCCTGCGATCTGCCCGCCAAGCTGGCAGACAAACATGAGATCGTCTCCATTCCCTTATCCACAGAGATCGATGGGAAGAGCTATCAGAATCACCTGGACGGCAGCGGCGTTGACGTCCGCTGGTTCTACGATCAGTTAAGAGAAAAGAAGCACGCCACCACCAGTGCCGCCAATGTCTCCGACTTCGTCAGCAAGATGGAGCCGATCCTCCAGGACGGCACGGATATTCTCTATCTGGGCTTCTCCTCCGGCCTCAGCTCTACCTACTCTGCCGGCGTCATGGCCGCAGAAGAACTCTCCGCCAAGTATCCGGAGCGCAGGATCTTCGCGGTGGACACCCTTGCCGCCTCTCTGGGCCAGGGCCTTTTGGTCTATCTCTGTGCCAAGGAGCGCGAAAAGGGCCGCAGCATCGAAGAGGTGCGGGACTATGCCGAGAATATCAAACTGAAGATCGATCACTGGTTCACGGTGGATGATCTCTTCCACTTAAAGCGCGGCGGACGCGTTTCCGCAGCCACCGCTGTGGTGGGCTCCATGCTGGGCATCAAGCCCGTCATGCATGTGGATAACGATGGTCACCTCATTAAGGTGGAGACCATTCGCGGCCGCAAGGCTTCCATCGAGCGTCTGGCACAGAAAGCAAAAGAACTGGGCATCCAGCTGAAGGATCAGATCATCTTTATCAGCCACGGCGACTGTCTGGAGGATGCGGAAATCCTGAAATCCCATATGCAGGGTCTCGGCGTGCAGGAGTTTGTCATCAATCATGTGGGTCCCGTCATCGGCGCCCATTCCGGCCCCGGCACTTTGGCCCTCTTCTTCGTGGGCAGCCAGCGCTGACGTCTCTTTCCTTATTCAAAAAGCCGTATCTTGCCCCGCCATCGCGGGGCAGGATTTTTCTTTTTCAGGAGGTTTTTTCATGGCAAAACGGATTCCTCTCGGCAAACGGGAGATGCCCATTTATACCAAGGGCGAGGAAATCTTCAACATGGTGTCCCACATCACGGGTGGCGCACTGGGCATTGCGGCACTGGTACTCTGCGTGATCCGCGCGGCGCTGCATCATAACGTCTGGGGCGTGGTCAGCGGCGCCATCTACGGCGCCACCCTCATCGTGCTCTATGCCATGTCCAGCATTTATCACGGTCTCTCCCCCCGGCTCATGGCAAAGCGGGTGTTCCAGGTGCTGGACCACTGCGCCATTTTCCTCTTGATCGCCGGCACCTATACGCCGCTGTCGCTCTGCTCCCTGCGGGAATATGCGCCCTGGCTGGGCTGGACGATCTTCGGCGTGATCTGGGGCATGGCGGCCTTCGGCATCACTCTGAACGCCATCGACCTCCGGCGCTATCGGGTGCTCTCCATGGTCAGCTATCTGGGCATGGGCTGGTGCATCATCCTGACGGCAAGACTGCTGCCGTCGCTGCTGGGTACGGTGGGTCTGTGGTTTTTGATCGCGGGCGGCCTGGCCTATACCCTGGGTGCGGTGCTCTACGGCCTGGCAAAGCGCCGCCGCTGGCTCCATTCCATCTTCCATCTCTTCGTGCTGGCGGGCAGCATCCTCCACTTCTTCTGCATCTTCTTCGCGGTGCTGTAAAATAAAAATTCCAAAAAACTCTTGACAGCAAAGAAATTCTATGCAATAATAGCACCACGTTCATAACGTAAAATGCGCCGATAGGGAAAAAAGGACGTCCCCTTTCTGTACAGAGAGCTGCCGGATGGTGCAAGGCAGACGGAAACCCGCCCGATACTGGCCCTTGAGCAGCCGCCCGAACGTGCCTCCGGCACCAGTAGACGCGGACGGAATCCCCCCGTTAGCAGGGCAAGGACATCATGCTGTGTCCGGGAAAGGGTATTTTTACCGAAAAAGAGTGGTACCACGAGGTTTTTATCACCGCGTCTCTTTCATGAGATGCGGTGTTTTTTATTTCCCCGCAGGGCTTCCTTCTCCATGAAACCCCCTTTCCGCAAAATTTTTCAAGACAGGAGAACTGACACTATGAAACTCGCTTTCTCAACACTGGCCTGCCCCGGATATTCTCTGGCCGAAATTTTCTCCACCGCCAAGGACTTTGGCTTTCAGGGTGTGGAGATGCGCGGCCTGGGCGAGGGCATCTTCTCTGTGAATGCCTCTCCCTTCCTGCCGGAAAATCTGCCGGAAACCAAAGCGACCCTGCGCCGTCTGAAACTGGAAATCCCCTGCCTGTCCTCCGGCTGCGCCCTGAAATTCCGGGAGCAGCACGAGGCATCCATCGCCGAACTGAAGGCCTATATCGCGCTGGCAAAAGAGCTGGGTACGCCGTATATCCGCGTGCTGGGCGACCTGAAGGCCGGCCCCGAGGAAGACTTCCCGGATGAGAACGTCATCGAGCCCATGAAGATCCTGGCCCCCATTGCGGAGGAAGCCGGCGTCACCCTGCTCATCGAGACCAACGGCGTCTATGCCGACACCGCCCGTCTGGCCGACGTTCTGGCCCAGATCGGCAGCGACTCTGTCGCCGCCCTCTGGGACTGGAACCACCCCTATCGCTTCTACGGCGAAAGCCCGGAGACCACCATCAAGAATCTGGGCGCCTACATTAAATACTGCCACATCAAGGACTCCGTTATGGAGGGCGACCAGGTGAAGTACCGTCTGGTGGGCGAGGGCGATCTGCCCAAGATGGAGCTTTATCTGAAGGCGCTGCGTTCCTTGAATTACGAAGGCTATCTGTCTTTGGAGTGGCTGCGCCAGTATGCGCCGGAGCTCTCCGAGGCCGGTATCGTGTTCCCCCACTACATCAACTTCATGTCCCAGTATCTGGACAACAATATGAACGCCGGGCGTCTCCAGAAAAATAAGCGCGGCGACGGCTATTTCGTCTGGGAAAAGGACCAGCTCATCGACCTGACCTTCCCCCAGGTGCTGGATCGGATGTGCGAGGAATTCCCGGATCAGTATGCCTTCCGCTTCACCGAAATGGATTACACCCGTACCTATTCCGAATTCCGTGAGGATGTGGATACCTTTGCCCGGGCCCTCATTTCCATGGGCGTGCGCCAGGGCGACCATGTGGCCATCTGGGCCACCAATGTGCCCCAGTGGTTCATCACCTTCTGGGCAAGCGTGAAGATCGGCGCCGTGCTGGTCACCGTGAACACCGCCTATAAGATCCATGAGGCAGAATACCTGCTGCGCCAGTCCGACACCCACACCCTCGTCATGATCGACGGCTATAAGGACTCTGACTATGTGGGCATCATCCGCGAGCTGGTTCCGGAGCTGGAGCAGAACGAAGAAGTGAAGCCCATCCACAGCCGCAAGCTGCCTTTCCTGCGCAATGTCATCACCATCGAGTCTCAGCAGAAGGGCTGCTGGACCTGGGACGAGGCCATGGCACAGGCGGAAAAGACCCCGGTGGAGGCCGTCTACCGCCGCGCCGCTATGATCAACAAGCACGACGTCTGCAATATGCAGTACACCTCCGGCACCACCGGCTTCCCCAAGGGCGTCATGCTGACCCACTATAACATCGTCAACGACGGCAAGTCCATCGGCGACCGTATGGATCTCTCCACCGCAGACCGCATGATGATTCAGGTGCCCATGTTCCACTGCTTCGGCATGGTGCTGGCCATGACCGCCTCCATGACCCACGGCGTCACCATGAGCCCCATCACCGCCTT
>SVLW01000042.1 GCA_015067705.1 Oscillospiraceae bacterium
CAAAGTGCTGACTTTACAAAACCTTTATGGTTTGTGATGCTTCGTTGTTCAATTTACAAGGTACAATCTGCCGTCGCTCATCGCGGCGACTTGTTTATCTTACCACAGCTTCATCGACTTGTCAAGACCTTTTTTCGAATTTTTTCAAATTCTTTTTGATCTCTCAGTCTCCGCTCCGGCCGCTCTCTCGAGCGCTTGAATATCTTACCACACGTTCCGAGCTTTGTCAAGCTTTTTCTTGAATTTCTTTCAAGTTTCCGCCAAACCCGTTCCGCATGCCCGCTTTCTCGAGCGCTTGATTAGTATAGCAGACGACTTCCCATTTGTCAACAACTTTTTTTCAAAAAATCGTCTTTTTTTCATTTTTCCAGTAAACCGCCCGAAATGTTCCCATCCCGGGCGGTTTTCCTCTCCTCAGAGCAGTTCGATCCCTCTCATGGTGACGCCATCTTCCAGCGTCCCTGTGGCCGTATCCGTCCCGCTCATGGCGATCCGGCTGTACGCCTCATAATATCGCTCCCCGAAGATCATCAGGGATGCCGTATTAAAGTGCAGATGATCCGCTTTCGCAGTGAGTCCTTCCGCCGGAACATAGGCGGTGTGCGGCATGGATTCCGCCACCTGACGAAGCGCCGCATTCACCTTCGGATACCACACCCGTGTGCCCTCGTCGTATTCCGTCAGATAATCCCCCAGTGCGCCCAGCATCACAGGAAGCTCCGGCATGCCAAGATCCCGCCGCAGCGCATCCAGCATCTCCGTCAACTTCTCCGCATACACCCGGCTGGCCTCTTCGCCGCAGTCGCTCTCGCCCTGATGCCATAAGACGCCGCACAGCCGGGACGTCCGCATGGCGAACTTTGCCTGCATCACGGCGTGGTCGTATAACAGGGATCCCGGCGCCCACTGGGCAAGACTCGTTCCCCCGTCCGCACAGGGGATCAGCCCCACATCCTCACCGGGATATGCGTTACAATATAACTCTGCAAAGCGCTCCGCCAGATTCACGCCGGAAAACGGACGATCCGGATTCACCGGCCGGTACATCTTCTGCCATCTGGCGTTTCGCATCACATATAACTGTTCATTGGTAATCGGCGGCGCGGCCTCCATTTCACCGCGGCCCGCCATATTGGACTGTCCGATCAGAAGAAACGAATGCATCATACTCTCTCCTTATTTCCGTGCCAGAATCACATCGCGCAGGATCGCCTGATCCACCCGATGCAGGAAGCGGTCATACACCCCGCCGCGCAGCACCGTGAATTCGGCATCCTCCAGAATCTGCTCCGCCTCGCGCCGCGGCAGCACATTCACATTCCACGCGAGCGCCACTACGCCGTCTTTCCGCAGAACCTCCCGCCACGCCGGCAGACAGGCTTTCAAAAGCGCATCGGGAGAGCGCGTCAGCTTGCTCTGCCCCTCATTCGTCACGTTCCCATGCTGCACGCCGTAGGGCAGATCCCCCACGATCACATCAAAGAAGTTCTTCTTATATAGATGTGCGGCATATACGGAATTGCCCGCCACCATCTCAAACACGCGGTACTCGCCCCGCTTGGCCTCCTCGCGGCCTCTTGCCATTTCAAAATGGCGGCGTTCCGCCGAGAAGGACTTGTTCGCGCCGCTCACCCGCTCCTGCTTCATGCTGTGCTTATATTTCCCGGTCTGGAGATATTTTTGGAGATAGCGGCATCCATCCGCCACGGCCCGATCGCCCACTTCCATGCCGTAGACGTCCATGCCGTACACCAGACCTTCAAAGAGCGTGGTGCCCTTGCCCGCCACAGGATCCAGCAGGCGTTTGCCCCGGAAATCGCGGATTCCCGCAGAAAGCAGCGCCGCATTCAGCATCATCCGGGTGAAAAGTTCGTTGGTCTTGCCGGTATATTTGAGAATCGTGCCGATATCAGAACCGATGTATGCATAGTCCGCCATCTGCACCGGCAGAAGCGCCGGTTCTCCCTCCACCTTCGTCATACCGAAGATGGCATACACGAAGGACAGGCGGGACAGCACTGCGATATCCTCCTCCGACAGCGGTGCTTCCGCCTCGAAAGTCAGATAATAAACCCCGCAGAGATTCTGCGGGGCGATGCCGCCGCAGGGAACGGAGAGGACGCCAAGCGCCAGCTCCAGTTCCGCTGCAGCCAGTTTCTTCGATTCTTCAAAATAGACACGATTATGACCGGGATTGGCCAAAAGTGCATATTTCATCATAAAAATCTCCGATAGTATGTCTTATGCCATTTCAAGAGTCAGCTTCCGGCCGCCCAGGATATGGAAGTGCAGATGCTTCACGGTCTGGCCGGCATCGTCGCCGCAGTTGGAGACGATACGATATCCGCCCTCCTCGAGGCCCTCTTCCCGGGCGATCTTTGCCGCCACGGCCAGAATATGCGCCACCAGAGGGGCGTTTTCCTCGTTAATATAGGCAAAAGACGGAATGTGTTCCTTCGGAATCACCAGAATGTGCGTGGGGGCCATGGGCGCAATATCCCGGAAGGCCAGCACACGCTCGTCCTCATATACCTTCGTGGACGGGATCTCTCCCGCAATGATTTTACAGAAAATGCAGTCCATATGCCACCTCTTATTTCAGCATCCCGCGGAGATTCTCTGCCACCTCAGCAATTGCCTGGGGCAGCTTGTCCGCTTCACGGCCGCCGGCAGTTGCGGAGTCGGGACGGCCACCGCCGCCGCCGCCGCACACCTTGGCAGCAGCCTTCAACAGGTTGCCGGAATGCGCGCCGGCCTTTACGGCTGCCTTACCGGCGCAGGCGGCAAATGCCACCTTACCATCGGCAACAGCACCCAGAACCGCCACAATATTCTCATCCATGTCGCGGATGGTATCACACAGAGTACGCAGACCCGCGGCATTCTGTCCCTCGATCACCTGGGCGATCAGCCGCACCGCGCCGATCTCCTCGGCACCGGCCAGCATCCGCTCCGCATCCACACGGGCCAGACGGCCGGTGAGGGATTCGATCTCACGGGACTGGGCACGCAGCTCCTCGCTGACCTGCACGGCACGGCGGGGCAGATCGGCGGGCGTGGTCTTCAGTGCCTGAGCGGCATCTGCAATTTCACGCTCACGGGCAGCAAGCAGCTCCATCACGGCAGAACCGGTGACCGCCTCAATACGGCGCACGCCGGCTGCAACAGAGGACTCGCTGACAATCTTGAAAAGGCCCACTTTCGCGGTGTTGTCCAGATGAGTACCGCCGCAAAGCTCCATGGAATAGTCGCCAAAGGTGACCACACGAACGGTGTCGCCGTACTTCTCGCCAAAGAGTGCCATGGCGCCCAGTTTCTTGGCCTCGTCAATGGACATCTCGCGGGTCTCGCCTGCGAAGCCCTCCAGAATCTTTTCATTTACCAATGCTTCCACCTTGGCGATTTCCTCGGCGCTCAGGCCGGAGAAATGGCTGAAGTCAAAGCGGGCGCGATCCGGCTCTACCAGAGAACCGGCCTGCTCCACGTGATTGCCCAACACCTGACGGAGCGCAGCCTGCAGGAGGTGGACAGAGGAGTGTGCACGACGGATCGCGGCGCGGCGCACGGTGCAGATCTCTGCCGTCACGTCATCGCCCACCATGACGCCGCCCTTCACCATCTCGCCGGTATGCAGGATCTTGCCGTCGGGGGTCTTCTGCACATCGGTGACGCGGAACTCGGCGTCGCCGCACTTGATCACGCCGTGGTCGGCCACCTGGCCGCCGCTCTCGGCGTAGAAGGGGGTCTGGTCCAGAACGATCACGCCGCTCATGCCGACACCAATGGAGTCAACAGCGCCCTCATCCGTAGCAATTGCCAGAATTTTGGCGGAATCCGTATTCGTTTCATAACCGGTAAAGACAGAACGCAGGCCCTCTGCAAAGACGCTGCCGTTTTCGCCGCCGCCGATAGCGCCGGTCTTTTCCCGGGCATTTCTGGCACGCTCGCGCTGTGCCTTCATATCCTCGTCAAATGCGGCACGGTCAAGGGTCAATCCCTGCTCTGCCAGAATTTCAATGGTCAGATCCACCGGGAAGCCATAGGTATCGTAAAGACGGAAGGCATCCGCGCCGGAAAGCTCGGTCTTGCCCTCGCCCTTCAGTGCATCGATCATGTCGTTCAGACGCACCAGGCCCGCATCGATGGTCTTTTCAAAGCGGTCGGCCTCCATGCTGACCACCTTGCAGATATAGCCGCTCTTCTCCACAAGCAGCGGATAGGCTTCGCCGTACACCTGCTCGATGTAGATCTTGCACACGTCGGTGAGCACGTTCATGTCAAGCTCCAGCTGTCTTGTGTAGCGCATGGCACGGCGCAGCAGACGTCTTAAGATATAGCCCGCGCCGCTGTTCTGCGGCACGATGCCGTTCACGTCGCCGATGAGCATGGTGGAGGTTCTCATATGGTCGGCGATGATACGAATGGCCTTTTTCGCCTGCTCATCCTCGTCGTACTTTTTGCCGGACTTTTCCTCCAGATAGTGGATCACCGGCATAAACAGGTCGGTCTTATAACCGTCGGTGACGCCATTCAAGAAAGCAAGCAGACGATCAAGACCAAAACCGGTGTCAACGTTCTTATTGGCAAGCGGCTCATAGCCGTCTGCCGTCTTTTTGTACTGCATATACACGTCGTTGCCGACTTCCACATACCGTCCACAGCCGCAGGCCGGGCCGCAATCCGGGCCGCAGGCCACGTCGTGACGGGGATAGAACCACTCATTATCGGGGCCGCAGGGCGTATCCACCGTGCCCTCCAGCTCCCACCAGTTGTCTTCCTTCGGCAGATAGAAGATATGCTCCGGCTTGATGCCCACCTGGCGCAGCAGTTCCGCGGTCTCGTCATCGCGGGGTGCGGCCTCGTTGCCCTCAAAGACCGTGGAGCAGAGCTTCTCGCCGTCCAGGCCCAACTCCTTCGTCAGGAAGTCATAGGACCACTGGGTCTTTTCCTTCTTGAAATAGTCGCCGAGAGACCAGTTGCCCATCATCTCAAAGAAAGTGAAGTGCGTCGGATCGCCCACACTCTCGATATCGATGGTACGCACACAGCCCTGGACGTTGCAGAGCTTCGTCTGGCCGGAGGGATGCTTCGCGCCCAGGAGATACGGCATCAGGGGCTGCATACCTGCCACGTTGAACATGACGCCGGTGGTACCGTCGCCGATCAGCGACACGGCGCCGATATTCAGATGGCCTCTCTCCTCATAATAACGGATCCATTTGCTTCTGAGTTCTTTTGAAGTAATCATGTTTTCCTTCATTCCTTATCCAGTTTATCGTTATGGTTTTCCTTCGTTCCAAAGTTTTTCGGGATAAACGCCCCGGCGGATCATCTCGGCGATGGCCGCCACCACAAAGGGTTTATCCTCCTGCCAGGTCACGCCGTACCAGCGCTCTCCGGTCTCCAGGATCTTCACGCTGGCCCTTTCCTCCCGGATCAGGACATCCACCGCGGAAGGCAGATAATATTCTCCCTTTAAGGGATCTGCCATCCCGTCGATCACCTGCGGGAACTGCGCCCACATTTCATCAAACATCCGGGGCGTAAAGGCCCAGGTATTCATGGACACGATGGTGCCCACCGGGATCGAAACCTGTGTTTCCCCGCCGTCGGGACTGTACTGCGGCTGTCCCCGTTCGTCCAGGGAAATCTGCGTACGCTCCGTCACGGTTCTGAGATAGCCGTTCTCCGTCTCGCACACACCGCGGGCCACATGTCCCCGCCGCGGCACGGTATTCTCCACCGTAAATCCCGCCATGGCAAAGTCCATGCTCTCAGGATCCACAGTCCTCAGATACTCCGCCAGCGCCCGGAAGGTGCCTGCGCCGAAGAAATCGTCCGCGCCGATCACCGCAAAGGGCTCCCGCACCTGATGACGCGCCGCCAGTAAGGCATGGGCCGTTCCCCAGGGTTTCACGCGGCCCGCCGGAATCTCATATCCGGCCGGCAGATCGGAAAGCTCCTGAAAGGCATAGGCCGTTTCGATCGCCCCGGACACCCGCGCGCCAATCGTGGCACGGAATGCCTCTTCCATCTCCCGTTTGATCACGAACACCACTTTTTCAAAGCCGGCCCGCGCCGCGTCGAAAACGCTGTAATCTATGATAATCTCGCCGCTGGGGCCCACGGGATCCACTTGCTTGAGACCCGCCTTCCCGCCGTAGCGGGAACCCATACCGGCCGCCAATACCACCAATGTCGGTTTATTCATGCCGCGTTCCTCCCCTCAGTCCGAATATCCTTCCGGATTCTGCTGCTGAAAACGCCAGGCGTCCCGGCACATCTCATAAAGTCCGTACCGTGCCCGCCATCCGAGCAGTTCCTCTGCCCGTTCTGCTTTTGCCATGCTCTCTGCCGCGTCGCCGGGGCGACGGGGACAGACCCGATAAGGCAGCGCTTTGCCGGACACTTCTTCAAATGCCCGCATCATCTCCTGCACGCTGATGCCGCGTCCGGTGCCCAGGTTACAGACCTCGCATCCCGTATGCGCCGCCACATAATCGGCCGCCGCCGTGTGACCCTCCGCCAGATCCATCACATGGAGATAGTCCCGGATGCCGGTACCGTCCGGCGTGGGGAAATCGTCCCCCGTCAGGGTGAAATAAGGATCTTTCCCGGACAGCACCCGGAGGATCCTGGGCGCAATATTGCCCGGCTCTCCCCGGGGATCCTCCCCGATAAGGCCGGAGGGATGCGCCCCCACGGGATTGAAGTACCGCAGGAGCAGACCGCTCCAGCGGCCATCCGCCGCGCAGAGATCCCGGATGATCCGCTCACACATGAGCTTGGTCTCGCCATAGGGATTGATGGCCAGGGTCGGGGCATCCTCGCCCACCGGCATCTCCTCCACGCCGCCATACACACAGGCGGAGGAGGAATACACGATGCGCCGCACGTCCGCGCGCTCCATGGCCCGCAGGAGCGATAAAGTTCCTGCCACATTATTGGTATAGTAGGAAAGGGGCTGTCTGGTGGACTCCGGCGCCGACTTATAGGCCGCCAGATGCACCACCGCGTCAATGGCCTCGGTCTTTAAGACCTCATAAAGCCGCCCCTCTTCTGCAATGTCAAACCTGTAAAATGCCGGGGTTTCTCCCGTGATGGCCGCGATCCGCGGTAGCACACCGGGACTGGCGTTCGAGCAGTCATCCACGATCACTGCCCGGTGGCCGGAGGATGCCAGCGCCGTACAGATATGGGAACCAATATATCCCAGTCCGCCCGTCACCAGTATATTCACACCGATCCCCCCAGATTACACAAGTATACAACATAAATAATACGAAAAAATCCTGCTTTTGTCAAGAGAAATGCGTCCTTGCCCCGGCTTTGGCAATAAAATACCCGGCAGGAAAATTCCTGCCGGGTACCGGTCATTTTTTCAGCGATTGGATTAATACATGCCGCCCATGCCGCCCATATCAGGTGCGGGTGCGGGGGGCAGCGGCTCCTTCTTGTCGGCGACCAGGCTCTCGGTGGTGAGAATCATGGCGGCGACGGAAGCGCTCTTCTGCAGTGCGGAACGGTTAACCTTGGTGGGATCCACGATACCGGACTTGATCATGTCGGTATAGACCTCATGCAGAGCGTCGAAACCGTAGTTGACGCGGCGGGAGTTCTTGATCTTCTCGAGAACCACGCTGCCGTCAAAGCCGGCATTGATGGCGATCTGCTTCACGGGCTCCTCGAGAGCCTTCATGACGATGCGGACACCGGTCTTTTCATCGCCTTCGGTAGCGGCGACCAGCTTGGCAACTGCGGGGATGGCGTTTGCGTATGCAACGCCGCCGCCGGCCACGATGCCTTCCTCAACGGCTGCACGGGTAGCATTGAGGGCGTCCTCGATGCGGAGCTTCTGCTCCTTCATCTCGGTCTCGGTAGCGGCACCGACCTTAATGACAGCCACACCGCCGGACAGCTTGGCGAGACGCTCCTGCAGCTTCTCACGGTCAAAGTCGGAAGTGGTGACTTCGATCGCGTTCTTGATCTGGACAACGCGGTTACGGATTTCTTCGGGATCGCCCTCGCCGCCCACGATGATGGTGTTTTCCTTGGAAACCTGGATCTGACGTGCACGACCCAGCTGAGCCAGAGTGGTCTCACGGAGCTCGAGGCCCAGTTCCTCAGTGATGACTTCGCCGCCGGTGAGGATGGCGATGTCCTTCAGCATTTCCTTACGGCGATCGCCGAAGCCGGGAGCCTTGACTGCCACGCAGTTGAAGGTGCCGCGGAGACGGTTCACCAGGATGGTAGCAAGAGCTTCGCCCTCGATGTCCTCAGCAATGATGAGGAGCTTACGGCCGGCCTGCACCACCTGCTCGAGCAGGGGCAGCAGTTCCTGAATGCTGGAGATCTTCTTATCGGTGATGAGGATGACCACGTCGTCATAGACGCATTCCATCTTCTCGGAATCGGTAACCATGTAGGGGGAGATATAGCCGCGGTCGAACTGCATGCCTTCGACGACCTCGGAATAGGTCTCGGCGGTCTTGGACTCTTCAACGGTGATCACGCCGTCGTGGCCGACCTTTTCCATGGCGCCGGCAATCAGCTTGCCGATCTCTTCGTCGCCGGAAGAAATCGCGGCAACACGGGCAATATCGTCAGAACCGGAGATGGCCTGGGAGTTTTCCTTAATAGCAGCGATAGCAGCATTGACTGCCTTCTGGATACCCTTCTTCATGATCATGGGGTTGGCGCCTGCGGCGACATTCTTCATGCCTTCGCGGACGATGGCCTGGGTCATGAGGGTAGCGGTGGTGGTACCGTCGCCGGCTGCGTCATTGGTCTTGGTGGCAACTTCCTTCACGAGGTTGGCGCCCATGTTCTCAAAGGGATCGTCCAGCTCGATTTCCTTGGCGATGGTGACACCGTCATTGGTGATCAGCGGGGAGCCGAACTTGCGGTCCAGCACCACGTTGCGGCCCTTGGGGCCCAGGGTGACCTTAACGGTATTGGCAACCTGATTCACGCCACGTTCCAGTGCGCGGCGGGCATCTTCATCAAACACAATAATCTTGGACATAAAGATTTGTTCCTCCTATAATTAGTCAACGATAGCCAGAATGTCGCTCTGACGGACAATGATCAGTTCCTGACCGTCCATCTTCACTTCGGTACCGGCATACTTGCTCATAATGACATGGTCGCCCACTTCGACTTCCATGATAACGTCCTTACCATCCACAACGCCGCCGGGGCCAACGGCCACGACTTCTGCGATCTGGGGCTTTTCCTTGGCCGCACCGGCCAGAATGATGCCGCTCTTGGTGGTCTCTTCCATTTCGACCATCTTCAAAACAACTCTGTCTGCCAACGGTTTCACGTTCATTTACTCTTCCTCCTGGTGTGACTTGTTCTTTTTTTCTATCGACCGGGGTCAGAATGACCCCCTACCGGCGATTTTGGCACTCATTTATCCCGAGTGCTAACATCTATATGATACGTCATTCCCCCGCATTTCGCAAGCAGACTGACCCAGAGCATCCCCGGAAAAACAGCCAGAATTTCCCATCCCGGAAAACCATCTCCCGAATGCTCCATCTTCATCACGTTTTCGCTCCCGCAGGCTGTTTTTCTTCCGTGCCGCGGATCAGCATACATCCCTCCGGCACCGCCACCGGCAGCCGCCGGGGAGAGAGCGCGATCACCGCCTCGCAGGTATAGCGGATCTCGCCGTCGCAGTTCATGGGCTCCTCGTCCTTTGCCCGCAGCGTCATCCTGCGGCCCCTGCGGTACACCTGATAATCCCCCAGCTCTCCGTGCAGTCCCCGCTGGAACTTGCCGATGAGCTTCAAAACTGTCAGATGGCTCACCTTCCGAATCAGCAGAAAATCCAGCATGCCGTCGTCCGGCTCCGCCTCCGGCACAGGGAAATACCCGCCGCCGTAATAGCGGCCGTTGGCCGCCAGCAGGATCGCATACTCCCCGTCAAGGCGCTCTCCGTCGATCTCCACCTCAAAATACCGGTTCAGCCGCCCGAAGAAATTCACCACCAGCGACAGATCGTACACCAGCTTCCCGCCAAAGGGCACCCGGTGCTTATTCCGCGTCACCCAGTCCGCCACTCTCGCGTCCACGCCGGTGCCGCAGATATTGATGGAATAGCGGTCGTTTAAGCACATCAGGTCAAAGTCCCTGGCCGGCGCATCCATCAGCGCGCCCAGATCCAGAAGCTTCTCCGGATCGTCAAAGAGCTTGACGAAGTCGTTGCCCGTGCCGCAGGGATACACCGCCAGTTCCGCATTCTCCTGCTCTGCCGCGCCGTTCACCACTTCATTGAGGGTGCCGTCGCCGCCGCAGGCATAAAAGCGGCAGATCCTGGGTGCATATTCCCGGGACAGCCGCGCCGCCAGTTCCTCCGCATGCCCCGGATACCCGGTTCGCTCAATGCGGTAGTCAAGTCCCCGCCGTCCGGCTTCCCGTTCGATGGTCCGGGTAAGTTCCTCCGTAAGATCATGCCTGCCCGCCATGGGATTCAAGATAAAGATATCTTTTCTCTTCATATGCTTCCGCCATCCAACAGATGTATCAGAGGAAATCACTTCCCTCTTTTTCAGCATACCGCAATCTTTTGAACCCCGTGTGAACAATCGGCCAAAATCCGACAAAATTTCCGCATAATAAAATGCAGCCCCACCCCCTCTGGGATCAGAGCCGTATGCTTCATCAATCCGATTTTCCGCCCATTCGCCGTCGAGGCGAATTTCATTCCCCGCAGGGGAATTTCATACGCGCCAGCGTATTTCACCCACCCGCAGGGTGGATTTCATCGAACCATGCCAAAACGGCATGGTTCAAAAGGCCGCCCAACATATTCAGTATATCAAACATCCTCCTCCCGCGTCAACCGTTTTCAACACATTATCCAGTTTTCTCCGTTTCGCATAAGCACCACTTATTGACTTTGTACAAATTCCCATCTTGCAAATCCGAAATCCTCGTGCTATAGTATAGTCAGAAAGGGTGATACCAATGTACAGGTAAAATCCGAAGGCTGATAAAATAAAAAATCAGCCGAAAACCCAAACCGGGATGCCAACAAAGCCCTGAAACCCAAACCCCAAAGAAGCCGCTTTTCGGTAAGATCGTATACAAAAGATACGAAGCATGGGAGTAGAAAAAGAGGATCAGGAACCAAGGACAGCATCCACACCGCAGAAAGAGAGGTTGCCTATGAAACTGGACATCAAGACCGAAGAGAAATAACCCTTGGTCGGTACCGAAAGGATCACGATCAGGGGTTATTTCTTTTTGGTCCTGGCTCAAACCGTCCGGCCTCCGCCAACCCTCCCCCGCAAAAACCTTCTGAAAACCAGGCAGTTCCAAAAAAAGCGGCGTAACCTCGGTCACGCCGCTTCCTTTTATGCAGATACCGCCATAAGCGCAACACCGATCCTGCTCAACGGTTGAACGCGGAAACATATTGGTGTAAAATGCAGACGGTACATTTCTCCATGGAGGATTTCGTATGGATTTCAAAAACAGGATCCGGCAATTATCATCCGATATTCCGGCAGTTTTCCTTGCGCTGAAGGCGAAAGAGACGCCCTGGTATGCCAAGGTGTGCGCCGGCATCACCGTCGCATACGCGCTTTCCCCCATCGATTTGATCCCCGATTTCATTCCCGTGCTTGGATATCTGGACGACATGATTCTGCTGCCGCTGCTCGTGGCGCTGACCGTGAAGTTGATCCCGAAAGAAACGTTTCAAACCTATCGCGCAGAGGCCGAAGGCATGTGGGACAAGGGCAAACCGAAGAAGTGGTATTACACCCTGCCGATCCTTCTCATATGGGGCCTTCTTCTGTGGTGGATCCTTTCCATGATCCTATAATCGTCTTTCCCGCCCCTTTCGGACGAAGATCAGGAATCAAAGCGGTAATACCAAATCGTCTGCTCGGTCCTCAGCCACAGCGCCACGGTGAAATTAGCGGAGGGCCGATTCCGCACGGCCCAGAGTTCTTCCTCCGTATAGTGCGTTTTTTCGTTCTGCCGATCCAGAAAAAACCAGTACGCAATCTCCCCAGCCGGCGCCGACTCCGGATATGCGCCATAGTGCACGCCTTCATATTCCCCGCCGTAGAGGATCGTCTCCATACCCTCCGGCAGCGGCCCCTCCTGCCATCCGGGCAGGCCGCAAAGATCCTCCTCCCGGATGTCCGGCACATAGAAGCGGATCTCCGTCTCCCCGTCTCCGTGAAAGCCGCCGTGGGTGTCCCGGTGGCTGCAGATATAGCCCCCGGGATGGCGCAGACCAATCTCCAAAAGCTCTGCCCGGTGATCCCCCACACATCCCGTAAGACCCGTGAGAAACAGCGCCGCCAGCAAAAGAAGCACAGCCCGCCGTCTCATGCGTCCTCCTCATCCGGTACATATTCCAGAATATCCCCCGGCTGACAGTCAAGCGCCCGGCAGATCCCGTTGAGAGTCTCCATACGGATGGCTCTGGCCTTTCCGTTTTTCAGGATGGAGATATTCGCCATGGTCAGTCCCACCCGCTGGGACAGCTCCGTGACGCTCATCTTCCGTCGGGCCAGCATCACATCCAGATTGATTCGAATCGCCATGCGTCCCCCTCCTTCAGATGGTCAGTTCGTTTTCTTCCCGCAGAACGCAGGCCTTTTCCACCAGATGGGACAAAATCGCCGCCGCGGCCGCCACCATGACGCCAAAGAGGCAGATCATCATGGAGAGCAGCAAAATCCCCGGATGCAGCGCCCAGGCCGCCGCCATCATCACCACCTGCGCCATGCACAGCACGATCCCGCACACCGCACAGCCCGCAATGAACACCAGCCGCCGCACATTAGCCCTGCAGAAGGAATTGTCCCGGCCGATCTCCCGGCAGATCAGGAAGAACGCCCCCAACGCCAAAAGACAGGGCAAAAACGACAGCCGCACCAGAATCATGGTGGGCAGGTATAGCCATTCAAGCCGCGGCGTATCCGCCAGCATCCACGCGGCCTCCCCCGGCAGAAGATAGAGCAGCACCAGCGCCGCAATCAGCGCGATCACCACCGTGCAAAGCTCCAGACAAACCGACAACAGTTTCTGTTTCATCCCGCATCCCTCCTTTTTTCAAAAAGAGTCTACCACCTCTCTTTCCGTTTGTCAATATGAATTTATCGAATTACAATAAATTTTTACCGAGACGCAAGTTGTCGTCCGTCCTGCCCGCCCACATTCCCGCGATTCCTCCTTGACTTCCCGGCCGGTGCATATTATAATGAGAAAAGCGGAGCCCGCTCCGCAGCATTTCATGAGAAAGGGATCTTGTGTTTCATGGACGGCAGCGACAGTAACGCCGCAGACCGAAGCGTTATCAATCGGACGATATAGCATAACCTGCGCTTTTCCCATCGAAAAGGCGTGGGCTATGCTTTTTTGCGTTTTTTCGCCTTCCATAACCCGTATTCAGAAAGGATTTTCCATATGTCACCCATAGGCCCACAATTGCTCCTGCAGGGAGCGCTCATCCTCATCAATGCCTTCTTCGCCGCCACAGAAATCGCGCTGCTCTCCTTAAATGAGGGCAAGCTGAAAAAACAGGCGGAGGACGGCGACCGCACCGCCGCATGCCTCCTGCGCATGGCGGATGAACCCACCGGCTTCCTCTCCACCATTCAGATCGGCATCACCCTGGCGGGCTTCTTAGGCTCCGCATTCGCGGCGGACAATTTCTCCGACCGTCTGGTACGCTGGCTGGTGGACAGTCTGGGCGTCACCGCAATCCCGGAGAAAACCCTGGACACCCTGGCGGTCATCGCCATCACCCTGATTCTCTCCTATTTCACCCTGATTCTGGGCGAACTGGTGCCAAAGCGCGTCGCCATGAAGAAGAGCGAGACCGTCGCCCGCGCCGTCTGCGGCGTGATCCGCGTCCTCTCCCTGATTCTGAAGCCCATCATCTGGTTCATGACCGTCTCCACCAATCTGGTGCTGCGGCTCTTTGGCATCAATCCCCATGAAGAGCAGGAGACCGACTCCGAGGAAGAGATCATCATGATGCTGGACATCGGCGAGGAAAACGGCACCATCGAGCCGGAAGAGAAGGAACTCATCGAAAACGTCTTTGCTTTCAATGACGTCACCGCCGCCGACGTGATGGTGCACCGCACCCGCGCCACCTTCATCTGGCTGGATGATTCCCCCGAGGAGATTATCCGCGTCATCACTGACACCGGATATTCCCGCATTCCAGTCTGCCGCGAGACCATCGACGACGTGGTGGGCATACTCTACACCCGCGAATATCTCCTGACCCTCCAGATCAACGAGCCCCGCGACCCCAAAAAACTGCTGCACCCCGTGAAATTCGTGCCGGAATCCATGCCCGCCCACGATCTTTTGAAGGAAATGCAGCGGGAGCGCATGCATATGGCCATGGTGGTGGATGAATTCGGCGGCGTGGCCGGTATCGTCACCATGGAAGATATCCTCGAAGAACTGGTGGGCGAGATCTGGGACGAGAGCGACGAGGTCATCGAGGAACTGGTCCAGACCAGTGAGGACAGTTATCGGGCCTTGGGCGATATGAATCTGGACGATATGCTCTCCCACTTTGACTATGAGGCCGAGGACGATGTGGACTCCGTCTCCGTCAGCGGCTGGGTCTCCGAGCAGCTGGGCCACATCCCCGACCCCGGCGAGTCCTTTACTTACAAAACCCTCCGCATCGAGGTGCTGAAAACCGACCAAAAACAGGTGCTGGAAGTCTCCATCACCGTGGTTCCCGCATCCGAGGAAGAGGACGAAGCAGACGAAGAATAAAAATGACCGGCACAGCAATCTCTTTGCTGTGCCGGTTCCGGTCTTTCTATCCATGTTCTGACTAAAAAACATCCAAGGAGGGTTTTCATGAAAATCCAGTCCATGCCGCTCACCGATGAACGCGTGTTATCTCTTTTTTCCCTGCACGACGATGCCATGATCGCGTTTCTTGCGGAGGACAGCCGCTATTATACCCGGTATACGGATGCCGAACAGATCGAGGCAGTATGGATCGCCTTCTCTGGGGATGTACCCGCCGGATGCATCGCATACCGAACCAAAGAAGACGGCGTCGGCGAAGTAAAGCGCCTCTTTGTGCGTCCGGAATACCGCGGCAGAGGCCTCTCCAGGGAATTACTGAAAACCCTGGAACACCATGCGAAAGCCCAGGGCTGCCGCACGCTCTACCTGGACACCCGAATCACGCTGGAGCCCGCAGTCTCGCTCTATCGCGCTTCCGGCTTCCGGATCACACGGCAGCAAGGGCTCTATATCCAAATGGAAAACCGATTTGATCACAGGAAAACCGGCCCGCGGCGAAAACTGCCGCAGGCCGGTTTTTTTATTTCGTCAGTTCCGCAAAAAGCGCCCGGCATCCCCGCTCGATCTCCTGCCAGGCACTGTCGAAATCGTCCGTGTACCAGGGATCCGGGATATCGCCGGGTCGGTCGGTGTGGTCCAATAGCCGCGTGATCTTCCCCTCCGGATCTCCCCGAAACAGCGCCGTCATCCGCCGCACATGAACGCTCTCCATGGCGATGAGATAATCCCACTGGCCGTATTCCTCCCGCCGCAGTTGTCTGGCCCGGTGCGCCGACGCGTCAATGCCGTGCTCCCGCAGCTTACGCCCCGCCGGCGGATAAATCCGATTCCCGATCTCCTCCGCACTGGTAGCGGCAGACGCAATACAGAACCGCCCGGAAAGCCCCGCCTCCCGCACCATTTTCGTAAAAATATACTCCGCCATAGGACTCCGACAAATATTGCCGTGGCAAATGAAAAGAATTTTAATCATATATAAAATCACCTTAAAATGTGTAAATTTCCTTGTTATTTCAATGTTTTCTTAACTTTTTGAGCAAATATTTTCTTGTCTATTTACTGAGTGAACTTATAAATCTACATAAATCTTTATAACTTTTCTCGCAAATGGTGTCAAATTGGTGTCAGTTTTGGTGTCAGCCAAAATAGGAAAAGATTCTTTAATTTCAGCGATTTGCGGCAATCTTTGCGTGCGCTTTTTCGGCGGCAACATAGCTGGAATGGGTGTAGGTATTGAGTGTAGTATAAGCATCGGCGTGTCCCATAAGGTATTGCAGATTTTTAATCTCCATTCCCGCATTTGCCATCTCAGTACAAAAGGTGTGGCGCAACACATGTGGCGTAATCCGAGGTAGCTTTTCATCGTGACTCTTATTGTAATTGTCGATGATCCGCTTCATTGCATGTTCCAAGTGTCCAGCAACTTTCGGTTTCCCGTCCTTGTCCAGAAAGAGAAAGCCAGAATGCCCATTTATCAGCATTTCAACCTTCGGTGTCTTACGATTTTCAATCACATTTTGAAATGCCTGATAAACTGCACCGTCCATTGGAACATAGCGTTCGCCACTGTCGGTTTTCGGCTTCTCAATGTAATACTCACAATTTCGGGTGCGTGTGAGCTGCCGTTCCACTCTAATTCTGCGCTCCTTAAAGTCAATATCTGACTTAGTAAGGCCGTACAATTCAGAGATTCTAAGGCCAGTCCCAAGCAGTATAATGATTTCGTCATAGTATCTTCTGCGGCATTTATCACCTAAGACATATGCCAGATACTTTTCTTTTTCCTCTTGGCTGAGAGCCTTGCGGGTTACAGAATCATTAGGAACAACATCGACCACACGGAAAGAGAACGGATTGCGTCGAACTATGTCATCCTCTACCGCCATTTCAAACGCTGGTCTAAGTACACCACGAATCGTAGTAATGGAACTGTACTTGTACCCATCATCATGCAGTTTAATGAACCACTGCTTTGCATCAGAGGGTTTAATATCCTTGATCTGACGATAGGCAAAGTCCTCTTTCTTTAGTAGATTGAGGACAAAATTGTACCCTACCTTGGTGTTGTAGCGAACACCTTGACGCTGGGGAATATAGCGTTTCACTAATGAAAGCACAGTAATTGACCCTGCTGCATAGTCAATGCCGTCCTGAAGGTCACGCTGGATCAGCTGCTCCTTTTCCCGCAATTCACTTAGCGTCTGAGCATAGATACATTTCCGATTTCCGCGAATATCGGTGTAGCGGTACATATATCTGCCGTCAGAACGATAGCTTTCACCGTCTTTTAGAATCCTTCCTTTTTTATCCTTGCGCTTTTCTGCCATACACAACCTCCTTCGGAAAAGCGCCCGATATGTAATGATATTCTATCACATCCGAGTCTGTTTTTCCATTGTTAGATTGAATAAGCAGAGTTTAAATATATCTCACATTGCTTGCGCTTGATAAGCCTTTTATTTCCTACCCAAAGGACAAACTTACACTTGTCATCATTGGTGATCTCTCTAAGTTTATTAATACCTACGCCAAAATAAGCTGCGGCCTCTTCCAGCGTAAGATTTGCTTTCTCCCACACGGGAACATTGATCATGGCATCCTCCTTCCTGCAATTAATATTAATCGCTTGTACCGACCCTCCCGCCCTACTGTTATCGTGATCTTGTGGAGTCATGTAACCTTTTGCGATGTGTTATCTTGTATCGTTAAGCCCTGCGGGGCAAGGCGAATAATCTTGTTAGATGTGTAGTCTTTCTCTGTTTCTTTAATCTTTTTACTGTTTTACTCAACATATCATCGGGATTTTTCTCGATCCGATGACATAAAATTAGTGGATTTCCAGTAGCTAAAACCTGTAAAAATGCCATAATCAAGGCACTTTCCCGATGACATTACGATAATTGTATTTCTCTTTTAAATGCGTTGAAACTGGGCAAACTTGAGGCCATGCTTTCAGGCGGTAATGAGTAATAATATCGCTGCTTCGGCAATGCTCCCTCTACATATATTTCGATGCATCTTACATTAAGGCAAATCCGATTACATAGTTTTGCCTTGGTCTTGTTCAGGCTATTTACTACAACACTAAAATCTCTAATTTTTCGCCAATCAGGGTAATGCTCCTTTTCGAATGTGAAAAAAACATAATTGCTAAGGTCTACTGTTGGTAAATGGTGCAAAAGGTGGTTCATTGCTATGTACTTGTGTTTCCTCTTGTTATATGCAATTACAGCATCGACCGGGCTGCTTGTTGGAAGATAAACATCCGTCCATTCATGAGTAATTGTCCTGCCTTCTAAATGGCTTGTGATAATATTGCAACTTGATCTATTTTCCAATAATGTATTCTCCTTTACTGATATATTCAGGCTGTGCCATGCGCAGACTGAGCGCAAGTGTTGTGAAGCCGCTTGTCGAGCGGCGAACAACGCTTGTAAGATGGTTGTGCCGTTGCTGTCTTAGTTCTGGTGGTTGTGAGAGGCCAATGTAATGATATAGGATAGGGAATGCGCTAAAAGTTCATGATCATGGGCAAATGCTGTAAAGAAAGTGGTAGCATCCCTATAAAGAAAATGGTAGTATCCTTTCTATCCTTTTACTCTTGCCTTAAACGCAACACTGATTCCTTCAACTTTTGTAAAGTCACTACCGCCATAGACAAGGTGTGGATTTACATAGACTGTGTTCTGCCGCCCATAATTCGTTACTGTGGGTACAATGGCGCATAACTGTTGCTCTTCACCACCGAATGAGAAAATTGGACTGGTTATGGCATTCTTAAATCTGGTAGCATGATTTTCGTTTAGGCGCAGTTTTCCGCATATTCCTTTCATACTTAACGGAAGAATAGCTTGTGACTCTGACTCGTATGGATTTTCACACAGGATATTCCATTCCTTATTTATGAAGGGAATTAGTTGAACTACATATCCAAAACGATGGTGTTGATTTGTTTTTAAACGATGGTAAAGGTCACGCACGGTGTCAATATAGAGCCGTGTTTGCTTGCCGTTTTTATCAACACTTCCACGAAAAAAAGTTTTGCTGATATATAAGCCTTCTGATCCGTGATCTGATACCAGACCAGA
>SVLW01000043.1 GCA_015067705.1 Oscillospiraceae bacterium
AGATGCCGGTCAAAATGATCCGCACCTCCGGCCCGAAGCGGCGGATCAGAAACGCGATCCAGCTCATGCAGTCCCGATGCTCCCGCACGCCAAAGGTGGCGGCATGCCCTTCGCTCCCGCCGCAGCCCCGCTGATCGACCAAGAGCGCGCTGTGCCCCAGCGCGAAACAGCGCTGCACCCCGCCGCTGAGATCCCGCTCCGCCGTGCCGCGATAGCCGTGGAACATCAGCTCAATGGGCGCCCCCGGCGCATATTCATAATAAACGCCCCGCAGGCGCAGCCCGTCAAAGGAGCGGATCTCCACCCCCTCCTGCGGCAGCGCCCGCGCCTCCCGCACCCAAGTGCGCATCCGGTCGTGGTACGGCACATACTCGTCCCCCGCCGGCAGCGGAATCTCGTCCGGAGCCATCTCCACCCGCGGCAGATAAAACGCCATGCGGTAACAAATATATGCAATGAGAAGCACGATCAGTGCCAAAACGCCCAGTATCGCGCAGAAAATCCAAAAAATCGTCATAAGATACCTCGGGTTGGGTTTTTCTATAGTATATCCCGGAAGGAAGAATTTGGCAAGGAGGGGGAGGGGAGTTGACAGTGGACAGTTGATAGTTGACAGGGAAGGAATCGGGCGTTGCCCGACGAATTCCAATCCCGTCGGCGCAGCCGACACCGCAACTGTCAACTCTCCACTGTCCACTGTCCACTAAAAAAGCCCCCTTCCGGGGGCTTTTTTCTTATTCAGCCGTCACCGTGCCGTCTTCGTGCACAGTGATCTTCATGCCGTCCTTCACTTCATTCAGGAACTCATCGCCCAGGCTGTCGATGACGGGCATCTGGATATCCGGGCACCAGACGGAGGCCAGGATGGAGCCTGCGGCGGCGAGAGAATCGATGGGTTTTGAGAACAGCATGCACGCGGGCTGGCGGCCCATGGCGCAGGCGCAGTAGATCACGAGACCGCCGGTGGTGGAGCCGATGGTCTGGGGCAGGCACAGGGCCTTGCCCGC
Organism: Oscillospiraceae bacterium; assembly: GCA_015067705.1. Classification (GTDB taxonomy): domain Bacteria; phylum Bacillota; class Clostridia; order Oscillospirales; family QAMX01; genus Allobutyricicoccus. Next base: position 1,008 of record SVLW01000043.1, read on the forward strand.
CAGCTCCTTGCCGTGGAGGTCGGGGTTATTCTGGTCGCCGCAGGTGGCCTTCTTGTCGCCGAACTGCAGCGCACCTTGCAGGGATGCCAGCGTGTTGAAGCCCACATGGCTCACCACGGCTTCCGCCGTGACGGTGCCGGGGGCAATGACGCGGCCTTTGTACGTTTTCATCATGCGCGGCCTCCTTTGGTGATCTTCTCGAGGATCTCGGCCTCGGTGTAATAGCGGGCGGTGGTATAGGTACGCAGTTTATTGGACGAAGTCATGACGGGCATGGACTTGCAGAGGGGGTTATTCATGTACATCAGCGGGCAGATATAGGAGAGGATCACGCCGGTCTTTGCAAGGCGCGCGGCGTACTCCGTCTGCTCGAATTCCTTTTTCACTGCCGGGGCGGTGGTGAACACCGTGGGGATCAGGACCTTCTTCTGGCCGGAGGCGGCAAGGCCCTCCTCCACTGCCACGGTCCAGTCCTTGAGCTGCTGGAGGCTCATATGCGGGCAGCCCACGAAGCAGAGCTTCGGCTGGGCGTCGGGATTCTTCCACATCACCGGGTAATTCCGCTTCGTCTCCTCTAAAACCGCATCGGTGATGACGAATTCCTGCGCGCCCTCGGCGATCAGCGCCTCGCCCTGCTCCACGGCCTCGGGGGTCAGGCCCGCGATGTGATAAAGACCCACCGCGCCATTGGACGCCGTTGCCGCGCCAAAGTCCTTGAGATAGGCGCAGACCTCGTCGTTCAGCTCGCGGCCCAGCCAGCGCTCCATGCCCATAATGTACGGCACGTCCTCCATGACCTTCATGCCAATGGCGGAACCCAGAAGCTGTGCCTCGGGCTTTTTCGTGGTCTCCACCCGGATGACCCAGGTGGCGCGTCTTCCCTCATCGGTCAAAAGGCCGAAATACGGCACATAGCCCGCGATGGAGCCCATGATATCCATAATGCCGGAGTTGCGGTTGCAGCGCGCACCCAGCACGGAGTTTGCATACACCACGGCGGAACTCTCCGCCCAGGACAGCACCTCGCCCTTTTCGGGCCGATTGCCCACCTGATCGAGATAGCAGGCGCAGGTGAAGGCATCGTCATTCATAAGACCCAGCTTTTCAAGCTGTGCCTCATAGGAATCCTGCGATGCGTACATGATTTTATTGAAAATCAGCTTCTGCAGGAAGTTTGCCGGGACATTCGGATCCACGGGACGGGGATCCACGGAGAATTCCTGGCCGGAGATGGCCCCCGCGTCAATGAGCTGCTGCATCAGCTGGAACACCGGCGTCATCATTTTAAGACCGAAAGACGTCACCAGATGATTGTATTTGCTTGTCACCGGCACCATCTTTTCCGCGCCAAAGGCCTCACCGTACATGACAAGAGTCTTCATCACCTTCGCCATGACCTCGCCTTTCGCGCCGTCGAGTAAGCCCTGCTCCACAGGCGTTAATTTCATTGCCATACAGAAATCCCTCCTTAGATCTTCATGCACACGTCCCATGCACCCCAGATGACGGAGCGCAGGTTGCCCACGTTTTTCGCGTCACCGATGACATGGACGTGACGGCCCTTGGGGGCCAGCGGGGCGCTGTTATAGCCAACGGACAGAATCACGGAGTCCGCCGGGATCTCCACGGTCTTGCCGTCCTTTCCCTTTGCGGTGACGCTGCCCTGCCGGATCTCCTGCACACCGGTCTCGAGATACACCGGCACACGATTTGCCTCAAAGAAGTCCCGCAGGAAACTGGTATTTGCCAGGCACACGCCCTTCGTCACGATGAGATCGTCCGCCATCTCCACGATTACGGGCTTTTTGCCCTGGAGATACAGCTCATACGCGATCTCACAGCCCGTCAGGCCGCCGCCTACGATGACCACGTTTTCGCCCACGGTCTTACGGCCCAGGAGGAAGTCCACGGCCTCGATGGCCTGCTCCGCGCCCGGCACGGGGATGCGCTTGGCAGTAGCGCCCGTAGCGATGATCACCTCGTCGGCGCCCAGGGACGCGATATCCCGCACCTCGGTGTTCAGTTTCACCTCAATGGGATACTTCGTGATCTCTCTGCGATACCAGGCGATGAGGGCGCGATCCTTCTCCTTGAAGGACGGTGCCGCCGCGGCGATGAACACGCCGCCAAGTTCGCCGGACTTTTCATAAAGCGTCACCTGATGCCCGCGCTTCGAGAGTACAATCGCGGCCTCCATGCCGCCGATGCCGCCGCCGATGACCGCCACACGCTTTGCAGTCTTGGCGGGTTTGATCTGATACTTCTTGCTCTGCATGGTGCGGGGATTCAGGGCGCAGCGGGCCAGACCCATGGTATCCGTGAGATCCTGGGTATTGGCGTGGCCCTTCGATTTCGAGAAATTGAAGCAACCTGCGTGGCAGCAGATACAGGGCTTGATGTCCTCCACCCGCTCATCAATGAGCTTCGTCACCCACTCAGGATCCGTGAGGAACTGTCGTGCCACGCCCACGCCGTCGATGCGGCCCGCGGCCACGGCCGCGGCGCCTGCATCCGGCTCCATGCGTCCGGCGCAGACCACGGGGATATCCACCACCTGCTTGATCGCCGCCACGTCGTCCAGATTGCAGTTCTGGGGCATGTACATGGGCGGATGCGCCCAGTACCAGGAGTCATAGGTGCCGTTGTCGGCATTCAGCATATCGTATCCCGCGTCCTGGAGATACTTGGCCGCCCGGAGAGATTCCGCCATATCGCGGCCCAATTCCTTGGCGTCCTCGCCGGGCAGAATGCCCTTCTGGAAGCCCTTCAGCTTGCTCTCAACGGAGTAGCGCAGGGACACCGGGAAGTTCTCGCCGCAGCGCTCCTTAATGGCGCGCACCACCTCTGCCGCAAAGCGATAGCGATTCTCGAAGGAGCCGCCGTATTCGTCGGTGCGCTGGTTGAAAAATGCAATGGCAAACTGGTCGAGAAGATAGCCCTCATGCACCGCGTGCACCTCGACACCGTCCACGCCGGCGTCCATACAGAGCTTAGCGGTCTTGGCAAAGGCCTCGATGATCTCGTGGATCTGCTCCACGGTCATCTCCGGGCAGATGATGTCCTCTGCCCAGCGGGAGGGCTGTGCGCTGGGGCTGGCCAGCTCGTGGCTAGTATCGATGACGGGCTTTAAGATGGCCCGGGTGAGTTTATTCTTATGAAGCGGCGCGATCAGCTCCGTAATGGCCCAGCTGCGGCCCATACCAGCGGTGAGCTGGATAAAGAGCTTGGCCCCGGTCTTGTGGATCTCGTCCATAAAGACCCGGAGGTCGTCAAACATCTTTTCGTTCTGCCACAGCCACTTGCCCCAGAAGGTATCCCGCAGGGGGGCAATGCCGGGGATGATGAGGCCCACATTATTCCGGGCGCGCTCTAAGAAAAGGTCGGCGGCCTCCCGGTCAAAATGACAGCCGGTAAGCTCGAACCAGCCAAACAAAGATGTGCCGCCCATGGGGCACATGACAATGCGGTTTTTGATCTCCACGTCCCGGATCTTCCAGGGCGTAAAGAGCGGGGCAAATTTCTGTTCCATGACGCTTCGCTCCTTTTTGATTCCAAAGAAATCGTTTTCCGGAAAGAAAGCCCTGTTTTTCCAAGGAAACAAGGCCTCTTTTTTATTATAGTCGGTTTGGAAAACCTTGTCAAATGGAGGGATTGATAGGTTATTTGCGGCATGGCAAAATAATTATATCTATTTTGTCTGCGCACGCCACATGGCCCTTTCATCATAAAAGGAGCGTATCCCCATGGATACGCTCCTTTTTTCAAACAGTTCTCACTCAATCTGCCTGCTCCGCGGCCCAGTCTGCCATGGCGCGGAAGATCAGGGCGGTGGAGACCGCTCCGGCGTCCCGGTGGCCGATGGCGCGCTCGCCCAGGGCCTTTGCCCGGCCGAACCTGGCCTCATATTCCGCGGTTTTCGCGGCGCCTGCCTCGGCGGCCTCCGCCGCGGCGGAGAGTCTTGCCGTGAGGTCGCCGTCCGTATTTCGCATGGCGTCACAGGCCGGGGCGAGGGCATCCACCATGGTCTTGTCGCCCACTTGCGCCTTGCCGCGGGTCTGGATCGCCGTGAGGGCATTTTCCATCCGCGCCGCAAATTCGTCGGCGGTGAGTTCCGCCGCCGCGGTGCCCCTGGCCGCGCCCATGAAGAGCGTGGCGAAGATCACGCCGGATGCGCCGCCCATGGCGCCCAGCATGGCCATGCCCACCTGCTGAAAGATCTCGTTCACACCGGTGAAGTCCCGCGCGGAAAGCACCGTCTTCACCTTTTCAAAGCCATGGGCCATGCCGAGACCGTGGTCGCCGTCGCCAATGGCGGCATCAATGGCGCAAAGCTCGTCCCGCGCGGCGATGAGCCGATCGGCCGTAAAGAGCAGGAGGTCTTTTAACTGACTTGCCGTGATCTTTTCCATGAAAAATTCCTCCTTACTTCCGGTAATAGGGGCTATCTGCCGGGGCGTCGTAATAGCCCATCAGTTCCTCGTCCAGGCGCATCAGGGTGACGGATGCACCCGCCATCTCCTGACAGGTGACGAAGCTGCCCACCACCATGTCGTGGACGGCAATGCCCGCGCCGTCCAGGAGCTGACGCAGCTTGCGGTTCATGATATAAAGCTCCGAAAGCGTGGTGGAGCCGAGGCCGTTCACCAGGGTACACACCCGGTCGCCGGCTTTGATGCCGGAATCCGCGAGGATCAGGGAGAAGAGCTCCTCCACGATCTCGTCGGCGGGTAAGAGCTTTGCCCGGCGGATACCGGGCTCCCCATGGATGCCCAGGCCGAACTCGATCTCGTCCTCCGGCAGGGTGAATGCCGGGGCGGCGGCGCCGGGAATGGTGCCGCCGGAGAGGGCCACGCCGATGGAGAAGGTGTTATCCCGGGCCTTTTCCGTGACGCGCACCGCCTCATCAAGGTCGAGCCCCGCTGCCGTGGCGGCGCCCGCCACCTTGACGACGAAGAGATCCCCCGCGATGCCGCGGCGATCCTCCGTGCGCTCCTTGGGGGCGGAGGCCACGTCGTCCCACACCCGGACGATGCGGTTGGGGGTACCGGACATCGTGAGCATTTCGGATGCCATTTCAAAATTCAGATTGTCGCCGGCATAATTGCCGTAGACGAAGAGCACGCCGCGGCCCGCGTCTGCGGCGGTGGCGGTCTCGATGATGGAATAAGGGTCGGGGGAGGTGAAAATATGCCCGGAGATGGAGGCATCCGCCAGACCATCGCCCACGAACATACTGAACATGGGCTCATGCCCGCTGCCGCCGCCGATCACCAGCGCCACCTTGTCTTTTTTCTCCCGCAGCACCAGTCCGCCGGTATCGCCCACCCGGGCGATGCGGTCGCCATACGCGGCCAGGAAACCCTCTAAGGTTTCGTTTACCACCTGTTCGGGATCATTGATGAGCTTTTTCATACTGCCTCCTCCTCCTGAGGGCCCGCCCCCAGGAACGTAAATTCGGAAAATGTCAGGAAATCGTAATGAGGTTCACGCTGTGGCGGCCAAAGGTCGCGGCAAGGCCGCGCGCCGTCACCGCCGGGGCGTCTGCGTCCGCGATGGCCACCCGATCCGGATGCGCCAGCGTGTTCGCGGCGTTTATGTCCTCCGCAGTGATCACCTTTGCGGTGACAGTCTTGCCCGCGAGATCAAGACCCGGGAGACTGATATCCGCCGTGATGTCCTCATCCGGGGATTTATTGACGATGGAGAGATAGATCGTGCCGTCCGTCCCGCGGGTGGCCAGCACATCCAGGGCCGGCACCTCCACGGTGTCCGGCGCGCCCGCCTCCGCAGAGGTCAGGCTCAGGCCCAGGGGCTTGCGCCCCATGTCGCCGGTCTTGCGATACGGCACAGAGAGCTTCGGCCCGGTCATCCGCACGTCCAGCACCTCGTCGCCGGTATGGTTTGCGAGCAGCTCAAACACCGGGTACTGCGCCCGGGTCACCACCTGATCCCCATGGACGCTGACCGCGCCGTTGATGTTGACGAAGGTGGAGTAATTGGCCATGCCCACGGTGTCGGAATTGTTTAAGAGCCGGTGCAGCACCAGTGCGGTGACGATCGAATCCTGCAGGGTATAGCTTTCGTCGTCGTTCACGCCGTCAAAGACCCATCCGAACATGTTCCACTCGTCCCACGCCACCTTGCAGTGGTTCGTCACGTCGTTCATGCCCACCGTGATGCTGGCCAGCGTCATCTGGTGCATCCGCTCCATAAGCTCCGGGATATAGAGACAGCCCAGATAGTCGCCCTTTTCGAAGGGCCCCCAGCCGATGGAATAATGATGGGCGGAGATATAGTCGCACATGGGCCCGATGAGCTTCATACAGGCGGTGTTCCAGTCGGTGCTGTCCTGTAATCCGCAGGCAATGAGCTTCACCGTGGGATCCGCCCAGCGGATGGCCTTGGCAAACTGGAAGGCATAGCGGGCGTATTCCTCCGCCGTGAGATTCTGCATCTGCCAGTTGCCGTACATCTCGTTGCCGAGACCCCAGTATTTGACGCCGAAGGGCTCCTCATATCCGTGGCTGCGGCGGAGATTGGCGTAATAGGTGTCGCCGGTACCGTTGCAGTATTCCACCCAGTGCATGGCCTCCTCCGGCGTGCCGCTGCCCATATTGACGCAGATGAGGGGTTCCGCCCCCACCTTGCGGCAGAGCTTGATGAACTCGACAGTGCCGAACTGGTTCGATTCCTCCGTCAGCCATGCGTATTCAAAGACGCGGGGGCGGGATTCCTTCGGCCCCACGCCGTTTTCCCAGTGATAGTTCGAGACAAAGTTGCCGCCCGGATAGCGCAGAAGCGGCACACGCACCCGCCGCATCAGCTCCAGCACGTCCGTTCTCAGGCCGTCCTCGTCGGCGAGCTTGCTCTCCGGGTCATACATGCCGCCGTAGATATTGCCGAAGGCATGCTCCGTGAAGTGGCCAAAGATCTTGCGCTCCACCGGGAAGCGCGGATATTCCAGATCAATTCGAATCGTTGCCATAGCAGTTTTCTCCCATTCTCCCGGCGCGGCCGGGCCAGATATTTCTCTATCTTCAGTATAACAGGCAGGGCGGCTTTGTCAAGAAAAAGCCCGGGGAAATGCCCCCGAATCGGTGCAAAAAATCCCCCTGCGCCGGGAAAAATCCCGGTGCAGGGGGGCGTGTGATCATTCCTCGATCTCGTGGCGGATGGTCTCCCGGATCAGGCGGGCGGCCTCCTCCACAGAGCCGTCTGTCAGCTCCACGGTATAGTCCGCGTGGCGGGCATAGAGCGGCGCGCGCTCGTCATAAAGCTGCCGCAGGGTGTATCCCTCCCGCAGCACCACGCCCCGCTTCCCCGGATCGCCCAGGCGGCGCTCCATCTCCTCATACGGGATCTTCAGATACACCACGATGCCGGTCTCCTTCATGCGCTCGATGACGTCGCCGCGGTAAATGGCGCTGCCGCCGGTGGCGATGACGCAGCGCATCACCCGCAGGGAGTCGTTCACCCGCGCCTCCAGATCGAGAAAGCCGTCGTTCCCCAGCTCCCGGATCAGTTCCGGCAGCAGTTTCCCGTTCTGCGCCACGATGACGCTGTCGCTGTCGATATAGCCGTACTGGATGTCCTTGGCCAAAAGGATGCCCAGCGTGCTCTTGCCGCTGCCCGGCATGCCGATCAAAATGATGTTCTTCAAAAAACCTCGCCCCCATTCCTCGCTTCTCCCCATATGGTAGTATATGGAAGCGCCCTTTGTCAAGCAAAAAATCCCCCGCAAGGTGTGCCCTTGCGGGGGGGATTTCGAAAATTTACTTCTCGATGAAATTCACGCAGAAGTTATAGAGATATGCCGCCAGCTCGACACGGGTGGCGTCCTGCGTCAGGTCTTCCACATCGATGCCGATCTCGAGAATATCGTTCAGATAGGCCCACACAACACCGGCCTCGGCCCAGGTATTGTATTCGTAAGGAGCGATCATCGGAACGGTGATCTCGTCTGCGCCGCGATACTCGGCATAGCGCTGCAGGATCAGCATGAGCTGCTCGCCGGTGATCTCGTCCTCGGGGAAGAACTCACCGTCATAGCCCAGAACGATGCCTTCCTTGGCGGCCCACAGCACAGCGTCGGTGTACCACTCGTCAGCGGGCACGTCGGAGAAGGGGTTAGCCTTCGGTGCGGCGGGCTCGCCCTCGAGACGATACAGGATCGTCACGACCATAGCGCGGGTGGTGGTCATATACGGGGAGAACAGCTTATTGCCGGTGCCCTTCATGAGATCATTTGCCAGCACATAGTCAGTGGCGTCATGATACCAGGCGGAAGTATCCAGATCACGATACTCTGCAGAGGGGCAGTCATGCACCGGCACCACAGGCGTCACGGGCTTTGCAGGCTTATCGATCTGGAAATAGATCTGGCGATAGCAGGGGATCAGATAGACGTCATGTGCGGGCATCTTCTCCGGCAGACGGCCGCCCTTCCAGCCGATGAATTCGTATCCGGCCTTGAAGGGAGCATGAATGCAGGGGAAGTCTGCGTCGTACTGCACGTCATTGACCACCTTGTCAAACCGACCGGTGTAGGGGTTCTTGACGTAGATGTCGAAGTAGCAGATGCACTTTCTGGATTCCTTATGGGTGTTGTCGTTTTCGCAAACACGCTCGTCAGTAGTACCGTTCTCAACATGAGTCCAAGTATCAGACCAATCATGAGCGTCGGGATCAACTGCGACATCCTCAGTCTTGGTATGCGTGGAATCCAGCGTACAAGTGAACGTCTTTACACCTTTATCCTTGCAAGTGGGATCAGTTGTAATTTCGCCATCATCCCAAACGTGTGCATTGGGATCAACTGCAACATCCTCAGTCTTGGTATGCGTGGAATCCAGCGTACAGGTGAACGTCTTTACACCTTTATCCTTGCAAGTGGGATCAGTTGTAATTTTGCCATTATCCCAGACGTGAGCGTCGGGGGCGACAACTCCATAGAGTTCTCCACACTCTTCACAGACAGCCGGGGCAGAACAGGTCGCAATACCGCCATAGCAGGTTTCGCTAGAAACCCGTGCAGTGCAGATGTCGCAATTGTGGTTTCCGTCGCCAGAAATATCGGTACAAGCCGCAAAGATCGCTTTGACCGTCACATTGCTTGCAGGCATAGTGAACTTGCCATCCGTAACCGTCGGTGCGTCAAAACCGGCGGTTTCGGGCTCAACAGTAAGATTATTCAGATGGTAACCAGCGTCAGGAGTTGCGGTGACGGTGACTTCCGTGCCCGCAGCAACATCGGTACTCGGAGTAGCAGTCACAGTACCGTTCTGGATACCGGAATCCACAGTCACAGTATAAATCACCTGCTTAAAGCTTGCAGAAACCGTCACATCGGAGGCCGGCATGGTGAAGGAACCGTCTTCGGCAGGCGCAATGGTGGTACCGTCTTCGGCAACAACGCTGATGCTCTCGATCTCATAGCCATTTTCGGGAGTTGCGGTAACCTTAACAGTGTCACCCTTGGCGGCGGAGGTCTTATCGACGGCAACAGTGCCGTTCGGGATGCTCTCTGCAATCGTTACACTGTAGGTCACAAGAGCACCGCCGCACACGCTGCAGTTCTCGTGTGGGCAATTCGCATCGGTGCTGCAATACTCGTTCGAACCCTTAACGTGCATACATGCATTACAGACATCACAGTAGCCGTCCTTGTCGGTTTCATCCTTGTGGGGGATCTTATCTTTCAGTATGATGTACTCTAATTCTTTAGTTCCATTTTCATCTTTAAAAATCATACCGCAGCCGGAGCATGTCCAATACTCATATCGACCATATTCAGTACAGGTAGGATCTTTGCCAGGCACCCTCTCCAAATCATGAGTATGCGTACCAACCTTCTCGAAGAAGGTGACAGTTTGAGAATTGCTTACAAGATAAGCCCCTCCGGTAAGCGAGAGATAATAGCGAGTTGAATATTCTCCAACCGTGATACTAAGACTAGATGAATTATAAGTCCATTTGGAATACTCCGGGTTGGAATCAAGCACTACAGAAGGATACCACGCTGAATTCTCCACACCAAGTTTTTTGCTACCGGCAGTGATTGTACCGTCGGAATGATATGTCCAGGTCAATGCCTCATCATCAGCATCAAGAACAAAAAGTTTCCCCTTATTAATGCTGACACGCTGTGCTTGTGTGGAAGTGTTTTTTAAAGCATATCCAGTATAGGGACCATAATTATAAAACGATCCTCCTACAATCAGGTATTCCTTACCATCTTGTGGTGTGCCTGATATCGGCTTATACTCCACATAGTCCCCGCCTGCCGCCATCGCTGTCATCGGCAACATAGTAACTACCATTACTATAGCCAACAACAGACTAAAAATCCGTTTTGTCATATAGATTCCTCCTTGGTATAATTTCTTATCCGCCGCACCCGTCAAACGGGCACAATGATACCATGATAGTTTATTATATCCCCCGCGCGCGGGAAATGCAAGGGGTTTTTAGAGGAAAACGGGAGGCTCGTGAAGTTTGGCTGCGCCAGGTGAAGCGGCGGGGGTGGCCGCCTGTGAAGTATTGCGGCGATGCCGCAATGTGAAGAGAAGTGTTTCGCGTCCTCATCGTGCCGGAGGCACACTTCACATCCGAAGGATGCTTCACGCCGCAGGCACTTCTCGTTTCGCCCCGCGAAACACTTCGTTCCATCAAAGAAAAAAGACTTGCCATTGGGCAAGTCTTTTTTCTTTGGTGGACACTAAGGGACTTGAACCCCTGACCCCCTGCACGTCAAGCAGGTGCTCTAGCCAACTGAGCTAAGTGTCCGTTTGAAAGCTTTTATATTATAGCGCGTCCGGGCGGATTTGTCAAGGGGTTTTTTCAAAAAAGAAAGTGCCGCTTGCGCTCACTGTCCCGGTGTGGTATAATAGGGCGGCAGGACGGGGGATCGCCCCGGTTCTGCGGTCAGCAAGTTTTGGATATACTATCTGCACATGGGGGCGTACCGGTTTCGACGGGGATGCCGATACATGGGCAGCGGGCAGCGGGGCGGGCCGCTATAAAAACTGCACCTTATAAATTAAGTAACAATACTGAACTTGTTGCTGCGTAACTAACGCGGCCGTCCACCCCGGGAGGACCACGGCCCGGGACCTGGGCGTGACTGAGTGGTGCCCGTGCGTGCGCTAAGCTTTGCGCGCACCACGCATAATGAAGCTACCAAACCCGCAAGCCTGACGACCGGCGTGCGGCAGAGGGAATCCTAAAAGATCGTCTGCGCCCGGAGAAGCCCATGGGGACGTGTTTTCGGACAGGGGTTCAACTCCCCTCGCCTCCACCAAATGGACACCAGTCGAACATCTACTTTTTCAAAGGCGGTTTCGCCGTAGAGGTTCGGTTATAGTGTCAAACGTGAGAAGAGAGCCAAGGTGTTTTGCCTTGGCTCTCTTTTTATACCTCCACACCCCTCTCCCTTGCACCGCCTCCCCCTTCTATGCTACAATAAACCTACCACCCCACGGGAGGAACTTACATGGCTTACCGGATTGCGATCTGTGACGACAATCAGGCGGATCGGGACTATATCGGCGCACAGGTGTCCGCATGGGCGGCGGCGCGGAATCTTCAGCAGGAAACGCAGTTCTTTTCCTCTGCGGAGCACTTCTTGTTCCAGTATGAGGATCAGAAAAATTTCGATATCCTGCTTCTGGATATCGAAATGACCGGGCAAAATGGCGTAGAGCTGGCCAAAACCATTCGCGCGAAAGACCGCGCGGTGCAGATCCTCTTCATCACCGGACACTCGGACTACATTGCAGACGGGTACGAGGTGGAGGCGCTGCACTATCTCATGAAGCCCGTGGACAAGGCAAAATTATTTTCCGTTCTGGATCGTGCTGTAGAAAAGCTGCAGCGTAACGAACGAGCCCTCTTCCTGGACGTGCCGGACGGCCTCGTGCGCGTACCGCTGCACGAGATTGCCTATCTGGAGGTACAGCAGAACTACGTCACCGTCCACGCCGACGAGGATTACACTGTGCGCAGTACTCTGGGCGATCTGGAAAGAGAACTGGACGAGAGCTTCTTCCGCGCCGGACGTTCCTATATCGTGAATCTGCGCTACATCCGCCGGATTTCCAAAACGGAAGTACTTTTGAAAACCGGCGCCGTCATTCCGATCCCCAAAAGCAGCTATGAACCCTTAAACCGCGCGTTCATCCAGTATTTCTAAGGAGAATTCTCATGTCCCTTTTTTCCAAGGCCATTGACCGCCGGATTGCGGCGTATCAGAAAGAATTGATCGAGACGCATTACCGGGAAGTGGAAAATATGTATCGGCAGATGCGCGGCTGGCGGCACGACTATCGAAACCACATCCAGACCATGAAGAGTTACGCCGCAGCGGAGAATCTGGACGCCATCCGGGAGTATTTGGACGCACTGGACACGGATCTGCGCACTGTAGACACGGTGGTGAAAACCGGCAACCGCATGACGGACGCCATTCTGAACAGTAAAATCTCTCTGGCACGTTCCAAGGAAATCGAGGTCATCGTGAACGCGCATATTCCTGTGGCGCTTACCACTTCGGAGCTGGATCTCTGCGTCATTCTGGGCAATCTTTTTGATAACGCTATTGAGGCGAATCTGTCGCTTCCCGTAGGAGAACGCATGATCCGCGTCTACATGGACATGAAAAACACCCAGCTCTATATCTCCTTTACCAATTTCGCCGCAGGTGGCAAGCTGCAGAAACTGGCGGGCCGTTTCCACAGTACCAAGGGTGCAGGCCACGGCTTTGGCCTGGTGCGCATTGACACCATCGTGGAGCGCCTGGGCGGTTATCTCAGCCGCGCCAGCGAGGACGGCGCATTCACCACAGAAATCCTGCTGCCGCAATGAATTCATCCCTGGTTTCGCACAGTTCATCCCAGAACTGCGAAATCAGGGATTTTTTATGATAAGATCGGATCGAGGTGAAGCGTATGCAAAAGAAAAACACGAAATATCGTCTCCCGGGTGTCATCCGTTTTGTTTTCCAAATCATGCGGGCAACGAACCGGAATATGACATTCTGCGTACTGGGGCTGGCGCCGGTATCGGTGCTGGTATCCTATCTCCTGGTGCTGCTGTCCCGGGAAGTAGTGGCGGTGGTGGGTCGGCAGGCCGCGCCTTTGGAGATCATCTCTACGATTCTCTTCTTATCCGGCGGCCTGCTCCTTCTTTCTCTGACGGAACGATTCCTGACGGTGGAGATCAGCAGATATGAAATAGATTTTGACATACACATCCAAAATCAGATGTTCCAGAAAATGCTGGATCTGGATTACGAGATCATGGAGAGCCAGAGCGGATTGGATCGCCTGTCCCGTGCCATGAGCCATGTAGGCAGTGACAATAACACGGTGCGTCAGGTCTCCCGCACCATTTCCGCCATAACGGCGAATGGGATCGGCCTGGTCTTTTATACGGGCATTCTTTCCACACTGCATCCCCTGCTGATTTTTGCCGTAGCGCTGCCGACGATTGGCTCCTATTTCGCGCTGCGTTATGCAGCAAACTGGACGTTCCGGCACCGAGACGACTGGCAAAATGCAGAGCGCAAGATCGAATATATCCAGCAGACCTTCTCTGATTTCAGTCGGGCAAAAGATATCCGCCTCTACGGGATCGGCGACTGGCTGCGCGACGTGCGCCGCGGCGTCATGGCGGAGCGTACCGCCTTTTCTGTACGCGCGGAGAAAGTGAATTTCTCCATGGACGCCGTCAGCGCGCTTTTATCGTTGCTGCGGGAGGGAATCACCTATGGCGCGCTACTCTGGCTGGTATTCCAAAAAGGCTTGGGCGCCACGGACTTTGTCTACTATTTCGGCATTCTGGCAGGATTCTCCTCCTTTATGAACGGTATCGTGGGAAATGCGGCAGCGATTCATCAGATCCATCTGGATTTTTCCGATATCCGCACATTCATGGATTATCCCAACCGCACCAACCGGGAGCGGGGGAGAGATCTGCCGAAAGCACCCTTTACGATCGAGTTTCGTGATGTTTCTTACCGCTACCCCGAAGCCGAAGAAAACACCATCGATCATCTGAATCTCACGATCCACGCGGGTGAAAAGCTTGCCATTGTGGGTCTGAATGGCGCGGGTAAAACCACGCTGATCAAGCTGCTCTGCGGTCTGTATGATCCGACAGAAGGTGAAATTCTAATTGACGGTATCCCGGTCGGAGAATTTGACCGAACAGAATATTACCGCCTGTTCGCCGCAGTATTTCAGGAGATTTATCTCCTGCCGCGTTCTGTAGCCTGCAATGTATCCTGTACACCGGATGTGCAGGATGAGGCGCTGATCTGGGAGGTTCTGACCCAGGCAGGATTGGCGGAGAAGGTGCGTGCGCTGCCCTTCGGACTGGATACCAAATTGCTGCGCAGCGTCTATGACGAGGCCATCGACCTCTCCGGCGGCGAGCTGCAGCGTCTGGCACTAGCCAGAGCGCTTTATAAAATGAAAAATAGCGCGTCTGAGGGATTAACCCTTTTATTGGACGAGCCTACCGCGGCGCTTGACCCTCTGGCGGAGAGTGCCATATATGAGCAGTATCATCGCATGACAGCCGGTCATACCTCCATCTTTATCTCCCACCGACTGGCATCCACCCGTTTCTGTGACCGGATTATTTATCTGGAACATGGCAGGATTGTGGAGACCGGAACCCATGACAGTCTGATGGCGGCCGGCAGACGATACGCAGATCTCTTTGAGCTGCAGAGCCATTATTATCGAGAGAACATCAAAATCGAAGGGAGGGAATGCCTGTGAAGCTTTCGACGAAAGTGAAACTCACCATCCGCGGCTATCGCCTCTATAGCGAACTCTTCCCCTGGGCGCTGACCCTGACCGTCATACAAAGCGTGATGACGGCGATTCAACCCTTTCTCAACATCTTCCTCTCGGCACGTATCATTGATGCACTGGTGATGGGTGAACCGCTGCAGCGTGTGATGATGTTGGTAATCGCCATCGTGTCAGCCAACTGTTTCGTGAAACTGACCGAGCATGCGTGCACTCATGCCATTGCCGTGAAGTATGTCCATTGGCGCAATTTTTCTTTCCCACAGCTTGCAAAGTGTCAGGAAACGGATTATGAAAAGTTGGAAAATGCCGAGACCCACCAGAAAATCGCGCATTTGCAGCGGGTGATAAACTCCACCGGTATGGGCTTGCCGCGACTTTGCTGGGCCTTTCAGTCTGTCATCCAGGCGGTGTGCAGCCTGCTCCTGTCCATATTCCTGATGAGTGGCGCGTTTATTTCGGTGGAAGGCACCGGCGTATGGCGGGTGTTGGGGTCTCCCTGGCTTTCCGTTTGCATCATTGGCATCGTGCTGGCAAAATGTGTGCTGGATATCTGGTGGGTAAACCATTATGATGCGAAAGGCTATCAGGAACTGGGGGGATATACCGAGCAAAATCGTGTAGGAGACCATTACTACCAGAATTTCATGACCTATCACGCAGGCAAAGACATGAAGCTCTATCAGATGCAGAAGATCCTGAAACAGGAAATGGCGCAAATACAGATGGGTTTCAGAAGAACGACAAAGGCTTGTGCCCATTGGTCACTGCGTAAAGAACTGCTGTGCAAGACGACAGATGTTCTGCTCAGCGCGGTTTTCTATAGCTATGTGGCGGTCAAAGCCCTGTTCGGTGCCTTTGGCGTTGGCAGCATCGTGCAGTATGCCGGAGCCTTGACGCAGTTTGGCGCGGCGGCATCGCTCTGCTTCACGGGCTTTGCCAGTCTGTCCGCCAATGCACGGGCTCTCTCCGATCTTTTCGAATTTCTCGACACGCCGAACGAGATGTACCGGGGAAGTCTTTCCACCGAGAAACGCGCCGACCGCAACTATACCATCGAATTTCAGGACGTCTCCTTCCGCTATCCCGGTACAGACACCTGGGTGCTGCGGCATGTATCGCTGCAATTCCGGATCGGTTCCCGCCTCGCCATCGTGGGGGAAAACGGCTCCGGCAAGAGCACGCTCATCAAGCTGCTGTGCCGTCTCTACGACCCCACGGAGGGCCGAATCCTCTTAAACGGCATTGATATCCGCAAGTACGACTACGCGCAGTATCAGGCGCTCTTTTCCGTGGTCTTTCAGGATTATCGGCTCTTCTCTCTGCCCTTGGGCGAGAATGTAGCGGCATCCCGCCACTATGATGCCGTCCGTGTAACAGTCGCGCTGCAGGATGCGGGATTCGGAGAGCGACTCGCGCAGATGCCGCAGGGCCTTTCCACCTATCTCTATCGGGACTTTGATGAATCCGGTGTAGAACTCTCCGGCGGAGAAGCGCAGAAGATTGCCATTGCACGGGCGCTTTATAAAGATGCCCCCTTCCTGATTCTGGACGAACCCACCGCCGCGCTGGATCCTGTGGCAGAGGCAGAGATATATAGCCAGCTGAACGCCATTGTGGATGACAGAACCGCTGTCTATATCTCCCACCGTCTGTCCTCCTGCCGTTTCTGCGACCAGATTGCTGTGTTTGACCACGGGAAACTGGTGGAATTCGGCACCCATGAGGAACTGGTGTCGGATCAGACAAGCAAGTATTTCGCCCTGTGGAATGCCCAGGCGCAGTATTATGAGAAAGAGGGACAGTGACAAAAAATGGCGAATGTGCACTTATTTTGGATGACAGAAGAGCGCGAGGAAGCCTGCTGCCGTACTCTTTTGGAGGATGTTGTTCAGAACCTTGGACTTTCCACGCTGTGCGAGCATATTGCGAAGAACCAAACCGAGCAGAAAATCCTGATGGAGCACCTGACAGACTTCTGTTCCGATGAGGCGACCATCCAATACCGACAGGATGTCTTTCGGGATATCGCGGCAGACCCGCACGCCACTGCCGTATTTCAGGAGATTCTCGCGCAGCTGCAGTTCTTGCAGATCCAGAATCATTCCAATGCGTCAGAAGAAGCGCGGCTGTGGTTTCTCTTCTCCCGCTTTCGGGAGCTTGAGGCCTATGCGGCATGTATTCGGAGGATCCATGAGCTTTTTCAGGAGGTGGCGCTCTCCTCTACGGCATTCCTCGCCCTGCGCGGGCAGATCGCCGAACTGATTCAGAGCGATGTCTTTCGGGCGCTGGAAGCCTTTGTGAAAGGCTTCCGCCTGGACGTGGATCAGGTCAAGAGCATCACCGTGGGCATCAATCTGGATGCTTCCCTGAATCCGGAATCCGTTGCGTTGGTCTCCGTCAATTCGCAGAAGTATAAGAGCCAGACCTTTATCAGCTCCGTATCAAACGTTTTTGAAAAAAAGGAATTTCAGGATCTCCTGCTCCCGGCCAAGCTTCATCAGATGAGCCAGGATCGGCAGGATCATCTGCTCTATGTGGTGTATCAGGACGTGGAGCGCTATGTGAAGCCGTTGGCCCGCACGCTGTCCGACAGCCTGAACCGCTTTACGTCCATCTGCACCAACACGCTTACTTACCTGATCCCGGAGCTATTGTTCTACGTCCGTTTTGCGGAATTTTATCACGAAATCCGGGCACTTTCCATGCCGGTTTGCTTCCCCTCTATACGGGAGAAAGCTCTAAGGGAGACCGATATAGAGGGCGTCTACCATCTGAATCTTATGCTCCATATGCTGGAACGGGGTCAAGCGCCGCAACAAGAA
>SVLW01000044.1 GCA_015067705.1 Oscillospiraceae bacterium
GTCATCCTGGGCGACCTGTCCGGTCTGGTCATCGGAGATGAGGTGGATCTGGATACAATATTTGACGCCCCGGGCGAACTGAGTTATCAGTTGAATGCCGGAGATACCGGATCGACGCTGTCCGATTCTACGCTGACGGCCGGCGCGACAGCAGGAACGATCGAACTGACCGTTACTGCTCAGTCCACCACAAACTATCACGAGGCCAGCAGAACGATCCCTGTCCAGATTTCTGCCAAGCAGTCCCAGATCATCACAGTTGCCGACGCAGAGGACAATGTCCTGTGCTTCACTTACGGGGATACCGCCGTCATCGTCGCATCCAGTAATGCCGCGGGCGCCACGATCAGCTATTCTGCTCCTGCAAATGAGGTGCTGACGGTGGACGACACGGGCAGAATAACGATTCAGAACGTGGGTACCGCAGATATCACGATCACCGCATCCGAGACTGCGTCACATGCGGCGGCCCACAAGACCGTGACAGTGCACGTGGTTCCGAAACAAATTGCAAAGCCGATGGCGGACACCCGCACGTTCACCTACACCGGCGCGAATCAGACCTACCGAATCCCGAAATCTAACGCATATTCCGTGACCGGCAACGAGCGGACAGATGCCGGTGTGCAAACCGTGATCATCACACTGCAGGACCCCATCAACACCTGTTGGGATGACGGTACCACCGAAGCGATCCAGTATCCTTTTGAAATCCTGCGGAAGGAAATTACCATACCCGTGAATACGGAAACCTATCTTTATCATGGTGCAGAGCAGACATACGGCATTTCTTCCACCGCCGATTATACCGTAAGCGGCGACGTCACGATGACCGATGCCGGAACCTATTCGGTAACGCTTGCTCTGACGGATCCGAACAACACCCAGTGGAGCGACGGCACTACGGCGAACAAAACCGCCTCCTTTACCATTCAGAAAGCAACAATCACCATCACGGCCATGGACCAGACGATCTCCCGGGGCGATATGGCGCCGGATCTGACGGCCCCTGTGTCCGGTACGCACTATACGGTGTCCGGGCTTGCGGATGGAGATGTGCTGGGCGGTGCAATTATCATGGAATATCAGACGGATGGCACCGCCGTAACGCCGGACACCGGCAGCGCGGGCAGTTATGGTATCGTGATATCCGGCGCGGAAGTGCCTGAAGGCAATAATTATGAAGAAATCCGCTTTGTGGAAGGCACTCTGACCATTACCGCCGGAACATCATCCGATAACAGCGACAGTTTCCTGCCTACTGTGCCGGATGATATTCCTTCTTTTGTGATACCTGCCGCTCCCACCGTTTCTGCCGTTCCCGCTGCTCCTGCTGCTCCTGCCGATCCTGTCGAACCGGACCACGTCCGGAACTGCGCGAAGGATTCCGCCTGTCTCATGAGTTCCTTCTCGGATCTTGCGCCCTCCGCCTGGTATCACGACGGGGTTCACTATGTGTTGGATGCGGGTCTGATGCGCGGCGTGGGGGATGGGTTGTTTGCGCCGGATGGCGCGGCCACTCGTGCCATGATCGTCACGGTTCTCTGGCGTCTGGCCGGCAGTCCCGATATGGCCGGTTCTCCGGCCTTTTTTGATGTTGCGGCAGATGACTGGTATGCCGACGCGGTGGCCTGGGCCGCCGAAAACCGCATCACCCTGGGATATGACGACGGCAGCTTCGGCGCCGCGGATCCCATCACCCGGGAACAGCTGCTCTCCTTCCTCCATCGCTTTGCCGCTTCTATGGAACAGAGCGATACGGCACTCCCGATGACCGAGGCGTATACCTACAGCGCGTGGGCAGAACCTCACGTAATCTGGGCCTGTGAACGCGGCCTGATGGACAATTTCGGCATCCACATGAGCGACCTGACGCAGTATGCTGCCCGCGCCGAAATCGCCATGCTGCTCTATCGTTTCTCCGACTACGCGGCAATGATCGCATAGTCGGATTTCCTCTTTGAGGCCACAATGTTTCCATTACCATTTAATGGTAAAACAATCATAACAAACTGCAAAATATCGAACTGATATGTCAAATTGCATAAGAAATGACAGAGGTGAATTTCATATTTTCGGTTATTATCCCCGAAAGACTCGGAAAATTTCTGCATTGTCCACCAAAAATATGGGCAAATGAGTGGTTCTTTTGTATAATAGAAACATAAAGAACAGGGAGGTGTCATATGCTGAGAGCAGGCATGTTCACGGAGCGGGGCATGATCGCCGCCGCGGTCCGGCGCATTCGACTGTGCTGTGCCGCATCGGCGGAAACCGTCCGCCGCCGTGACTGGATCGCCGCATTCAAATCTGCCGGAATTCTGTTGGTCCGCTATGCGGACGAAATTCCAAAGCCCGTATGGAGGGGCGGCGCACCTCTTTGTGGCGAAGGACACCTTCACCCGATGAAATAGAAAGACGAGGCGCGACACGCCCGGGGAGAATCGGATCCGGTGGCTTTGGGTATATCCATAACCCTATCAGAATATTGGTAGACTGGATTTTATAACCGGAGGTAATTATGAAAAGAATACTTGCAATCCTTTTGGCGATGATGATGCTTCTGACGCTGTTGGCGGGCTGCCAGAGCGACAAGGCAGAGGACGATAAGAAGGACGATGCGGCAGCGACCGAGAAGGAAGATACCGCAGATAAGAAAGAGGAAGAACCCGCCGACGACGGCGCAGCAGAAGATATTCCCGAGGAAAAAGAAGTCAAGACGATTGAATGGCTGGGCTTTGAATTCCATAACTATCCCTATGCAGCAGCAGATGCTGTGGAATTTGAAACCTATAAGCAGTTTATGGAACTGGCCGAGAACGAGTATGGTCTGATCATCGACTGGAGTACGGTGGATCAGAGCGCATATCTGACCACCATCAATGGTCTTCTGGCTGCCGGTGATCTGCCGGATTCCTACTGCGGCTCCTTCTTCCCGGGGGATGTGTTTAGTTCCGTGGTCCAGAACGGCGGCTTTGCAGCAATGGACGATGTTCTGGCGTATGCGCCTGAGTGCGCACCGCTCTTCGCAGAAGGCGGCCCCCTTGCCTATGCCAAGGCATGGCAGATGATGGAGGACGGCAACTGGTACACCGTGCGTCCCGGTAACAATACCGCCACTTCCATGAATATCGCTTCCGACACCCTGACGCAGCGTGTTCCCTTCCAGGTACATGGCGTTTACGCACTGGCAATCCGTCAGGACTGGCTGAATAAGCTGGGCCTCGCCCTGCCCACCACCACCGAAGAGTTCCAGGAAGCACTGGTTCGCTTCAATCAGGAAGACGTGAACGGCAACGGCGCAAACGATGAGCGTTATGTTGCTCATATTGGTACCAACAGCATGTATGCCGGTACTGCTCAGTGGTTCGGCCTGCCTTACGGCAACATGGTGGAAAATCCTGGTACCGGCAAGATCGAGACGCCTTACATCATGGAAGGCTATAAGCCCTGGCTGACCTATATGAATGGTCTTTACAACGACCAGGTTGTCTACAATAACGACGGCGGCTCCGTATGGCAGTATTCCGTTTACTGCGCCGGTAACTATGCTTCCGCATTCTGCGTTATGAACGATAACCTCTGGGCCACCCAGACCGGTGATCCGGATTCCGACTACGAGCCCATGCCTCTGATTCAGGCTGTTGAGGGTATTAAGCCCCGTTACATCGTCCAGGAGGCTGTGGCCGGTGGTGTTGGCTTCACCTTCAATTCTGAGTGCGACCTGGATGCAGCCGGACGTTTCATGGACTTCCTGCACAGCGAGAAGTACTACTACCTGAAAGCCTACGGTATTGAGGGCGTTGCATGGGATTGGACCGAGGATGGTCTGATTCAGAAGTACACGCTGCCGGAGGAACAGGATGGTTATAAGGGCGCCGGCGGCCTGTGGCTGGACTTCAACGCATTCCCGGATGTGGGTATTGCAAATGTTTGGGGTCTTGGCAACGTGCTGTATGATTCCGTACAGGATGCTCTGGATGCAGGCGAGTGCTACACCGAAAAGTTCATGACCGAAGAAGAGTGGAAGGAATCTGTAGGCTATAATGGCGAAGGTCCCGCACCGTCCAGAAAGACCCTGCAGTACATCACCGAGTTCGGCGAAGAGCAGTTCGAGCCGGCCGGCTGGTACAACTTCCTGACTCCGCTGACCAACGAAGAAGTGGTGATTGATGCCCAGTACCGTTCCGACCTGAATACTTACCTCCTGGAGCTGTCCACCACTGCAATCACCGGTCAGATCTCCATTGACGAGGTTGACGAGAAGCTGCAGTATGCCTATGATAACCTGGGCATGCAGGAGTGCCTCGATGTGGCTCAGGCCAGATACAACCGCTTCCTGGTTGCCATGGGCATGGATCCTATCGAATAAGAACCATCTTAACACATCAAAAAAAGAGCCCTTCGGGGCTCTTTTTTTCTGCACAAACTAAAATGCCTCGGAGCAGACCGTCCTGCTCCGGGGCATTTTTCGTCTTTATTCTGCCATGCGGTAGGTCACGCTGTAGGTGCCGGTTTTCACGGTTTTTCCGCCGAAGGCGGCATAGGCGGCCTCGTCCGCGCCGGGCAGCTCCACATCGGCGGTGCAGCCGAAGGGCACCGTCAGGGTGACGGTGAGGCTGCCGTCCGTCTCATACTGCCATCCGCTCTCCCAGCGTCCTGCGGGAGAATCGTAACAGGCGGAGAGATGGCCCATGCGGGCATCCACATAGGGGCGGAACGCCACCTTGCGGAAGCCGGGCTCTGCCTGACGCAGGCCCGCGCAGCGGGCGTACATCCACTCGGCAATGCAGCCGTAGGCATAGTGATTCAGGCTGTTCATGCTGCCGTTGTCGCCGAAGTTGGACATCTTGCCGTCCGGCAGTACACTGTTCCAACGCTCCCACACGGTGGTGGCGCCGGACTTCACGGAGAAGAGCCAGCCGGGGTAATCCTCGTTCAGGAGCAGATTGTAGGCAAGATCCGGGCGGCCGATCCGGGTCAGCTCTTCGCAGATCACGGAGGTACCCAGGAAGCCGGTGTTTAAGTATCCCTTATTGAGTTTCAGATCATGCACCAGATCCTCCGCCATCCGCTGGGGATTGGGGGAGAGACCGTGGCGCAGGGACAGGAGATATGCCGTCTGGGTGTCCATGCAGCAGCGTCCGGAGGGCGCAAAGAACTCATAGCGGATATCCTGGAGCACCTTTTCTTCCATGGCAGCGTACTTTTCCACATCCTCACGCTTGCCCAGGAGCTCTGCCGTGGCCTTGATGAGGCGGATGCTGTAGAGATAATAGGTATCTGCGATGAAGCCCACATCGGTGCGGCCCACGTCTGTATTACCGATACGACCCTGAATGGCATCCAGAGCCAGCCAGTCACCAAAGTGGAAGTAGCGGCGCCAGCCATGGTCGTCGCCGTTTGCGCGGCGCACCCAGTCCACCCATGCCGCCATGCTCTCATACTGCTGGGCGAGGATGGTACGATCGCCGTAATACTGGTAGAGCGTCCAGGGCATGATGGTGGCGGCGTCGCCCCAGGCGGCCTCGGCGCGGTTCTGCATAAAGGCCGGGATCACCTCCGGCACCATGCCATCCTTCTCAAGCTGTTCCGACCACATATCCCGGAGGAATTTGTCATAGAAGGCATAGCTGTCCATGAGATAGCAGGCGGTGGAGCAGAACACCTGTCCGTCGCCGGTCCAGCCCATGCGCTCGTCGCGCTGGGGGCAGTCCGTGGGCATGTCGAGGAAATTGCCCTTCTGGCCCCAGAGAATGTTGGACAAGAGCTGGTTGATCAGGGCGTGACCCGTCTCCATCTTTGCGGTTTCCCGGAGATCGGAATAGAGCGCGATGCCCTCGAAATCATCGGGCAAGAGACCCTCCACGCCGTCCACCATGGCATAACGATAGCCGAAGAAGGTGAAGTGCGGCTCCAGCACCAGTTCCTCGCCGGAGGCGGTGTAGTAATACTCTGCCTTGGCGGTGCGGAGATTGCCGTTAAAGAAGTTGCCGTCCTGCATGATTTCGCCAAAGAGCAGATGCACTTTTGTGCCGCGGGGGCAGCGCAGCTTCAGCCGGAAAGTACCGGCGATATTCTGGCCCAGGTCATAGACCCATTCGCCCTTGGGCGTGTGGATCAACTCCACGGGCTTCATCACTTCCCGCATCACCACCGGCAGACTCACCCGGTCGGTGAGGCGTCCCTTGGGGGCATCGGTGAGACGGGCAGGCACAGCCTCCACCGGCGGCAGGGTATCATCCCGATGTTCGCCGTCGTAGATATTGGAGAACGTGAGGGCAGAACGGGTGACCTGCCAGGTATCATCCGTGCCGATCACATCCTCGGTGCCGTCTGCGTAAGTCAGACGCAGCTCCGCAATCAGCTTCCAGCTATTGCCGTAATAGGGCTCCATGATGCCGGTATAGCCAAAGCGGCCCTTGTACCAGCCGTTGCCCAGATGAATGGACAGGGTGCCGGCCTCCTGCAGAAGCGCCGTCACGTCAAAGCTCTGGTACTGCACCCACTGATTGTAGTTGGTGCAGTAAGGGGTCATATATTCGTCGCCGATGCGCTGTCCGTTATACCAGGCGTCATAGACACCCAGGCCGCACACATAGAGACGGGCGGCGGCAACGGCCTTTTTCGGTGCGATTTCTTTGGAGAAAATGGGATGACGGGGCGCCTCGTCGTCACAGCCGATCCATTTGGCGGCGAAGGGCTCGTCCATCTTGCTGGTCTCAAACCAGTTTTCTGCGCTCTCTGCCTCCTCGCCGGCGTCGGTGCGGACGGAGACCGTCCAGGTGTAGCGGGTGCGGGGCGTAAGGGCCAGCTCCACCGGCTGCGCCAGGGAGTCAAGCTCTGCCCAGCCGGTATCCGCGGCGATTTCTCCGCCGCAGCGCACCACAATACGGGCGGCAGTCTGATGGCTGCCGGCGGCGTCTTCTACTTTCCAGGAAAAGACCGGCGTGGTCATGGCAAAGCCCAGAGGATTCACGCGATGGTCTACCTGACAATTTGTAAGTTTCATAGGAATTCTCCTTGTCTCTTTCTCTATGTTTTCCGCAGACTCAGATGGGTTGGATCTGACGCAGCATGGTGACCAGATAAGGGGTGAAATAACGATTCCAGAAGCCACAGGCGGAGAAATTGGCGGTGCCGTGGCCCACCCACAGCTGGGACACATCTTCCTGGCGAAGGGTTTCATTCACCGCACGAAGCAGCGCCCGGGCAATGCCTTGTCTTCGCAGGGCAGGCAGCACACAGGCTTCGCCCACATCCCATGCATCGGCTGCGGTCAGCGGCGCACGGGATTCCCGGTTTGCCTCGATGATGCCGCACAGTACGCCGTCCTGTTCCGCGGCAAAAAGCCGCGTGTCGGGATCCAGCAAAAACGCCCGGTAGACCTCTTCCGTGAATTCCTTTCCGGGATAAAATACCGGACTTTTCTGTAAATGACGGATCAGGAGAGACAAAAGCGCCCACACTTCTCCCCAACGGGAGGCGAGTTCCGCTTTCCCCCATTCCCGGACGGAAACCGGGCTGTCGTCGGGGATCTCCTCTGCGGTATCACGCAGCGCCTCTTCGTACTGAATGCCAAACTGCAGACGGGAAACCGCACGGATCAGGGGATCATCGTGGGCATAAAGGTCCCACTCAAAGCGCACCGGTCGGCAGGTGACCAAAGTCTCCGCCGCATGGGCAAAAATCTTCGGCAAAATCTTGTCTTTTGCCTCTGCGGAGCCGCTGCCCCAGACCGGGACATGATAGCACTGTACGCCGTCCTCGACCCAGCCTTCGCCTGCCATCAGGTAGCCCAGCACGGTATCGTCAAACTGTGCGACCCAGGCATTGCCCTCGGAAAGACGCTCTTCCAAAAGTGGAAGAAAAGCCTCTGCCTGCGCTGCCCGCAGCGCAGGCACATGACGGTATTCCTGTTCCAGCAGGTTCGCCTCCAAACTCGCCATTTGCGGCAAATGTTCTTTTTTCGCGGGGAGTATTTCCATCATAAATGTAAGGAATTATGCCTGCGGCAGGTCGAAGTTTTCTTTCAGGTACGCCAGGAGCAGCTGATCCTTGCGGCTGTCGGTGCCCTCAAAGGCAGTGATTTCGTCGCCCAGCTCGATATAGCCCCAGTTCTCGCCGCTTTCCGGCCAATAGGGCAGGCCCTCGCCGTTGGGATTACCGGTCTTGATGAAGTTGGCCCAATAGCTACTCATCTGCTCGGCCAACTGGAAGTCATACTCTGTCCAGGGGCGGATGGCGGGCTTGCCGGGACGCAGGGAATAGAAGGTGTAATAAAGCTCACTGGAGTGCCAGGCAAGCAGCTTTTCGGGATCACGCACGGGATTGGTGTCGGCGGGATCGTGGGGGGTGACGCGGCTGAAGATATAGGTGAAGGTCTTGGCTTCCGGCCATTTCTTGGCACGATAGGCGCCGAAATAGCGGTTCTTGATCTCGCCGCCGTTTAAGGTCAGGCCCTCCACTGCCAGATGGCGGGACAGGCGGTTGGCCTTTTCGTCCTCCACCGGGAAGAGGTTCTCAAAGTCATAGGCTTCATAGAGCGCATCGCCCAGGAAGGCGCGGGCATCCTGATAGAATTCCGCGGCGGTTTTCGTGATGGGGCCGCCGAGACCGAATTCCTTCGTCATGACGCACTCGCCGAAGTTGCCGCCGGCCAGATAATCGAGATCGCCGGCATATTCTGCGAAGCTTACGGTCATATCCTCATTCGGCACCCACTTGCCGTCGCAGAACATGGACGCGGGGGCGCGGAGACCGTCTTTGTAGAACACCTCGGGATCCACCTTACGGAGTTCTTCCATGGAAATATTCCGATCCAGTCCGATTGCCTCCAGATAATCGCCCCAGAGCTGTTCACCGGTAGAAACCGGTGCGAACTTCTGGTTCCAGCAGAGGGAGCTCTGGTTGATGACGCGGCGGATCTTGCCCCGTGCGGCGGGACAGGCAGCCAACGCACCGGCCTTCCAGCAGCCGCCGGACTGGCCGCCCACGGTGATCTGGTCGGGATCGCCGCCGAAGGCCGCGATATTCTCACGCACCCAGTCAAGAGCCTTCACTTCGTCCATGAGGCCGTAGTTGCCGCTCTTACCATTCTGTTCGGCGGAGAGCTGAGGAAGGGCCAGATAACCAAAGATGTTCAGACGCTGTGCCACCAGCACCACCACAATACCCTTCTTCGCCAGCACCGTGGGATTGAACTCCATTTCGCTGATGTGGCCGTTGGCCAGACCACCGCCGTGGAACCACATATAGACCGGGCGCTTTTCGCCGGGCTCCGCCGTGGTGGCGATGTCTAAATAGAGGCAGTCCTCGCTGCGCTCCGGGAAGCCGATCTCGCCGTAGAAGTCCGTGAGCCAGGGCTCAAAGCCGTCGCCGCCCTGCAGATTCTGCATGGCGCGGCAGGGAGAAGCCGTGCAGTCCAGCACGCCGTCCCAGGGCGCAGGATCCACCGGCGGACACCAGCGCAGTTCGCCCACCGGCGGCGCGGCATAGGGAACACTCTTAAAACGCAGAACATCTTCGTCAATGACGCCCTGCACCTGACCGAATTTGGTACGGATGATGGAATCCAACATGATCTGACACACTCCTTCACAACATCTTCCCGTCGGCAAAAAACGGCGGGAGAGATCAGTTTTTCTAAGTATAGTGTAGTATAAAACCGGGATAGTGTCAATTTGTTTTCAGCAAAAAACCGAAGCGGCACAGGCTTCGTGCCGCTTCGGTTCTCTCACGTTATGGAAGATATTTCCGGATGATTGCGGCGATCTCCGCCCGGCGGGCGAAGAGATCCTCCGCCAGACGCATCTGCATCCGGGCACGCTGCAGATTATGTCCGGGATAGCGGGGACGGAAATAGGGATCCCCCATGAGATAATCACTGAGAAACCGCACGGCGGTCTCCGCCGTCATCACAATGGGCGCCAGATACAGCGTTTCCCGCTCCATGGCGCTTAAAACGGTGCCGGTCTCCCGCAGAAAGCCCGCTGTAAAGGCCTCCAGAATCCGCTCGTCCATCCGGGCGCCCCGGAGATCGTCCTCCGCCGCACTTTGATTGGCCGCGGAACGGATGGCGTCGCCATAGTCGTGGGCCAGAAGCCCGGGCATTACGGTGTCCAGATCGATCACCGCCACAGGGTGTTCTCCCGTAGGATCGAAGAGGATATTGCTGATCTTTGTGTCGTTATGGGTGACGCGCAGCGGCAGTGCGCCCTGCTGCTGCAGGCGGGTCAGCGTACAGGCGACCTCCTCCAGCGCCAGAAGCCGCTGCAGCTCCTCCTGCACTTCTGCGGCGCGCCCCAGAGGATCGGCCGCTGCCGCATGGTGCAGCGCCTGATACCGGGAAACGGTATCGTGAAATCCCGGGATAATCTCGTGAAGCCCCTTTGGATCCAAATCGGAGAGCAGCATCCCAAAGTGTCCGAATGCCGTGCCGGCCTGTTCGGCCGCCATGGGAGACGGCCGCCCGGAATGCGTCACCGACGGAATCAGGTCACACACCCGCCAGACCTCGCCGCCCGCAGCCGTCAAAAGAGCGCCGTCCGCCGTCTCATAAAAATGCAGGACGGTGCGCTCCGGTTCTTTTTTCCGCAGATGCGCCGTCACCAGTCGGATATTCTCCATAACATGATCCGGTCGGGGAAAGACATATTGATTGATTCCCTGCACCACATAGCGGCGCACCTCACCGTTATGCCGCAGTGACACCCGATACGTTTTGTTGATATTGCCGTCCGACGGCGTATCATATGTGAGAATTTCCCCGGGAATGGAAAAGGCGGAGAGGATGGAGGAGAGGAGAGCGTGCATGATGAGTACCTCATACATATCGGTTTTGCCAAAAAGATGGAGGAGAAATCACGAAAAAGCAAGCCCCAAGAACATATCGTCCTTGGGGGCATCAGGGATCTATGCGAAGCAGAGAGTGTCATGAAATATCGCTATGCGATATGAAATGATCCTGACAGATCATGAAATAGTTTGCCGTTGGCAAACTATGAAATAAAATTCGCCCATCACATTTGCGAAGCAAATATTTCATACGCGTCAGCGTATTTCACAGCGAAGCCATTTCACTCGCCGTAAGGCGAATTTCATTGAAAAAGAAAAGACACGCGATTGCGTGTCTTTTCTTTTTTTTGGAGGCGCCACCCGGAATCGAACCGGGGATGAAGGTTTTGCAGACCTCTGCCTTACCGCTTGGCTATGACGCCGTATTTCTTAAGTGCTTGTTTATTATACAAGGAAAGTTTCCGTTTGTCAAGCCCCAATCTGCCTCTTCCTGGAATTTTTCGGAGAACGGAAAAAACGAACCATAATTCCCGCAAACGCCTTGTATTCCGGGCAAAAGCTTGCTATAATCAAAAGATCAAGGTGGGCAAAACCCGTTCGGGCCTTTGCCCGGGACAGGCGAAAAAACCGTCGGAACCAGGAAAAGGAGGGACGCGCGGCATATGAGCATGGAATTTCATGATATAGAGATCCCCAGACGGCGGACGGAGTATGCCCTGCCTCTGGATCTGGCGCTTTATTTCCGCTGGCAGGAGGAGCCCGCGGGCCTTCTCCTGGAAATCACCGGGGCGGGCGAGGACTGCCACTATGAGGGACGCGGCCGCGTGGCCCTGGCGGACGGCTTTATCCGCGTGCCGGAGCTTTCCATTCTCGACCCTTTCCTTTTGGAGCATCGTCTGATCCCTGCCCGGTATTTCAAGATTTTCTTCCGCGCCCAGTATCCCAAGCTCCGCATGAGCGGACTTCTGGTGGACTGTGAGCTTCGTCTGGCGGAGACGCCGGTGGTGCTTTTCACCATTCGCAGCCTGCGGGAAGACCGGGCGACATACGACCTGCGCTGGAATGCGCCCCGGAACGAGCTGCGTACTATTCCCGGCTTTGACGGCTATGTGGCCGCGGGGAATCTGCTCTATCGCGGGATCCTGCGGGAGCTTTTGGCGATCCCCCACCAGATGGACGGCGCCTATACCGCCGAGGGGCAGGAGCTGCGCCGCCTGCAGGCGCTTTACCACACCGCGCCCCACCTCTTTGACGTGCGCGATCCGGCCTTTACGGCCCGGCGTGCAGAACCGGAGCCGGAGAACGATCCGGTGCAGAAGATTTTTGATGCGTCCGCGCCCTCCCGGCGCAAGACTCGGGACTGGGGCGGCCCTGCCATCCTGCGCACCGGCGTGACCCCGCAGAACCGGCCCGGCACGTCCAAATTCGTCCACTTCGTGGTGGAGGCGAAGCGTCTGGTGAATGCCCCGGCCCCGCCCGCCACCTTCGTGCCCTTCGTCTGCTATTGGCCCACCTACGGCAATATGTCCAGAGAACAGCGGGCCTGGTATTTCTACTGGCGCAATGAGTTTTATCGGGGGAATCCCTTAAAAGCAGATCTGTCTTATATTTTTGTGGCGGTCTATGAGATCATCAACCGCGCTTATCCCGTGGGCAGAGAATCGCTGGAGCGGATGCTCTCCCTCTGGGAGACCTATCGGGAGGCCTTCCCGCGGCTGGACTTCTATATGTCCCAGTGGTGCGTAGACTATGTGATCGCCAATGAACTGGACTTTTCTTTTTCCGAGGTGCTGCGCCGCATTCCGCTGGCAGTGGCCAATATGCGGCCCTGTCTTGAAATATACGTAAATGATTCCCTGAAAGAGGGACTTCACACCCTGCCCTTTGACGTGCTCTGTGAGTTTTCAGATTATAAGCTCCGTCAAAGTCGCTTTTATCCCGGGCATGAGGATCTCCTGCGCCGGGGCGTCACCGCTGCGCTTTCAGAGGTCGACCGCAGCCTGCGGGAGGCAAAGCAGGTGGGCTTACTCGAGTATCTGGCGCCCCGCCCCAGACGGGAGGTGTGGGAGGCCTATACCGGCGCCGTGGTGGGCAGAAGTGCCGCGAAGCGGGTGGAGATGGAACTGATCCCCTATTCCCGCCATCCGGGCATCCGCGCCTTTTTGGGCAACGTGATGCGCTATGTGGAAAATGCCTTGCGGAAACAGGAAAAATACGCGGGACGCCTGCGGGGGATCGAGCTTTCCGCCGCCGTGACCCGTGCCATCGATCGGGCGCTCTCCGCGAAAACCGCGGAAGTGCGGGCGCAGGAGGAAACGCCCGCCATCCTCATCGACCTGTCCCGGGCCGCAGAGCTGGAACGGGATTCCTGGGACAACACCCGCCGTTTGATCGATGCGGTGCAGGAGTCTCAGCCGGAGGAAGAGCTGCCCGCCTTTGACCTGCCGCAGCCGGAACCGGAGCCTGTCCCCATGCCGCTGCCGGAGGAGGATGCCGCGCCCGTGTCCGGCGAGGGCTTTGCCGCACTGGCGGCCCAGCTCCAGCCAGTGCACCGGGAACTGCTGGCCGCCATGCTGCGGGGCGAGGACAGTGTGGCGCTGGCCGCCATCGCCATGCAGGCCTTCTCTTTCCCGGAGGCGCTCTATGACGACATCAACGAACTGGCCGCAGATACCATCGGGGATATCCTGATTGATGCGGAATCGAATGAGATATATGAAGAACACCGCGATGCTCTCGCGGCAGAACTCAAATAGGAGGATTCATGGCAGAACTGCGTAAAACCCAGGAAGTGCCCAAACGGATTTCGGGCGCGATCCTGAATTCTTTGGCGGCCGGTGTAGTGCCGAGAACCGGCCTTGAGTATATCGCCATCGGCAGAACCAACGAAATCGCCGCGATCTTAGGCGATCTCGAGGTGGTGGAGTCCGGCGGCAGCACCTTCCGGATGATCTCCGGCCGTTACGGCAGCGGCAAGAGCTTCCTCATCCAGCTCATGCGCTCCCACGCCATGGAGCGGGGCTTTGCCGTGGCAGATGCGGACCTCTCGCCCGAGCGCCGTCTGGCCGGCAGCAAGGGACAGGGCCTTGCCACCTATCGGGAGCTTCTGCGGAATCTCTCCACCCGTGCAGCCCCTGACGGCGGCGCGCTGCCCGTGATCCTCACCCGCTGGATCTCAAAGATCCAGCTGACCATTGCCAAAGAGCAGGGACTTGCCCCCGGCTCTCAGGCACTGTCCGACGCAGTGGAACTGGCCATCATGGAGGAGATCAGTCGGCTGGAAACCCTGGTACACGGCTTTGATTTCGCCACGGCGGTGCGCTGTTTCTATCGCGGCGCGGTGTCCGGCGACGACGAGCAGAAGCAGGCCGCCCTGCGCTGGATCCGCGGTGAATTCGCCACCAAGACCGAGGCGAGAGCCTATCTCCCTGTGTCCGGCATCATCGAGGACGCCAGCTGGTATGACTATCTGAAGCTGGTCAGCGCGCTTCTGGTGGCTGCGGGCCACAAGGGCTTTATTGTCTTTATCGACGAGACCGTGAACCTCTATAAAATCACCCAATCTATCTCCCGCGAGGCCAACTACGAGAAGTTACTGGGTATCTTCAATGACTGCACCCAGGGCAGACTCTCTCATATGTCCTTCATCTTCGGCGCCACGCCCCAGTGCGTGGAGGACAGACGCCGCGGCCTTTATAGCTATGAGGCGCTGCGCTCCCGCCTGTCCGGAAGCCGCTTTGCCCAGGCGGGGATTCTGGATCTTTCCGAGCCCGTCATCAAGCTGCAGCCCCTGACCCCGGAGGAAATTCTGGCACTGCTCAAGCGCATCCTCTATATCCATGGCCGCCACTATGACTGGGATCCCGACGTCAGCGACCAGCAGATCGTGGCACTGGTGCAGAATCTGGCAGGACGAATGGGCGCGGATGTGCTATTGACGCCCCGCTAGTAGGTGCGCGACTTTACGGGACTTCTGAACATTCTTCGCCAGAATCCCGGCGAGAGCTTTGAATCTCTGGCCACCCGTCTGCATATCGAGCCGGCGGGAGATGCGGCGGATACCGGACGGGATGACGCGGATCAGTTCGCGGAATTTGAGCTTTAATCCCCACTTGTCAGAAGTCGCCCTCTGCGCTACAATAGAGACGGCGGGTTTGCCGCCATATGAAAACCATCGAAAGATTTCTTATGAAAACGATTATTTATTCTGTGAATGAACTACAGGAGGCCGGACGGGTGCTCCGGGAGGGCGGGCTCGTGGCCTTCCCTACGGAGACGGTCTACGGCCTCGGTGGCAATGCGCTGGACGCCACCGCCGCCGCGCGCATCTTTGCGGCCAAGGGCCGGCCGCAGGATAATCCCCTCATCGCCCATATCGCGGATATCGCCATGCTGGACGAACTCTGCTATGACATTCCGGACATTGCCCGAAAGATCGCGGCCCGCTTCTGGCCGGGGCCCCTCACCATGGCGCTGCCCAAGCGGGAGATCGTGCCGGACACCGTCACGGCGGGACTTCGCACCGTGGGCATCCGCTATCCCGCCCATCCTGTGGCGCAGGAACTGATCCGCGCCGCAGGCGTGCCCATTGCGGCCCCCTCCGCCAATCGCTCCGGCAAGCCCAGCCCTACAGCCTTTGCCCATGTTTTAGAGGATATGGACGGCCGCATCGAGGGCATCGTGGACGGCGGCGACGCGGACGTGGGCGTGGAGTCCACCTTTATTGAATTTGTAAACGGCAAGGTGCGCATTCTGCGCCCGGGCTACATCACGCCGGAGGATCTGGCGGAAGTGGTGGGCACGGAGAATGTGGAGATCGATCCGGCGGTGCTGCGCGGCATCGGCGCGGATGAACAGCCCCGTTCCCCCGGTATGAAGTACCGGCACTACGCGCCCTCTGCCCCTGTCATCGCGGTCCTGGGTGAAAACGCTGCCTGCGCCCGCGCCATCCTGCGGGGTGTGCGGGGAAAAGCGGGTGCCGCCGCCATTCTCTGCGACGAATATGCCCATCTCATGCCCTGTACCACCGTTCAGGTGGGCCGATACGGCGACTATGCCGCCCAGGCACAGCGGCTCTTTGACGCCCTGCGGGAGCTGGATCGCCCGGAGATCTCTGTGATCTATGCCCAGTGTCCCGACGATCGGGGCGTGGGTCTGGCGGTGGCCAACCGCCTGAAGCGCGCCGCGGGCTTTCATGTGATCGAGGCACGACGGATGCTGGTGCTGGGTCTCACGGGTTCCACCGGCGCGGGAAAAGGTCTGGTCTCTCAGGCACTTCGGGAGCAGGGCGCCGTGATCATCGACTGTGACCGGGTGTATCACGAGATGCTCGCCTCCGACGAGGCTTTGCTTTCCGACCTGCGGGAGAATTTCCCCGCCGCGTTTGCAGACGGCGGCTTTGACCGCAAGGCGCTGGGACGTATCGTGTTCGGTGATGAGGCACAGCTTGCCCGCTTAAACGCCGTGACCCATCCCCACATCCGCAGAAAGATCGCGGAGCTTCTGAAAAACCTGGAAGCCGGCGGGACGGCCTGCGCCGTCATTGACGCACCCACCCTCTTTGAGAGCGGCGCGGACGCGGACTGTGACTTTGTAATCGGCGTAACGGCAGAGCCCGCTCTGCGGAAATCCCGCATCATGGAGCGGGACGGCCTTACCGAAGAGTATGCCGCGCTGCGGATCGAGGCAGGAAAGCCGGACGCCTGGTACCGGGAAAAATGCGACTTTATGATCGAGAATAACCACGCGCCGGGGGAGGCCATCTCTGCGGCGCTGGATATTTATAACACTTGCAGCATATAACATTTTGGAGGATATAGTTATGGACAACAAGGAACTGCGTGAAAAGCTTTTTTATGCACCGAAGAACGGATACGACCGCATCTCTGACGAGGAGCGCCGGAACGTCTTTAAGCTGGCCGAGGAGTATAAGGCCTATCTGACCGCCTCCCCCACGGAGCGCGACACTGTCCAGACCACCATCGAGCTGGCAGAAAAGCAGGGCTTTGTGCCCTATACCCGCGGCATGGAGTTAAAGCCCGGTGACCGCGTGTACACCGTCGGCTATGCCAAGAGCATCATCCTGGCCGTGATCGGCAACGCCCCCATGACCGAGGGCGCACATATTCTGGCCGCCCACATCGACTCCCCGCGTCTCGACCTGAAGCCCATGCCCATGTATGAGGACCGCAAGGAACTGGTCTATTTCAAGACCCATTACTACGGCGGCGTGAAGAAGTATCAGTGGGTGACGATCCCCCTGGCTCTGCGCGGTGTCGTAGCCCTCAAGGGCGGCGGTGTCGTGAACGTGGAAATCGGCACCAAGCCCGGCGATCCCGTCTTTACCATCACCGACCTGCTGCCCCATCTGGGCAAGGATCAGATGACCCGCAGTCTGGCAGAAGGCATCACCGGCGAGGCCCTGAATGTGCTCATCGGCAGCATTCCCATGAAGGATGACGAGGGCAGCGACCGCGCCAAGTTCGCCATTCTCAATTACTTATATGATGATAACGGCATCACCGAG
>SVLW01000045.1 GCA_015067705.1 Oscillospiraceae bacterium
GCCCGCCCGGCGATCCGGATCTCCTTCGTGGAGACGATCTCCCGAAATTCCTCATTCTCCATGGCACGGATTGTCAGCCGCGCAAGATCCCGGGCCGACGCATAATGCGCCTCTCCGTCCAGGCCGTGGGGATTCTCAAAATGCGTATCCCGCAGCCCCAGTTTCTCTACGAACCGGTTCATTTCCGCCACAAACCGGGCCGGGTCTCCCCCGCCCGCATGAATGGCCAGCGCCAGTCCCGCGTCATTCCCCGAGAGTAACAGCAGCCCGTACAAAAGCTCCCGCACCGTCAGGCATTCGCCCGCCCGCAGATACATGGAGGATCCCTCCACATACTCGCATTCCTTGGGGATCTCCACCACATCCTCGGGATCACAAGTTTCCAGCACCAGAAGTGCCGTCATGATCTTCGTGGTACTGGCGATCAGGCGCCGCCGATCCGCCGCCTTTTCATAGAGAACCGCTCCGCTCTCCGCATCCAGTAAAATCGCACTTTCCGCGCTGACTTCCACCGCCGCGGCAGAGCTCATCAGCATGACGGCCATCGCCGCCACACAGCATACCAGTTTCTTCAAATGCCTTTGTCCCTTCCCGGGCACAAAAGAGCCGATTCCCCGGCGATTCCTTCGCCGGTCTTATTCCGTCGCGCCCGTGTCTTTCTTCCCGTGGGAGGCCATGAAGTTTTCCGCCTTATCGATCACCTGCGGCACCAGCTCCAGCACACGGTCAGCGGTGCTCTTGGGTGCGGAATCCACGCTCAAAACCTTCACATTGCCGCCGGAAATCACTAAGAACACCACAGGCGTAATGGAGATACCCGCGCCGCCGCCGCCGCCAAAGCTGCGTCCGTCCTCGTCCGCCTTCTTTTTCCCGAAGTCGGATCCGCCGGATGCAAAGCCAATGCTGATCTTCGACACCGGCACCAGAGTCACGTCTCCCGCTACAATGGGCTCTCCGATAATGGTGTTGGCGTCCACCATTTCTTTGATCTTCTGCATGGTCATGCCCATGACTTCCGTAATCGGATGATTGTTCGTTTCGCTCATAATAGCCTCCCGGATTTCAAATCCTCTCACTCTGCGGTGTTCTCACCGCCGGCGAGATCTGCTGCTGCGGATTTTGCAAGCGTTTTTTCTTTCTTGTGCGCCGACTTTCCGGCTCCCAGAAAGAAACTGCGATTTTTGATGAGCGCGCGGATAAACCCGCACACCGCCGCCGTGATATAAAGACTGCGGAAGCTCATTTCCAGCACGCCTTCCGCGCGGGTCTTTTCCCCGGAAAAGTCCGCATAGACCTGCACATCAAAGCGCTTTAAGGTTAAAATATTGTCAAGGAAGGCGTGCAGCGTCCCAACGCCGCTCCAGAGATAGCCATACATCTGCGCCGTCTTCGCCGCGTCATCGCCGCCCACGGTGATCTCTCCCCGCAGCTCGTCCACACGGATCCGACGCATCAGTCTGCCCGCCACGCCGCCGATACTCTTCACCAGTTCCAGAATTTCTCCCAGACTGTGCTTTTTCTTTGGCTTTTTGGGCTCAGACTTCGCTTTCTCTGCTTCCTGTTTCTTTTTTTCTTTCTTTTTGGCTTTTTTTGCCGCTTTCTTTTGTTCTTTTTCCGGGTCTTTCTTCTTTTTCCGACTGGTATCCACCACTCGGATCCGCAGCCGGCTGATGCACAGCCACACCCGCAGAACGCCGCCCGCATACTCCGCTCTCACGCCATAGCGCAGCCACTGTAGTATGCCCAATATCGCGGCAGTTATCAAAAGCCCCAGAACCCAGCCTTTCATTCCTTATGCCTCCGCATTCGTCAGCTGTTCCATGGTAAGTTCTTCGGATTCCGTCGTCTGCTCTTCCCTCTTTTCCGCTTCTTCCGCCCGCAGTGCCCGGATCTCCGGCAGCTCTGCCAGTTCTTCATAGGAAGAAACGCCAAAAATACGCAAAAATTCCGGCGTAGTCCGTAAGAGCATGGGTCTGCCCGGCACATCCAGGCGCCCGGCCTCTTCAATAATGCCCTTGTCCATCAAAGCGCCCACGGTATACGCGCTGTCCACACCGCGCACCTGTTCGATATAGGCACGGGTAGTGGGCTGATTGGCGGCAATAATGGCCAAAACTTCCAAAGACGGCTGAGAAAGCGCCGGAGCGCGGCGCATTTCCAGGGCATTTCGCACCTGTTCGGCATATTCCGCCGCCGTCACCAGCTGTGCAGTCTCGTTCACCCGCACCAGACGAATGCCCCGCCGCTCGTAAGAGTAAAGCCCTTCCAGTTCATCAAGCGCCGCCGCCAGCTCCATGGCATCGCAGTCCGCGCCCTGCATCAGCTTTGCAAACGGCACCGGATCCCCCGCCGCAAACAATATCGCTTCCAGAATCTTGCTCAGTTCCCTCACGCGGGCTCCTCCTCTCCGCCTTCAAATACCATCACGCCCTCCGGCGTATCCTCCACGCTGATGCGGCGATCCGCCATCAGTTCCAAAAGCGCCAGAAACACCGCCACCAGCTCCGAGCGGGAACGCACCTGCCCGTAAAGCTGTCTGGCCGATACACTGCCCTTCTCGGACAGCATATCCATAATGCGGAGAATTTTTTCCTCCACCGGCACCGGCTCAAAGCCTACAATGCCGTCAAAGGCCTTCATGGACGGAGGCATCTTCCGCTTGGCCCGCTCCACGACATTTTTCGCCGCCCGACACAGATCGGCAGGCTTATGGTGATAGTGAATGGCCTGCGGGCTCACCGCCATGGGCGGCTCCGGGGACTTGGTCAGGCTGTCCCGTCCCGCCTGCACACGGGCCGCAAAAAACGGCGCCGCATCCTTCACCTTTTTATACTCGATCAGACTGTGCGCCAATGCCGCGCGGGGATCTTCCGCGTCCTCGCGTTCCGGCTTCGGCAGCAATAATTTCGTTTTTATGTAAACCAATCGGGCCGCCATGGCCACAAAGTCACAGGCATTTTCCAGATCTTCCGCCAGAATCTGATCCAGTACCTCCAGATACTGTTCCAGTATCAGCGCCACCGGGATATCCATGATATCCACCCGGTTCGCCGTCACCAGCTGTAAAAGAAGATCCAGCGGCCCCTCAAATGATTCCAAATGAAATGTCAAAGTACGATCCATCGCACAATACTCTCAATTCCCTGTATGATCACGCCCCGCCCCAGCGCCAGCGGCACCGTCAGCACGTCCAGCATCAGAAGCGCCAGCACCGCCAACGAGATATATCGCTCATACCGCATCAGCCAGTAGACCCAGCGGTTCGGCAAAACCAGCGACACCATGCGGAATCCATCCAGCGGCGGCAGCGGCAGCAGGTTAAACACCGCAAAGCCCACGCTGAGCACGCCGGTCAATGCGAAAAAGTCGCTGAGCGCATATGCCGCCGCCGAATCCGGAAACCAGATGCGGCAGAGATAAAACACCAGCACGCAGAGAAAGGCCCAAATGATATTGGCCAGCGGCCCGGCCAAAGCCACCAGCGCCATCCCCAGCTTCGGCTTGCGGAAGCGCCGGGGATTTACCGGCACCGGCTTCGCCCAGCCAAAGCGGAACAGGATCATGGAAAGAAGCCCCAGGATATCAATATGCCGCAGCGGATTGATGGTCAGTCTCCCCTGCTCCCGGGCGGTGGTGTCGCCCAAAAGATACGCGGCATATCCGTGGGCCGCCTCATGAAAGGTCAGCGCCAGCAAAACCGCCGGAATCGTCTCCAGAATTTCCCAAACATTCAAACCCATGTAATGAACTGCTGCTCCTTGGTCATCCGAAATCCGGCACAGCCGTCCCGGTTTCTCTCATTTCCCGTGGAATATCGTCTCTATCGATCCGAAAAAACAATATACCACACTAGCATCCATTATACACTACTCCAGTCCTCTTTTCAAGCGACGTGCCAAGATTTTTCGCCGCATGCGTTTCTGCATCCGTTCTCCCAACAGCAAGGCCACAGGCAGCGCCGCCTGCAGCGGCAGCGAGAACCAGCCCCAGTATCCTTCCCACGCCATCAGTTGCCCACCGGGCAGCAGTATGATAGCCCCCGCGAGCCCCGCCGGGATCAAGTAAAACGCCCCATGCAGCTTTCGCCCCGCCATAGCCTCCATGCTGCACACCGCCAGATGCAGAAAAACCGCCGCTTCCAGGATCCCCGCCGCCGCAGGGATCAGAGAGGTCAACGCCTCCACCCGCAGGGAAAAGCTGGAGTACCCCATGACGCTGTCTGCGTGATGGGTGGCAAAGGGCAGCACCGCGGAGAGCTCTCCGCCCAGCACCATGGTATTCCGCGCAAAGGTCAGCGCCAGCAAAAGTGCCGCACCCAGCCACGGCAGCACCCAGTGCCGCCGCCGCACCGTTCCCTTTACCCCGGTCAATAGCGTACACATCGCCAGCGGCTCTCCAAAGGGAAACACCACGCTCTCGCGGATGCCCCTCAGCCATTTCCCCCGCTCCGTCTCAATGGGCATGAGTGCCTCCGGCCGGCATACCGAAATCGACGCCGCAATTGCAAGACCGATCATCAGAAACACCACCGGCAGCACAATACCTGCCCAGCGTCCGATGGCCGCCGCGCCGCGCCGCACCAGAAGCGCCGCCAACGCAAAGAGCAGCGTCGCCATCAGGATCCGCGGCGTATCCGGCAGAATGTACGCACTGACAAACCGGGTGAAACAGGAAAGCGAGCGCCCCAGAAGCAGCGTCCCATAGAGGAATAAAAGCCCGCTCACCACCCGCTGGCCCGCCATTCCCCATAACTGTCCCGCCACCGCCGGCAGATCCTTTCCCGGATGCCTGCTGCTCACCGCAGACAGCAGCAGAAAGAACGGCAGCAGCAGAACCGCGCCCGCCACCACCATCAGCCACGCACTCTGTCCGCCGGACCGCAGATTCCCCTGGATATAGGCATTCGCCAGATAGAATAACAATGACGCCAGCGCAAACACGCGCGGCGAGATCTCCTGTGGCATTCCCGTCCCCTTCCTCAGTCCTGTGCCGCCCGTCGCCGCAGACGGATATCCACCAGCCACGCGCCGCCGTCCTCCCAATCCAAAAGCTTCGCCTGCATCTCATGAAGATCATGCCGGAGAGCGCTGAGATTCTGGTTGACATAATAATCCATGGCCGCCGCGATCACGGCTTCCCGGATCCTGCTTTTTCCGGACAGCAGTTCATACTCTGCCTTTGTTTCCAAAATACCGGTTTCCCCGTCCGCCGAGCGACGTTCCCGTACGGTCCAGTCCCGCACCCGCAGAGATACCGGCCCCTCCTGGGTCATCAGATCTACTTCCACCTCGTCCAGTCCCGCACCGAACAGCCGGAGAAACCGCGTTTCCTCCGCCGGCAGCCATCCCGCCAGATGATCCCCGGAAAACACCCCGCAGCCCGATACATTCACCGCGTTCTTTTTCCCCTGCCGTACACTGCCGATCTGCGGCAGCACCAGATCCCGTTCTCCGCCCAGACGGGTATCCAACACCCGATAGGCATCCGCCCGCACCGTCTGGCCCTGACGATCCTGCTCTTCAATAATGCCCGCAATACCAAAACTGCGGATCTCCGCGCCGTGACACTCCAGACCCAAAACCTCCGCCGCGGTTTCCAGCCGCGACACCGCCAGCGTCAGCGTCAGGCGCATTTCATGCTCTTTCAGGATATAGTCCAAAAGATCCCCAATCCCTTCCGCCGCATACGATTCCCCCAGCACCAACAGGGCCGCGTGGTGCCAGTACAGTTCCTTCTGAGACTGGTTCATGATATGAAAGATCGCCTCCGGCACGCTGCCGCCAACGCCGGACAACAGCTCGCTCTTCGGCCCGGTGCTCTGCCCTTCGTGAAACGCCACCGTCTCCACGGTCAGACGGATCTCCCCGGATTCCATCCGGTCGATGGCCGCTCCCGCGATAATGGCCCGGTCGTCCAGCTCGCTGTAGTTCCAGCAGCCGGAAAGAGGCAGAATCTGCAGCAGCAGGAGCACACAAACCAGGCCCCGCCTCATTCTTCCCACTCCCGCACACTGGGCATATGCAGCATCCAGAGCGGCGCCCGCAGCCCGGTATCCCACAGATCCCGCAGCCGCCAGGTGCCCAAAAACGCCATATACGGCACGCCAAAGCTGCGGATCGACAAAAGCACCGCCAGAAGCAGCCCCATCCCCAGCACATATCCGTAAAGTCCCAGAACGGACGCCATGGCCAGCAGGAAGAGCCGCATCAGAAGCATAGCCTCCCGCATCTTCGGCGCCAGCATATCAGTAAGACCCGTAAACGCCACGATGATCACCAGCGGCGCCGAGATAAACCGCGCCTCCACTGCCGCCTGACCAATCACCACGCCGCCCACCGTGGACAGCGCGTTGCCGATCCCCTGGGGCAGCATGATCCCCGCCTCCCGCAATAGTTCAAAGGCAATCAGCATCACAAATAATTCCAGCACCGCCGACAACGGCACGCCGTCCCGCGCCGCCGCAATGGATACCAGAAGTTTGATCGGCAAAAGCTCCTGATGAAAACAGATCAGCGCGATATAAAGCGCCGGCACACTCACCGACAAAAACACCCCTGCAATCCGCAGGAGCCGTTCAATCGTGCCCACCCAATAATTGGAGTTATAATCACTGCCCACCTGGAAATACTCCAGAAATAAAAACGGCACCGTCAGCACCGTAGGCGTACCGTCCATGATAATCGCCACCCGGCCCTCCAAAAGCTTCGCCGCCACAATATCCGGCCGCTCCGTAGAACCCACCGTCTTAAAGGGCGAATACCCCGCGTCCCGGATGTATTCCTCGATATAGTTGGCCGAGAGCATATTGCGGATCTGCAGCTTTTGAAGGCGCTTTTTCACCCGCGCCAGTACATTCCGATCCACCAAAGAGTCCATGTAGCAGATGCACAGCTTCTGCGTGGATGCCGTAGCGACCCCCATAAACTCCATTTTGAGGTCCGGCGAGAGCATCCGCCGCCGGAGGAGCGTGGTATTGGCAATGATGGATTCATTGAATCCCTCCCGGGGCCCCCGCAGATTTTTCTCGGACTCCGGCTCCGTGATGCTGCGCATGAGAAAGCCCTTGGTATTGGCCGCGATGATCCGGTCGCTGCCTTCCATGAAGATCAGGGTATCGCCCAGCACGATCGCTTCACAGGCCGCGGCATAGTCTTCCGCCATCTGATAGACATCCACCGTAATGACCCGCTCGCCCACCACCTCCGGCGTCAGCTCTCCCTCGCACAGGGTCAGAGGCCGCACAATATGCAGATCCACCACCTGGGTATTCACCATGCCATCAAAATACGCAATGATATACCGGTTCTCCCCGTTCCGGGACGTGATATGCCGCAGCTTAAAGGCGCTGTCTCCCTGAAAGATCTGCCGGATAGCCGCTTCCTGTCCGGAAAGCGCCCGGCTCACCGGCATTCTCCGCACTTCCTCAATTGTCATGCCGTTCTCACCTCTTGCCTCCAGTTTGTCCAAAAAAGGCAAAAAAATACGCACCGCCGCGGATCACGCGGCAGTGCGTCAAAAATCAGATATTTTAGCTGGCGATGACTTCGGTCCAGAGCTGGTCATAGATCTGCGTATAGTCGCCCAGATCCTCATAGACCTCGCAGTGGGAATAGATCTCGTCAGAGGGATACTGCACCGGGTCGGCCTTCACTTCGTCGGGCAGATTCTCATACACTTCTCTCTGGGGAGAAGAATAGTTGATATAGGCACGGTTCATCTCGGCAATGTCCGTACGGCACATGAAGTTGATGAACTCCTCTGCCTCGGTCTTATGCTGGGATGTGGACAAAATGCACATATTATCAAACCAGATGTTGGAGCCTTCCACCGGCACCACATACCCCAGATCCGGATTCTGATCGATCACGGTGGCGGCGTCACCGGAGTAAAGCACTGCCATGGCGGCTTCGCCCGCAATCATCTTATCCTTCACCTCGTCGCCGGTATAGGCCAGCACCAGAGACTTCTGCTCCTTGAGCTTTGCAATGGCCTCATCGATCTCGTCCATATTCCGGGTATTCATGGAATAGCCCAGCATCTTGAGCGCCACGCCAATGGAGTCGCGCATGGAGTCCATCATGAAGAGATTGCGCTCATAAGTAGGATCCCACAGATCGTACCAGCTGTCGATCTCGGTGGACACCAGGGTCTTATTGTAGACAATTCCCACGGTACCCCACATATAAGGCACGGAATACTTGTTTTCCGGGTCAAAGGAGAGATCCTTATACTTCTCGTCGATGAGTTCCATATTGGGGATGTTCTCATAGTTGATCTCCGCCAGCAAGCCCTCATTGATCAGACGCTCAATGATATACTCGGACGGGAAAATCACGTCATAGCTGTCGCCGCCGGGGCTGGTGATCTTGGTATACAGGTCCTCGTTGGTCTCGTACATGCTGTAGATCACTTCGATGCCGGTCTCTTCCTCAAACATCTGAAGAACCTCTTCATCGATATAGTCGCCCCAGTTAAAGACGCTGAGGGTTCTCTTATTGGGGTCGTCCTTGGCACAGCCGGAGAACATGGTCACGACCATCACAATCGCAAAAAGAAGCGCCAGTGCGCGTCTTGCCTTCATCATATCACATACCTCACATTCTAAAACATTATTTCAGCTTTTTCTGCTGAGACGCGTTATTGCGGAAATTGATAATCAGCAATAACACCAGTACCGTGACAAACATGATGGCCGACAGCGCGTTGATCTCGGGCTTGATGCCCTTGCGCGCCATCGAATAAATGGTTACGGACAGCGTAGACACGCCGGCGCCGGCCGTAAAATAGGAAATCACAAAATCGTCAATGGACAGGGTAAACGCCAACAGGAAGCCGGTGACCACACCGGGCATCAGCTCCGGCAGAACCGCCTTAAAGAAGGCCTGCACGGGAGAAGCGCCCAGATCCTGCGCCGCCTCATAGGTATGCCATTCCAGCTGCTGCAGCTTTGGCATGACTGACAGGATCACATAGGGGATATTGAAGGTCACATGGGCCAGAAGCAAAGACACATATCCCAGCCGGATCCCCAGCACCGAGAACACCAGAAGCAGGGAAATACCCGTCACGATATCGGCATTCATCACCGGCAGATACGCCACATTCATATGGACCTTGCGCCAGTGTTTATTCATGAAGAAAATGCCGATTGCCGCCATGGTGCCCACGATGATGGCGATGGTGGAAGAGAGCAGCGCAATGGAAAGCGTGTTCCACAGCGCACTCATAATGGTATCGTTCTCAAAGAGCGCCCGATACCAGTCCAGGGTAAATCCACCCCACTTACCGCGGGATTTCAGCTTGTTAAAGGAGAACACGATCAGCACGACGATGGGCGCATACATAAAGGTAAACACCAAAACTCCGTAAACCGACGAAAAGAGCCGGGCGATGGGATTCTTTTTCACAGCAATCCACCTCCCTGATCTTTGGAGGATGAGGGCATCAGATTCATGCTGATGAGGATCATCACCATGATGATGACGCTCATGGCAGAGCCGAAGCCCCAGTCGCCGGTGACCTTGTACTGCTTGTCAATCAAGTCGCCGATCAGTGTGTACTGTCCGCCGCCCAAAAGCTTTGAAATAACAAAGGTGGTGATGGCGGGCATAAAGGTCATGGAAATACCGCTCATGACGCCGGGGACAGACAGCGGCAGGATGATCTTGCGGAACACCTTGCGGCCGCTGGCGCCCAGATCCTGTGCCGCCTCCACCACCGCCGGATCGATCTTCACCAGCGTATTGTAGATCGGCAGAATCATAAAGGGCAGGAAGT
This sequence comes from Oscillospiraceae bacterium, assembly GCA_015067705.1. GTDB lineage: Bacteria > Bacillota > Clostridia > Oscillospirales > QAMX01 > Allobutyricicoccus. The sequence goes on from SVLW01000045.1 coordinate 9,778, forward strand.
TATAGACATTGCCCAGCACCACTGCCCACTGGGTATACATGATATTGATGGCCGGAAGGCCCATGGCCTCCAGCGCCGTATTGATGAGACCCGTATTCTCTAAAAGAGACATCCAGGCATAAGTACGCAGCAGGAAGTTCATCCACATGGGCAGAATGAACAGCACGCTTAAGATATTGCGCACCGTGGGCTTCATCCGGGAGAGGATATAGGCCATGGGATAGCCGATCAGCAGACAGATCGCCGTACTGATCACCGCAATATAAAAGGAGCGCCACAGAACCTGCAGATAAATGGGATTCTCAAAATCAAAGAAGCGGCGGAAATGCTCTAGCGTAAAGCTCATGTCTCCCGGCGGATCCACGCACACACTGTAGAGCACAATGAGGAGAAGCGGCGCCGCAATGAAAATCACCATATAGACGGAAAAGGGAAGTGCCAGCATAGAGGTGCGTCCACGAACGCCCAGACCCTTGCTCTGTGCGGAGGCGTCTTCCTTCACGCTTTCCGCACGACGCAGCCGGCCTTTCATTCCGCACCGCCTTTTTTCATGATATGGATAGCGTCCGGCGCAATCAGCAGGTCGGTTCTCACGCCCGGCTGCACTGCCGCCGTGGACTGCACCAGGAAGTGGAAGGAACCGGTGTCCACCACCATCTCATAGTGTACGCCCTTGAAGATCAAAGATTCCACGATACCGGAAAGCTGGCCGCGGCCCTCTTCCACCAGCTGTACGTCCTCGGGACGCACCACCACGTCAACAGGGGTCTCCGTACCGAAACCACTGTCCACGCAGGGGAAGGTATGCCCGTCAAAAGTCACTTCCAGGTCACGGTTCATCACGCCGGGGATGATATTGCTCTGACCGATGAAGTTTGCCACAAAGGCATTCTTCGGCTCATTATAAATATCAATGGGCGTACCGATCTGCTGGATGGAACCCTTATTCATGACCACCACGGTATCGCTCATGGTCAGGGCTTCTTCCTGATCGTGGGTGACATATATAAAAGTTATGCCCAACTGCTTCTGCATGGTCTTGAGCTCCAGCTGCATCTCCTTGCGGAGCTTTAAGTCCAGCGCGCCCAGCGGCTCGTCCAGAAGCAGAACCTTCGGCCGGTTCACCAGCGCACGGGCGATCGCCACGCGCTGCTGCTCACCGCCGGACAGACTGGTGGCATCGCGCTTGCCATAGCCGGACAGATTCACCATATCCAGCATGGCATTCACGCGGCGCTCCACCTCGTCGTTGGGCGTCTTTTTGAGACGCAGACCAAAGGCCACGTTTTCAAACACATTCATATGCGTAAAGAGGGCATATTTCTGAAAAACCGTATTCACCTGACGCTTATGCGGCGGTACATGGGTCATTTCCTTCCCATCAAACCAGACACGGCCCTGGGTAGGCTGTTCAAATCCGCCGATCACTCGCAGTGTTGTGGTTTTACCACATCCGCTCGGCCCCAAAATCGTCAAAAACTCGCTGTCGTTGATATAAAGGTTAATTCCCTTTAAGATCTGCGTCTCGCCGTAGTTCTTCACAATATTCTCGAGCCTTATGAGCTCTTTCTGCATTTATCACGCCTCCTGACTATAAGTAGCATGGCTACCCATATTAGCCTAAATATATAATAAAATCCGCGGAATGTCAATAATAACTTGAAAAATTCCGCGAATTTTGGTTTTCATTTTAGAGGAGACAAAAAAATGCTTTGTTTTTCTCCTGTTTTCTCTTATTTTCTCGTATTTTCTCGTTTTACGCTGCCCGAGCGGAAAGCACGGACAAAGTCCGCTTCCCCCGCCTCCACGCATTTTCCCCGCAGATATTCGAGAGCGCCGGCATCTGTTTTGAAATCGAACACCACCCGGTACGACTGCAGCGCCTGGAATTTCTGGCGGAAGCCGCGATTCTGCTCATTGGTGCCGTACTTGCCGTCGCCTAAAAGCGGATGCCCCACGGCGGCAAAAGAGGCACGGATCTGATGGGTGCGCCCGGTTAAAAGCTCCACCTGCAGAAGGGACAGCCCGTTTTTCGTCTCCAGTGTCCGGTACACCGTGGCGGCCGTGCGGGAATCCGCGCTCTTTTCCTGCCGCACATGCACCACTTTATTCTTGAGATCCCGCTCGATAAAGCCGTCCAGACGGCCGTTCTTCGGGTTCATCATGCCATGGATCACGCAGAGATAATACTTCCGGATCTCCCGGTCACGGATCTTGTCATTTAAGATCCGCAGTGCCTCGGCATTCTTTGCCGCCAGCACCAGACCACAGGTATTGCGGTCAATGCGGTTTGCCAGCGCCGGCACAAAGGACTGCTCCGCCGCCGGATCCCACTCTCCTTTTTCAAAGAGATAGGCCTTGATATGATTGATCAGGGTATTCTCGTCCCCGGAATCATCGGAATGCACCAGCATACCGGCCCGCTTGTCCGCAATGAGGATGTTCTCATCCTCGTATGCCACGCTGAGCCGGGGCCGGATCCCCCGCCAGGCTTCGTCGCCGGTGGGTTTCTCAAAAAACTCGTCGCCGATATAGAGGGTCAGCACGTCCCCCTCCTGCAGTCTGTCCTCCGGATGACAGCGCCCGCCGTTTCGCTTGATGCGCTTCAGCCGCAGATATTTCTGCCGCAGAGAGGGCGGCAGCGCCGGCAGGGCCTTGATGAGAAAATGATCCGTCCGCTGTCCCGCGTCGTTTTTTCCAATGATGATTTCCCGCATATCTGTCAGTCACCTGATATCCCAGTTTATCGGCGGCAAAAAGCCGCCCGCGCATTCATTATACCACTTGCAGACCGATATGGAAAGATGGTATACTGTGAAAAAACAGGGAGGATCATCCATGAATTTCTTTGAATTACTGAATGTGCGCGAAAGCTGCCGCAATTATGCCGAACGTCCTGTGGAACCGGAAAAGCTGCAGGCCGTCATCGAGGCCGCCCGTCTGGCCCCCTCTGCCTGCAACAGCCAGCCCTGGAGCTTTGTGGTGGTGCAGACCCCCGAAAACGCCGCCAAGTGCGCCGCCTGCATCCAGAAATCCGGCGCCAATGCCTTCACTTCCAAGGCTCCGGCCTTCATCATCATCACCGAAGAATACGCCCGCCTGGCGCCCCGCGTACTGGCCACCATGGACAGCCAGACCTTCGCCCAGATCGACCTGGGCATCGTCACCGCTCACCTGACCCTGGCCGCCTCCGAACTGGGCCTTTCCACCTGCATTCTGGGCCTCTTTGACGAAGATGCCACCAAGGAAACTTTCGGCATCCCCGCCGACCGCCGCGTCCGCCTCATCCTCTCCGTCGGTTACAGCGCCGACGAAGCCCCCAGAAAGAAGACCCGCAAGCCCGTGGAAGAAATCGCCAGATTTGTGTAAATTTCCTGTTCCCCAGGAGGAACCACTGTGGAAAGCATCCATGACTATCGCATCCGAATTGTAACCGGACAATATCAGACCGCCCCCTCTGAGCAAAAAGCAATGATCCGGGAATTACTGGGAGAAGATCCCGAACAGAAATTTGAACTCTATTTTCACTGGTATAACCTGATCCACGAACTGGGTCATGCCATTATGATGTTCCATAGTGACGTCCGCCCTCATCCTGCAGAGGAAGAATTGCTGGTAAACCAGCTTGCTGTCGCCTATTGGACCCATTACGGAGAGTCGAAGAGGCTTAGTCAGTTGCGCACGCTGATACACGATGTCCTGAACCGATTCCCCGCATACCTGATGGAACAGAGCGATTATCTGTGCTATGCAAAGTCTCATTGGGAAGAAGAGACATTCTTCACTTTCCTACAGTACGGTTGGTTCCAGTTCAACTGCGTAAAAGCCGCACTTTCCTCCGAACTAACCCTCCAGCAGGCGCTGGAGCAAATGGAGATTGTCGGCGTAGTCCCGCAAGCGGCAGAACCCGAGCCGTCCGAACTGGAAGAACGATCTCCTGCGCAAATCATCGAAGAAGCCGTATCGCGCTTTCCGTCCTGGGGCATTCTCCTGCCGGATCAGATTGAGGTCGTCCTTTGCAACGACGCAAATTGTCACATGTGCGAAGCAGTACCTCTGCACAAAATGTAATCCAAACGTTCATATAATAGCACAAAAGAACCGGAAGCCTTATGCTTCCGGTTCTTTTCCTTAACAAATCAAAAAAGCGATCAAAATGCCAAGTAACGACCCCACCACCACCTGCAGCGGCGTGTGCCCCACAAAGAGCTTCAGATTTTCCTCCGCCAGCTCCCGGTTGGTGAGACCTTCCAGAATACCCGTGATCTCCGTCAACAGCTTTGCCTGCTTGCCGGTCTCCTGCCGCACACCCATGGCATCGTGCATCACAATAATTGCCAGCACAAAGCACACCGCAAACTGGAACGAGGCCAGTCCGTACTGCAGCGCCGCGCCCGTCGCCAATGCACTCACCGTGGCAGAGTGCCCGCTGGGCATCCCGCCATCGCCAAAGAGACGATGCCAGTTAAAGTCCCGGTTCAAGATGGCATAGATCACGGTCTTTGATAACTGTGCCGCCGCCCACGCGGCCAGCGCACAGATCAGAATTTTGTTTTCCCATAACTGTCCCATGTACCGCCCTCCCCGTTTACTTTCTTCTGAGGAGATTCAGCCGCATTTCGCTGCCATCCCGCAGCCGGTCAATGTTTTCCAGATGCTTGGAGAATATCAGAAGTGACACCGTCAGCACGATCAGCATGGGCACCACGCCTCCCGCCAGAAGGAACACATATACCGGATACGATGCAATAGCCGTGTAAGTTCCCAGCACAATATATCCGGTGAAGATCGTGATCAGCGCCACGATCACCACGAGACCTACCGTAAACATCCAATCCATGCCCAAAGTCAGGCCGACGAACGTAGCAAAGCCTTTGCCGCCCCGGAACCCATGGAAACAGGGGAAAAGATTGCCCAAAAGACAGCCCAAACCCGTCAGATATCCAATATACTCCATCTGCGGGCACAGCCATCTTGCCGCCATCACCACTGCGGCGGCCTTCAGAATATCAAAAACCGCCACGGCCACACCCAACCACGGTCCCACGGTCATAAACACGTTGGATGCACCGGGATTCCGGCTGCCCACAGAGCGGATATTCACGCCGCGCCGCCGGGCGATCCACTGGGCCAGATTCACATTACACACCAGATATCCCAATATCATAAATAAAATCGCCATCGGTTTCCCTCCCGCGTCTGAATTCATATGCCTGATTTTGTTCAGTATAGCATAACTTCACGCAGAATGCGACTGTTTTTTTCTGCCGTTCCGGGAAAAGGCTCTCCCTCTTGCGCCACGAAGGATTTCCCGCTATAATGAGGAGGAAGTACCACCGGAAAGGAGGCGAGCACCATCCACCGCCGCAAGATCGCAGCCCTCATCTGTCTCTGTCTGTCTTTTTCCTGCATTTCCGGCTGTCACACGATTCTCGAGCGGGAATATGTCATGGAAACGCCCCACGTTTCCACCTCCGACAGCGATATCCCGCCGGAGATCCCGGAGTATTCCGGGTATGACGAGCTGAAAACCGCGCTTCTTTCCCTGATCGAACAGCACACCATGGTCCAGACCCTGCGCCTTACGGATTACAGCGGCAATGTGGATCAGGATGTCCGCCGGGTGGTGCGGGAGGTCATGAAGGCCCCCATCGCCGCCTTTGCCGTCAGTAATATTTCCTACCAGAGCGCACAGATCCTGTCCTATTACGAGATTCAGTTCGATATCAGCTATCGGCGGCAGGCACAGGAGATGGATTCCATCCGGGAGATCGGCTCCCGGGAGGAGCTTTCCGCCTATCTCCGGGAGAAAATGGCACAGTTCTCCCCCACCATTCTCTTCAGCCTCTCCGATTACAGCAAGGACTATGCATTTGCGGAGCTTTTTTCCCAAATTTATTATGAGAATCCCGAGCTGGCCTACGGTGCCGCCGTGCCCACGGTACAGTTCTTCCCCGAAACCGGCGCCCAGCGCATTGTAGAGATGACGGTCCGGTATGGACAGCTTGCGGATACGCTCCATGCCAAATCCGCCACCGCCACAGAGGAAGCGCAGATCATTCTGGACGCCTATTCCGGCAGTCTCCTGACGGTGAACCGCATCCAGTATTTCCACGACACCCTGGTGTCCACCGTCACGCCCGACCGGGACAGCGCCCCGCGTCTGGAATCCGGTGAGCTGACGCAGAAGGGCGACCCCTTCACGGTCTATGGCGCCCTCATCAAAAAGAACGCCGTCAGCGAGGGCTTTGCCCTGGCCTTCCAACAGCTCTGTATGCTCTCCGATATCGACTGCATGGTGGTCTGCGGCAAACGGGACGGCATTCCCTATTATTGGAATCTGGTCCTGTACCGCGGAAAATGGAGCCATGTGGACTGTTATGAGAGTGCCCTGCATCCGGAGGAACCGTACAGAGGCTTTGGCCTCACGGACGAGGCCCTGTCCGAAACCCACAGTTGGGACACCACCCGCTATCCTGCAAGCGACAGCAGCCTCTTGCGGGAAATGCTTTCTCTGGATTTCCCCACCCATGAAACCGAAGCCGAACAATAAGGAGGTCACACCATGTCCGAACGTATGAAAATCCAGAAACTCACCGATTCCATCTATCTTCTGAACGACAATGACGAAGGCACCGCTTATCTGGTGCTGGGCACAGAAAAGGCCCTGGTGATCGACACCGCCAACGGCGTTGAAAATTTCTATGACATCGTGCGCACGTTCACCGATCTGCCGCTGGTTCTCGTGAACACCCACGCCCATCCCGACCATGTCCGCGGCAATGTCTGGTTTGACAAGGCATTGATCAATTTCCGTGATCGCGACGCCTATTATGACATGTTCCGCGGTGATTACCTGCCGGACGCTATCCGCGGCCTTGAACCCTGTCCCATTGAAAACCTGGACGACGGCGACACCATCGATCTGGGCGATAAACAGATCGAGGTCATTGCTTTCCCCGGCCATACCGCGGGCGGCCTCTGCCTGCTCTCCCGCAAGGATCGCGTCCTCTTCACCGGCGACAGCGTCCTGGGCCGCATGGTGTGGATGTTCATGGACAATTCCGTCACCCTGTCTGAGCTCTGCCGTTCCCTCGAAAACCTGAATTCC